>JBAWVC010000069.1:0-11792 GCA_037147455.1 Verrucomicrobiota bacterium | reverse complement strand
CTAGATCACGGAGTTCGGGCAAGCTGAAGGCTTCGTTTGAAAAAAGAATCGCTCCTCATTTTTGTTTTCGCGGTGGCCGTCACCGGGCTTTGGGCCTGGTTTGAATTTCGCCGTCCGGATCGCACGGCCGTGCATCCCACAGAGTCCAAGCCCGCGCAGGATGCCGAGTATTATAAGCTCGGCGACGACCGGAGCGAGGCCGATAAACTGACCTGGACCGACGTGCCGAAAGCCGCGTCCTACCTTTCGGATCGGGCCCTCCAGACCGGCCGGTTCCTAGACCAAAGCGCGGATACAAAACGGCCGGAGGCAGTGTATTTGCGGGGGCTCATCCTGCTTGCCCGCAACCAGCCCGGCGATGCGGCAAAGGCCTTCCGCGGAATCGTGCCGGAGAAGATTCCGCCCACTCTTCTTTACGCCCCGTGGAGGTTGTTCGGCGAGTGGGTGCCCGGCGAAGCCAACCCGTTCGAGGAGCCGCTTTTCAAGGCGGCCGACGAGGGGCTTCTCCCGCCGCTGGTGGCGGCCAGGGGCTTCTCGGCCAAGGGGCGTTTCGACAAGGCGCTCGTGGAGTATTTGAAAGGTGATCCCTCCATGTGGACATTGCGCGATTTGGATTGCTTCCGGTTGATGTTGGCGGATGAGGGCGCGAAAAGAGAAGCGGGCACGGTTTTGCTGGCGGCGTTCAAGAAAGGCCGGATTCCCGACGGGCTGAAACCGTCCGCCGCAACCCTGATTCTCGGCGCAACCGGCAACAAACCGACACCCGAAATGCTGCGCGACTTCATCGCGAAGAATCCGGATGCGGCCGCCGTGGCCGAGGAGATGATCCGCTCGTTGACCGACG
This sequence comes from Verrucomicrobiota bacterium, assembly GCA_037147455.1. Taxonomy (GTDB): domain Bacteria; phylum Verrucomicrobiota; class Verrucomicrobiia; order Chthoniobacterales; family Terrimicrobiaceae; genus QYQL01. The sequence continues at coordinate 10,948 of JBAWVC010000069.1, read as the reverse complement.
ACCGGCGGCTGTTCGTCGAAAAGAAATTCTCCGAACTTGTCGCCAAACATCGCGGGGACCGGCTGGAATCACAGATTGACGAATCGGCGATTTTGCTGACGATCGCGTCTGCCTCGGCGGGGGACACCGAGGCGTTCGCGCGGTGGTCGGGCGAACTGCAGCGCCGGTTCCCCCAGAAAGACGTTGCCGCATGGATTCAATCGCTCGCAAACCCGTAATCGCGACACTCCTCGCGCTCGGGGCAATTTTCGGGATTCTTTACGCGGGCAACACGGTGGACTTCCTCTCCGGCGTCACCAAACCAGCCGTCATTTTGATTCTCAAAAGCTTCGGGGTGCACGCCTCCGACAGCGGAACGCACCTTAATGCTGGCAGCCTCGAGGTGCCATGGACCGGGGACTGCGCCGGGCTGAACATCCTCGCCATCCTGGTCGCGGTGACGCTCTGGGCAAACCGCAGGGGCCCGTTCGGTGCCGGGTTCTGGGCGCGGCTGCTCATGGCATTCCCGATCGCCTACGTCGCCAACATCGCCCGCATCCTCTCGCTGATCGGTCTGCGGCGGCTTCTGTATCCCGCCGTCGAGGACCCCTCCCTGCATTACTTCATCGGTTTTCTCTGGGTGCTGCCGTTCCTGGCCGTGCTGATCCGCCGGCCGAGCGCGGTTCCCGCCGGGCTTTTCTGGTTGGAGATATTGCGCATCGCGTCCGTCCTTTCGCTCCTGGCACCGTTCGTCCCGGCACCGGGCGGGGTGATCGTGACAGCGAGTTCGCTGGTGCTGCTGGCCCGGCACAAATGGGCTTCGCCCCGCAATCTCCCTGCGGCAGGGGTGTTCTGCGGATGGCTGGCCGCCGGATTATTTATAGCCGGCTCGCGCATGGGATCGCTCTGGATCCCGTGGCTGCTCGTTTGTCCGGGCTACATGGATTGGCGGCTTCTGCGGCTCGCGCCGATGCTGCTTTTGCTGCCAGGGACCGTCCCCCTGTTCGCCATGAAACCCTGGGCGGCATGGGTCGTCATCCCGGCGGTCTGCTGGGAAATTTTCTTTGTCCTCTTCCGCGACACGCCGGATGATCGCCCCCTGGAAAAATCGCCCCTCCTGTTCTTTGTGGCCGGATTTTTTCATATTTTTCCGTTCGTGACCTCCGTTGCCACAATCGCGCCGCTCGCCGGTTTTCCGCCGCCGCCGGGTGTCATGCGGGTCAAGGAACCCCACGGGTATTATTCGGTAAGGACCCTGCGCCAGCCTCCCGGTCTCCTCTGCCTTTGGTTTGAACCCAGCGAGGGCGGACGCCATCACACCCTCGAAGTCTGCCTCCAATACCGGGGCATCCGGGACGGGGTGCGGCGGGCCGGAGATGTTGTCACCGACGGGTCGTTCTGGTATGCGGAGTTTTTTCTGCTCCCGAACGGCGACCTTTGCAACTACCATGACTACCTCGCAAAAACCTTCCTTCCCTTTTCCGCAAACGGGGCCCATTTGATTTTTATGGCTTCGAAAGACACCATGGACGCCGCCGGCTTTTTGCGGCTGTCCCGCGAAAATGCCGGGATTCTGGCCGGCCTGTTGCGCGAGGCTTCCGGCCCGCATACCCACCCCGCAAATCCATGAAGCCGGAAAAAGATGTGGATGTTCTTGTTTTTGAGCCGGACCCGGCGGCAGCGGAGGCCATTGCGGCGGCGCTGCCCTCGCGGATTTCCCGCGTGTTTCTCAACACGGTTGAGGAGGTGGAAGAGTTCCTGGAAAGCCGGCAGCCACGCCTATTTCTCTGCGCCGATGATCTGCCGGGCGAGACGGGTTTGATGTTTCTCGCCCGCACCGAGGAGCGGTGGCCAGGGATGAAGCGGGTGCTCATGGCCCCCGATCTGGATGGCGAGCTGTTCTTTCACGCCATGCGCGAGGTGAAGATTTTTTCCTATCTCAGCAAGCCGGTGGAACGGGGCGAGTTGATCCGCACAGTCCATCACGCCGTCCTCGACCGCGGCGGGGGCACCGAAGGAACTCCGGAAAAGAGCGGTGGAGCCACTGCCGAGATGGCCCCGTGGCTTAGAGTATTTCTTGTCGCGGCCGCCACTGCCGTCGGCGGGCTTTTGGTGCTGGCGGTTTTGCTGTTCGCGTTCGGCGCGCTCTACGAGGCGAAGTCACTTGCGGGCATCGATTTTTTTCCGGACTGGCACCTGATCGATCTCCTTCGCCATTGAGCCGACCTTCTGGCCCCCGGCCCGAGCCCATTCAAGCAGCGCCGTGAGTTTAGGAGACGCCGCCGGATCGTCGTCGAAGTATTGCAGAGCTCCCCAACTTCCCCATTTCGTCCATTTGGAGACGGAGGAAAAATGGCAGAACAGCGAGCCTCCCTCCCGCGTCCACGCTTCGAGCATGCGGGAGTAGATGGAGCCCATCCCAGGATCCGAGTTCGTGGCCATAAACAGCCCGGTGAGCGCCGCGTTATTCTCGGCTCCCCGGACGCCGACCAGATGCTGCCCGCCTTCGTAGGCGACGAGGTCCAGATCGTGCGAGGAAGCCAGTTTCCGGAACTCGCGCATGGACGCGATGGCTTTCGGGAGGGCTTCCGAGCGCAGGTGTTCGAACACTTGAGGAACATCCCAACGGGCGACTTCACCGGCGGTGAGCGAGTTGTAGCGGTCAGCGGTTTCCCCCACGACGAGGCCGACATACGGGGCGATGGCGAGCGCGTCCGCGTGGAGCGCGGCATTTTCAAAATCCAGAATCTTTTGCGCCATGAACGGGTTTCCGGATTGCGCGGGCAGGACCCGAACGAGGCGGCCGCTGCCGCCGAAAACCTGCTCGAAGATCCGGAAAATTTCGACCGAGCGCCGTGAGGTGTAGAACCAGGCGGCCTCCGAGGGTTCCTTGGCGAGGCCGAGGGCGAGGCCTTTTTCGGCAGCATACTTGTGCTGGGCGAACCCCGGGTTCCAGACCTCGTTGGAATATTCGACATGGGCCTTCAGCGAGGGATCGAGATTCTCGAAAACCATCGCCGCGAATTTCCGCACGAAATTGTCGTCCGCCATGTGCGGGATGCAGAACCAGGGATCGGCATGCAGGCGGTTGCTCAGGTCGATCAAGAGTTCCAACGGGACTCCCCGTCCGGCAAATGTCGCGTCCGTCGGCTGCGGGCGGTCGCTCCACGTCCGGATCGCGGAGTTGTTGGTGGCCATAAAATCCATGAAGCGAAGGCAGGCCATTCCCCTCCATCGGCCGAGAAAGAGCGGGGTCCAGGGGTTCAACTGCCACGATTTTTCGGAGCCCGGCATGATGACATGGATGTCGCGGACCGGATCCGCCGGGTCCGTCTCCAGGATGCTGAGATGGAGGTCGCCTTTGCGCGAATCGAGCGATACCACCATCCGACCGGGCGACTCTTCGATGACGCCGGCGGCCGAGGCCCCGAAGCTCAGCCTTCCTTTTCCTTTGTAGAGGACGGAATACTTTCCCGACGGCCACGGATGCCCGCCGAACGAGATCAGCGGGGACTCGGCCCAGACGCCTTCCGGCAGGGACTTGGGATAGCCGTTCTCATCAAGATCGAGACCCGGCCCGGACCCGAAGGGAGCGCCTTTTTTCTGCGAGGACCATTTTCTGGAAAAGCGCATGAGATCCACGAACGGCAGTTCGGTGTTCCAATCGCACGGCCCGGCGAGGTTGATTCCGAGCCGCGGGCGTGGCTTCGGTTCCTCCCCAGCGGTGGAGGAAGAAATGCCGGCAAGCAGGTTTGCCAGCAGCGACAGGACGACGAGGATGCGCCGCCGGGAATAATTTTTGGCGGCCTCAGGCATGGTGTTTGGAGGGCAGGAAAAAAAGAAACAGGAGGTGGAACCGTTTGCAGACCGCATGGAGGATCACCGGCCCGGCGAGTCCGATGGCGATTCCCCCAGCCACATGCAAGGCCGCGCTGCGGGTTCCCGCCGCGAGAAGCAGTTGGCGGAAGCCCGAAGAAAAGATCGTGTGGGCGACAAAGATTTCCAGGCTAAGCACGCCGAGCGCCCCGATTCCTGCGGCCGGCCTCCACCGGGAAAAACATCCCGCGAGCGCGACGCTCGCAAAAATCCCGGCCACCGCGAGCGGAACAACAATGCCGACGAGACCGGCCACATGAAAAAACACGGCGGCAGCAATCGCGACATATCCGCCGAACGCGAGCCCGGCCAGCGCGGGCACCCCGCACGCATCCACCACTTCCAGCCTCACGAGGGCGGAAAAAAGAACTCCGAGCGCGAGGTAGGGGATGTAGATCCACATCTGGTAGATAACTCCCCACGGGCCGTAGCCCACCCCGAACGCAAGCGAGATGTTGAGGGCGAACGCCAGTGCGACAAACACCTTCAAGGATCCGCCCGCCTTCCTCCAGACCGCGTAAAGCACCAGGAGCAGGAAGAGGACATACAGGAACCAAAACTGCATCACCGGCCGGTAAATGATCGTCCAAACGCCGGGCCCGCCGGACGCCGAAGCCCCCGTGAGATGGCGGAAACCCTCCTGCAAAAGTGTCCACACAAAATACGGCCACAGGATCCTTCTCGCCTTGTCGGCGACGAATGGCCCGAGCAGCCCGCGGCACGAGCGCTCGACGAACAGGCCGGCCAGAAAGAAAAACAGCGGCATGTGGAAGGCGTAGATCCACGCGTCCACAAACTCCCAGCCGGGAACATGCACCGGCGTCTTCTGCAAACCGCGGAGCGTGTGCCCCGCCACCACGAGAATGATCCCGATGCCCTTGGCATAGTCCACCCAGGCAGTGCGTGCAGGAGTTGCCGGGCCGTGAGTTTTCACCGCGTTATCGCATGGCGCGCAGCCGGCGCAGGGCGATGGCTCCTGCGACTGCGCACGGGATGAGGGTTCCGATGCCTGCTCCGACGATCTCCCAATGAGGCTCCACGCGTCCGGCCATCAGGCGCAGCAGGGCCACGGAGATCCCCGCATAAAGCCCGAAAACAAGGCTGTAAAGCACGGTCTGCCGCAGCATGTCGTCCCGGCGCAACGGCACCCACAGCAAAAGGACGAGGTGCGCGATGAGCGATCCGGCCGCGATGCCCAAAATAAATCCCGGGAGCCCGGCAAACCAATACGCCGGCACGGCAATCGCGTATCCGAGCGTGGTCAGCAGGTTGGAGACGAAGAGCGCTCGCGGATGGCCGAGCGCGAGCGGCACGCGCTCCATCGAGGAAAGGACGATCGTGAACCACACGAGGATCGCCAGCCATTGGGCCACGACGCCCGCCGTGGCGTAGCGGTGATCGTAAAGCAACCGGAAAAACGCCGGCGCTGAAATCGCGAACCCGCACACCAGCGCCCCGCCCGCCAGCAGGATCAGCCCGCGTGCCCGGATGCTCTGCCCGACCAGCGTCACCGGATCGTCCTGGCTTCGCGACAGGATCGGGAAAAGCACTGTGTGGCTCAGCCGCGTGGATACCTCGATGCCCACGCGGGCAAATGTCAGCGCGATGCTGTAGATGCCGAGCTCGTCCAAGGTGAGGAGTTTTCCGAGAAGGATTCTGTCCAGGCTCCCGGACAGAAACGCGACGATCGTCCCGAGGAAAATCCACTTACCGAAGCGCATCAGGTCCTGCGCCGCAGCTGTCTCCCACACGAAGCGGTTTCTCATCGGGCGGTTGAGGAAGTGGCTCATCGGCAGCCGGACAACGCTGTAGAACAGCCACCCGCCGACCAGCGCCCAGACGCTCGGGGCGATCCACGCCCACACAATCATCGCGATCACGGAAATCAGCTGCGGGACCAGCTCCAGCAGCGTCGCCTTGCCGACCTGAAGGTGGCGGTTGAGGGAAAAGACGGCGGTGGAATTGAACCCGCCGAGAATCGACGAGAGCCCGATCACCGGCAAAATGTAGAGAAGCTCCTTGGCCATCGGATCGTTCCTGCCGAAAAACGCGGCCGTCGGCCACGCGAGCAAACAGGTGAAGACCCACAGGCCGAACCCGCGAATCACCTGGATCGTCCACGCCGTGTTCAGGAACGCGGGGTCGTCGCCGCGCTTGTTCTGAATGATGCTCGGCCCGATGCCGACCTCGGAAAACATCTGCAGCCCCTGCATGAAGACCGTCACCAGCGCCATCACGCCAAACGCCGCCGGAAACAGCATGTGCGCGAGGATCAGGTTGCTTCCGAGACGAATGACCTGCGCGCCGCCGTAGCCGAAAAGCGTCCACGCCGACCCCGCAAGTGCTTTTTTCCGTGTTTCAGGAGCGGCCATCAGATCACGCGGGTTGCGGGCATGAGCCCCGGCGCGGCCGTCGGGGCGGCATCATCAACTCCGGTCGCCGAAAACGCGGAGGGAGAAATGAGCAGGGAGGACAGTCCGCCGGCAGCCATCATCAGGACGGGGTTGTAGAACGCATTGAAGAGGCTGTCGGCCATAAAAATGCAGAGGCATATCGCAAACGCGGTCGCCGGTGCCACCAGCGGGTCGCCGAGACGCCGGGAGGGAGTTTTCCAAAAAAACAGGAACGGGGCGAGAAGAATGCTCGCGCCGAGGGCGGAGAGGCCGAAGAGCCCGTTTTTCCCGAGGGTGAGGATCCACATGCCGTCGGGCACGGAGATGAACCGCCCGTTCTCGTCGGTGACGAACGAGCGCTGGTATCCGGCCCATCCGAAAACCGGGCGCAGGCGGGCTTTCTCGACAAGGAGGTTCTCGTTGAAAAGCCGGAAGGAAAGCGACCCGACCCGCTCCTCGTTTCCGGTCAGTTTTTTCGAGGCTTCGATCAGATTCTGTCCGTCCCATGCTCCCGTGGCGCGAAGGTTCATGTAGGCGAGCGGCAGGATCACGAGCACGAGCAGCGGGATTTTCATCCGCAGCATGACAGCCGCCTGGAAGAGGCCCAGCCCGAGAAGGCACAGCATCAGCGCCCCCGAAGACCGCGAGATGACCAGGATGACCGAAAGCCCGAGCACGGCCGGAAGCAGCGGGATGTTCAGCAGCGGGACCACTCGCTGGACCGACTTTCGCAGAAACAAAACCCACCCCATCACCACGGCGGACGCGTTGTAGATCGCCAGCTCGAGGCCGTGTTTCATAAACACCGACGGCCGGTAGCCGAGCCCTCGCTTGGTCTGGCTGAAGTCGTGCGGATAGTAGCCGTAAAGAATGATGTGGAACTGCGGGCTGATGATCATCTCCATGAAGGCGAGCGGGGCGATGACCAGCGCACCGATGAACATTCCCAGCCCGAGCTCTTTCAGCCCGTCATAGGTCCCGAAATAGAGGCGTCCGGTCAGGTAGGGAATCCCCCAGTCCACGGCCATCGGCAGCGCAGCCCCTGCGCCGTCGTAGGGGCCGAGGCCATTGCTGACCGACGATAAAAACGGGGCGAGGCACCAGCAGGCCATCGGGATGTCGATCCAGTGAAAACGAAATTTCTGAAACACCCCGGGATCCTTCACCGCCATGCCGAGCAGAACCGCCAGGCAGAGCGCGTTGGTCTTCATGTGAAACGGAATGCCGGGGATGCTGTAGATCGCGGTCTGCGAGGCCGGCAGGAAGAGCCATCCGATCACCACAACCGCAATCGCCGCCGTGCGCGCGGGATATTTTCCGAAGAGATATACGGAAAGAAACAGGATCCCGAACATCGCGATGTGGACGAAGGGAGTCATGGGCGGAGGCTATTCGACGAACTCGATTTTTCCGACCGGCGGGATCAGCCCCTTGGCCTCCGCCTCTCCCAGAAACCTCTGGATCGCCGCGCGGCCGGTGTCCCCGTAATCCAGCGTGTAGTCGTTCACATACATGCCGATGAACTCGTCCGCGAGCGGGATATCCATCCCCCGGGCATGGGCCATGCTGTGCTCGACAGCGGGCTTCCGGTTTTCGAGGCCGTAGCGGATGCTTTCCCGGAGGATGTCGGAGAGTTCGGATCGGACATCCGGAGGGATGTCCTTGCGAACCACGTTCCCGCCCAGCGGGAGAGGGAGCCCGGTGTTTTCCTTCCACCACGCACCGAGGTCGCGCACGAGATAAAATCCATCCCTTGCGTAGGTGAGCTGCCCCTCGTGAATGATCAGCCCCGCATCGACGGACCCGCTGCGCACGGCCTCAAATATCTCATCGAACGGCACGACGACATGGCGGAATTCCGCCCCTAGAAAAAGCTGCGCGGCAAGAAGTGCGCTCGTCATTTTCCCGGGGATCGCAACCGTTCGATCCCGGAGCCAGGCGCGCCGGGATTCGTCGTCCGGCAGACTGCCGGCACTTTTGTCGAGCGTAACGAACATCGGTCCGTATCCGTCCCCCATGCTCGCTCCGCTTGGCAGCGGGGCATACTGGTCGAGAATGTAGGCGAGCGCGTGGATCGAGACCGCGGTGATATGGAGCTCCCCCCGCGAAGCCCGCTCGTTCAAGGTCTGGATGTCCTGCAGAATGTGCTCGAACCGGTATCCGCGCAGGTCGATTTTCCCGGCCGCCATCGCATAAAACATGAAGGCGTCGTCCGGGTCCGGTGAGTGGCCGAGTGTGAGCGTAATCGATTTCCAGTCCGTCATAGAGGCCGCACATCAAAGCACGTCCCCCCCCGCCTTGCCAGCGGGAGTTTCATTTCGGGCAGCGGGTTCATCGAGGATTGTGGCGAACTCGAAATCGATCAAACAGAACCGCCCGTCCGTCTGGCGGTAGGTGACGTTTCTCATCTCCGGGTCGTCGTGCCGGACCCCGAAGGCGAGCAGCTCGTCGAAGAGTTCGCGGCAGCGCTCTTCATCCAGATGCTCGACCCGGCTCCCGCAGTTCGAGGTGACCATCTTCAGGTTTTCCGCGTCGGCCTCGAGCAGGCGCGGCACAAACGGGCAGCCGCGATCCTCGAGATGTTGGAGCACCTTCACCTCGTTGGCGAACCGCTCCTCCGCCTTCGGCCCGCGGAACTGCTTGTGGACACGGCCGTCATACCCAAGCCGCACAGTCGCCCGGAGCGTGTCCTTCACCTGGTTCATTGCCTGCAAGCATGGGCGACCGACCGCCGCCTAGGCAAGCGGAGATTTTTTTCGGGCCCCGGCAAGCCCGGAACAGTTCCTTCGATTGAACTTGTTTTGCGGCGCTGGCCGGATCCATTGACCAGCGCCTGTCCGAGGGAATCATTGACTGATCCCGTTTCCGCGAATCACTCCTTCGTCCAGTCCACCACCCGCAAGCCCGGCACCCTTTTGAACTCGCGAGTGTTGTTGGTGACCACTGTCAGGCCCGCACTCAGAGCATGCGCCGCAATGAGCGTATCCAGAGAACCAATCGCCATCCCCTTTTTTTCCAGAAATGCCCGAACCCTTCCATATTCTCTCGCACACCCGGAATCCAACGCCAGCACCGGCAATGTCAGAAAAAACCGTTCGAGGACGGCGTGGTTTTTTGCGGGATCTGAACTCTTGTCGGCCCCGAATCGCAATTCGCACTCCGTGATCGAGGAAACGCCGAGTTCTCCAACGCGCTGGGTTCGGATGTGATCGCGGAGAATTTCAGATTTGTTGCGGATCAGAAAAACGCAGGTGTTTGTGTCGAGGAGGAATTTCACAGGTCCCTGAGCTGGGTTGCAGGTTGCTCCCGGTCCTTCATGAAGTCCTTCGATGCTCCCTCGCAGGCCTCAAAAAGGACGTCCCAAGTGTGATGGGGTGGCATCAAGACCACCGCCGATCCCATGCGGGCCACATAGACCTCGGTGCCTCCAAAACGAAACTCCTTCGGCAGCCGCACCGCCTGGCTCCGCCCGGATTGAAAAATTTTTGCTGTGCTCATACCATGCCGATATATACCATCGGTCATCACCACGCAAGCCTGATTTTCACCAAGCGAGTAGAAAACGGTTTTCCCCGCTCAATTTGTCCATCTCGGCGGTCTTGATGGCTCCGATATTCGCGGCGAAGATTTTGGCGGCGAAATGAAGCCTCGCCTGCGTGTCGGGCACGTAGCGCCGGGACTTCTTCTTTTCCCTGATGTGCACAAGGAACATGCCATCTGAAATGCGCCCCCGGCATGCCCGAGACGATTCTCCTCCAATCCGGCGGGGTTTTTGCCATGATCGGGATCCAATGATCCACATGGCCTCCAGCGCGGCGCTCGCATTCGGGTTTGGTTTCCTCTATTTTCTGGGGGCGATTCCCGCGGGCGCGGCTGGTGGAGCCCCGCTCTGGCTGGCGGCGGTTGCGGCATGGGCCGGCTATTCCGCAGGGGCTTTACTGGTCCTCTTGGCGGGCGCGCCGCTGCGGGACTGGCTGGTCAGGAAGCTGAAAATTCCTGTGGAAAGAGACCCGTCAAAACTGGTCTGGCGGATCTGGGAAAGGTGGGGGCTTGCGGGACTGGGATTGCTGGCGCCGGTGACGATCGGCCCGCAGGCCGGGAGCGTTCTGGCACTGGCCATCGGCGAACGCGCGGTCCGGGTGTTCGTCGCCCTCAGCCTGGGCGTGGTCCCTTGGTGTGTCCTCTTCGCTGTTTTGGTCGGATTCGGGATCAAGATCGCGCGTTGACAGACAGCCGCACATGCGTAGCTTTGCGAAATTCATTCATGGAGAACTCAGATACCGAGGAACGCTTTGTTTCCCACGCGCCGGGTTACTGGACGGATGGAACCGCCGGTCAATGGTCCGACTGGAGATGGCAGCTCAAAAACCGGGTCACCACACTCGCTGGCCTGGAAAAACACCTCCGCCTGACCGACGATGAGCGGGCGGGAGTCCTGCTCGCCGGCACGAAGCTCGCGCTCGCCGTCACCCCCCACTATTTCAACCTGATCGATCGCGACGATCCCGCTTGCCCGATCCGCCGGCAGGTCATTCCGAGCGTCGAGGAAGGTTATGATTCTCCTTACGACATGGCCGATCCGTGCGGCGAAGACGCGGCCATGCCGGTCCCGGGGCTCGTGCACCGGTATCCGGATCGCGTCCTTTTTCTCGTCACCGACCGGTGCGCCTCCTACTGCCGCTACTGCACGCGCAGCCGGG
>JBAWVC010000068.1:0-11894 GCA_037147455.1 Verrucomicrobiota bacterium | reverse complement strand
GGAAAGCCGGATGCGGGAAAACCGCCTGTCCGGTTTGGTGGGAGGGGCGGGGAGTTGCATCCCCGCTCCTACCCCGATCCTGGGCTCTGCAACTTTCGGGCGCCCCCCAAATGGGCGCCCGCGAAAGCGCTGGCCTTTGCCCTTGTGGCGGGATTGTGATACAAAGACAGCGTGAAACTTTTCTGGCGAACCGCCTCCGTCCTCATCGCGATCTGGGCTGTGGCCGCTGCCGTGATCTGGATTTCGCGGTCCGCGAGCCCGACGCCGGAAAAACTGAAGGCGTATATCGAATCGCATCCGATCGCCGGAGCGGGCGACGCGGAGCGGGCGCGGATCCTTGAGGCGACCGCCGCGCAGCTCAACAGCCTGACGTTCGAGCAGCGGCGCGACCTGCGCGAGAGCGGCGCGGTGCGCGGGTTCTTCGAGGGCCTTACTCCGCCGGAGCGCGCCCGGTTTCTGGATCTGACCCTGCCGGAGGGATTCCGCCAGATGATGTCCGCGCTGAATAAAATGAACCCCGAAAAGCGCCAGAAGCTGGTGCAGCGGGTGCTCGATGACATTAAGAAAAACGCGCCGCAGTCGGCGGAGCGGATCCACGAGGACGAGGTCAAGAAGATCGTCGGGCAGGGGGTTTCGAGTTTTTACGAGAACGCGAACGCGGACGTGAAGCTGGATTTCGCGCCGGTGCTCGAAGAGCTGCAGCGGAACCTTCAAAGCCCTCGATGAGCCCGCGCGGTTTCACCCTCATCGAGCTTTTGGCCGTCGTGGCGATTGTGGCGGTCCTCGCCGCCATCGCGGTTCCGGCGGTCGGGTTTGGAATCGCGCGGGCCGACTCGGCGAAGTGCCTCGGCAACCTCCGCGAGATCGGGGCCGGGCTCAACGCCTGGCTTGCTGACAACAACATGGTGATGCCGCCGCTCGCGGCGGGAAGAAAAAGCCGCGATGAGGACGTGCCCGTGCTCGACACCGCGCTGGCCGCATATCTCCCCGACGCGCGCGTCTTCGCCTGCCCTGCAGACAGGTCGCTCGCCGCCTCGACCGGCACCAGCTATTATTGGAACAGCGTGCTCAGCGGCCAGTCCGCCGTGAATTTAAACTTCCTCTCGCTCGTGACCGACCTCTCGAAAATCCCCGTGATCGTGGACAAGGAAGGCTGGCACATCCGCTCCGAAGACAAAGTGAACCACCTGTTCGCCGACGGCCATGCCTCCAACCACCTGCGGCTGTTCACCGACCCATGATCCGATTCGACGCGATCAGCAAAAAGTTCCGCGGGAGGCCGGCGGTGGCCGGCGTCTCCTTCGAGGTGGCGCGAGGGGAAATCTTCGGCCTGCTCGGGCACAACGGGGCGGGCAAGAGCACGACGTTCGGAATCGCGCTCGGGCACGTGCATGCGGATGCCGGCCGCGTCACGATCCACGGCCACGATGTCTCGACATCCCGCGCCGCCGCGCTCGCCCGCGTGGGCGCCATCTTCGAGACGCCGGCATTTTACGATTACCTGAGCGGATGGAGAAACCTGCGGTTTTTTGTTTCGCTCGGCGGCAGCGTTTCGCGGCAGCGCATGGAGGAAGTCGTCCGGCTCGTCGGGCTCGAGGAGCGGATCCACGATCCCGTCCGCGCCTACAGCCACGGGATGCGCCAGCGCCTCGCGCTCGCCCAGGCGCTGCTTCCGGATCCCGAGCTCGTCCTGCTCGATGAGCCGACCGAGGGCCTTGACCCCGCGGGCATCCACGAGATGCGCGCCCTGATCCTGAAGCTTCGCGCGGAGCACGGGATGACGGTGATCCTCTCGTCGCACATCCTCCACGAGGTCGAGCAACTCTGCGACCGCGTGGCGATCCTGCGCCGCGGCTCGCTCGTGTTCTGCGGGCGATGGCAGGATGCCGGGCCGGGCGGGTCGCGATGGAAAATCGAAACGCCCGATACCGAAAAGTGTGCCACCGTTTTGCGCGGCCTCGGCGTCGAGGTCGCGCCGGATGGCTCGCTCGTCCTTCCCGACGCGCCCGGCTCAGCGGCTGTCGTCTCGGCACTTGTCGCGGCCGGGGTCCGCGTCAGCGAATTCCGGAAACTTGTCCGGACGCTCGAAGACTTTTATCTGGAGACCACAGGATGATGTTCCTCCACCAATTTTCCGGCGAGCTGCTGAAGCTCTTCGCGCGCAAGCGGACCTACATCGGGTTCGGCGCGTTTCTCGGCGTCGAGGTCATCATCCTTTTTCTTCTCAACCTGCCGCGCGTGCGGGGCTCGCTTGTCCGCATGATCGAGGAATCGGGCTATCCGGCGGGGGAATATCTTTCCGGGCTCACGCTTGGATTTTTTGTCCTCCTCTGGTCGGTGTTTCTTCTCGGCGCGCTCTACCTCGCGCTCGTCGCCGGCGACGTTGTCGGCAAGGAAGTCGAGGATGGAACATTGCGCATGATGCTTTGCCGACCGGTCTCGCGCGGACGGATCCTGGCGCTCAAGCTCTGCGCGGTGGCCGTCTATTCTTTCGCGCTGACGTGGTTTATTGGGATCACGGCGCTGGCCGTCGGGCTGCTGCACAGCGGGGCCGGCGGGCTGTTCGTCTTTGCGCCGATGGAAAAAGTTTTCGCGCTCTACGATTTCGGCCCCGGCCTCGCCCGCTACGCGCTGGCAGTCCTGCTGCTTTCATTCTCGCTCCTCACGATTCCGGCGGTCGGATTCTTTCTCTCGTGCCTCGACATGAAGCCCGCCGCCGCGACGATCACTACGCTCTCGCTTTTCTTCATGGATTCGATCCTGAAAAATATCCCGTTCTTCGAGTCGCTGAAGCCGTGGTTCATCACCTCGCACATGACCGCATGGGTCCACGTCTTCGAATACCGGATCCCCTGGGAGCGAATGATCGAGGACTACGCCTGGCTGCTCGCGCTCAACGCCACGCTCGTCGTTCTCGCACGCGAATTTTTCCAGCGGCGGGATTTCAAATCATGAACCTCCTCGACACATGAGCGGGCGGCCGCTTAGTTTTTCCCGATGACCAGCATGACCGGACACGGGCGCGGCGAAGCGCGGACCAAGACATGGGCTGCCGTCGTGGAGTGCTTTTCCGTGAACCGCAAGACCGCCGAGATCGTCTTTCACGCCGAGCGCGGGGCCGCCTGGCTGGAGCCGGTGGTCCGCGAGCGGGCGCTGGCCCGCGTGGCCCGCGGCCGCGTGCAGGTGAACCTCTCGCTCTCGCACGCCGGCGGCGCGTCGGGAGGAATTCTCGACAGCGCGCGCGCCGCGGTCTTTTTGCGCGAGGCGCGTGCTTTGCAGAAAAAGCTCCGGCTCGCCGGGGAGATCACGATCACCGATGTCCTGCGCGCGCCGGGGGTCGTCCAGTCGGCGGAGCCGTCCGGCGAAGGCGTGAAGGAAACCGTCGTGGCCGCGCTCGACCACGCGCTCGACGGGCTCGTCGCCACGCGCGGCCGCGAAGGCAAAACTTTGCAGGGCGTTTTGGAGAAGGCGATCGGGCGCCTCGGGACGATCGCAAAAAAAATCTCTCCGCTGGCGAAGCGGGTGACGCTCCAGCAGCGGGAGTTGCTCCTCCGGCGCGTGGCGCGCGCGGGGATCGGAATTTCCGGCGACGACCCGCGCCTTCTCACCGAGGTCGTCCTGCTCGCCGAGCGCGGCGACATCACGGAGGAACTCGATCGCGCGGCGAGCCACATCGCGCAGTTCCGCGAGAAGCTTGCCAGCGACGGACCGGTCGGGCGCACTCTCGAATTCCTCGCCCAGGAGCTCGGCCGCGAGTTCAACACCATCGGCTCGAAATCCTCCGACACGGAGCTCGCGAGGCTCATCATCGGCGCCAAGGCGGAGCTCGAAAGAATCCGCGAACAACTTGCCAACATTGAATAAGATCCAAAGATCCGGAATCCTCTTCGTCCTCTCCGCGCCATCCGGCGCGGGCAAGACGACGCTGACGGCCTCGCTGCGCCAGAAGCCCGACTTCGTCTATGCGGTCTCGTGCACGACGCGCCCGCCGCGCCCGGGCGAGATCGACGGCGAGGATTATTTTTTTATCGGGCACGACGATTTCCAGGCGCGCGCCGCCGCCGGGGATTTTCTGGAATTCGCCGAGGTGCACGGGCGGTTCTACGGCACGCTTCGCTCCACGGTCGTTGACAATCTTTCCAAGGGCGTGGACGTGCTCGTCGATATCGACACCGCCGGCGCGGCGAGCATCCGCAACTGCGGCGACCCCGTGATCGACGGCGCGCTCGCCGACGTCTTCATCATGCCGCCCGGGCTCGACGAGCTCGCCCGCCGCCTGCGCCGGCGCGGCACCGAGAGCGAGGAGCAGATTGCCACGCGGCTCGATAACGCGGCCGCCGAGATGCGCCACTGGCGCGACTACCGATACACCCTCATCAGCGGCTCGATGGAGGAGGATATCGAAAAATTCCGCGCCGTTATGCGCGCAGAGCGCTACCTCAGCCGCCGCCTCGATATTCCCGGATTATGAAAACCATCCTCCTCGGCGTCGCCGGTTCGATCGCCGCCTACAAAGCCGCAGAACTCACAAGCCGTCTCGTCCAAGCCGGCCATGACGTCCATGTCATCATGACCGCGAACGCCAGCGAGTTTGTCGCGCCGCTCACATTCCAAACCCTCTCCCGCAACGCGGTGACCACCGGAACGTTCGACGAAAAGGAATCCTGGAAGCCCGGCCACATCGCGCTCGCCGACCGCGCGGACCTCCTGCTCGTCGCGCCCGCCACTGCGAACGTCATCGCGAAGCTCGCCAACGGCATCGCCGACGACGCGCTCACATCCATCGCGCTCGCCTCGCTCGCGCCGATCCTCATCGCGCCCGCGATGAACGGAAAAATGTGGATCCATCCCGCCACGCAGGAAAATGTCGCGCGCCTGAAATCGCGCGGCGCAAAATTCATCGGGCCGGACGAGGGCCTTCTCGCCTGCGGCTACGAAGGTCCCGGACGGATGTGGGATGTCGAAAAAATCGCGCGCGAGGCCGCCGCGATCGCCGGAAATTCTCCGCGCAATAAAGTCCCCGCGAAAACACGCGCGAAAAAAAATCAAGAAAATTTGTGAAAATCTGTTGACGCGATCCGCCGCGCGACTTATTCACAACATCAGTGAGTTATTCACAACATGTTCACAAAACCATTTCCCGCAGATGCGGAAAGAAAGGGGGGATATTAAATGCCCGTTAAGAAAAAAGTAGTAGCTAAGAAGGCACCCGCCAAGAAGGTCGCCAAGAAGGTAGCGAAGAAGGCTCCGGCCAAGAAGGTCGTGAAGAAAGCCGTCGCCAAGAAGAAAAAATAACCCGCGATCCGTTTTAAACGGATAGCAAAATCAAATTGGGAGAAGCTCCAACCAGCTTCTCCCAATTTTTTTGTGCCTGGGTGATGTCGGTGCGGGTCGAATCGCAGAGGAAGGAAATCGGCATCTTGTTACCGCTGACGTTCGGCACGATGCCATGCGCCAAGTCAAAATGCACGCGCTTGACTCCCAAACCCCGCTTTGCCAACGTGCGCGCATGTTAATACCAGCTACCAGTTTCAACCTCCGGGTTGACTCTCCGGAGGGCACCGGGGCACCCGGCCAACCGCAGTGACGAGCGTGGAAAATCCCGACATCGAACGCCCCCGCATGGATGCCGACATCGTGTGTGTCGGATTCGGTCCGGCGTCGGGCGGATTTTTGACGACCCTCTCCCGCGCGATCCTCAACGAGGACGGATCGACGGCGATCGAAAGCCCGTCGGCACCCGGCCTGCCGCTCCAGGTCCTCTGCTACGAGCGCGCGGACGACCTCGGCTTCGGGGTTTCGGGCGTGGTCACGCGTGCGCGCGGGCTCCGCGAAAGCTTTCCCGATCTCGACCCCTCGCAGATCCCGATGGCGGCGCCGGTGGCGGGCGAAAAATTTCTTTACCTACTGGATCCGGTTGGGGCGAGCTGCCGTCCGGCGCTGATGCGGGTCGCCGATACCGCGATCCGCGCGATGGGCGGAATCCTTGGAGTCAAGGACGACGCGATGGAACTCCCGTGGACGCCGGAATTCCTCGATAAGCATGGCGGGCTCGTGCTGTCGATCGGGCAGTTCAACCAATGGGTCGGCCAGCAGGTGATGGGTTCCGGCACCGTGCAGATCTGGCCAGCGAGCCCGGTGGAAGAAGCCCTCGTCGAGAACGGTGGAGTGGTCGGCGTCCGGCTCGTGGATCAGGGCGTGACGAAGGAGGGGAAACCCGCTGACGAATTCACGCCCGGCATGGATGTGCGCGCGGCGCTGACCGTGGTGGCCGACGGTCCGGTCGGACCGATCGGGCGCCAGCTCGACAAGGCGTTCGGCGTTCCCGAGGGACACCACACGCACGACTGGGCGGTCGGCATGAAATTTGTCGTCGATCTGCCGGAGTCCTGCGACCTCGAGCCCGGCACGGTCATCCATACTCTCGGCTACCCCGAGCCGGAGATCTTCGGGTTTTTCTACGTGCACCCGAACCGCGTGGCCTCGCTGGGGATCTTCGTCCCGTCGTGGTTCGACAGCCCCGCGCGCAACGCTTACAAGTATCTCCAGCACTGGATGCTTCACCCCGCGATCTGGCGCCACGTCAAAGGCGGACGCCTCCGCTCGTGGGGCGCGAAATCGCTTCAGGAATCCGGGCGGCGCGGCGAACCCCGGCTGGCCGGCAACGGATTCGCGCGAATCGGCGAGGGCAGCGGCAGCACGAACGTCCTCACGAACTCCGGCGTCGATGAGGCATGGACAACCGGCGTCATGCTCGCCGAGGGGGTTCTGGAAATTCTCAAAAACAAGCAGCCGTTCACCGCCGAAAACCTCGAGGCCGCCTACGTCAGCCGGCGCCGCAAGAGCTGGGTGGAAAAGGACGGTCGCGTCGCCGAGCGCGCGCGCGACGGATTCCAGCGCGGGATCATCCCCGGGTTGATCGGCATGATGGCCACCGGCCTGACCAAGGGCCTTCTCTCCATGCCGGGAAAGCCCGCGCCCCCGCACCAACGCGTGCCAAGTTTGGAGGAGTATTATCGCGGGCGGATCACTCCGGAGGAAATCCAAACCATCCGCAAGGAATCCGAGGCCAAGGGGATCTCCACGCACGCCGCCCTCATGGAGCGCGCTGGCTGGCCCGCGATTCCCTTCGACGGGGAGTTGCTCGTCTCCCATCAGGATGCCCTGCTCCTCGGCGGCAAAGTCCAGGCCCCGGCCGGATACGCGGACCACGTCGAGTTCCTGTATCCGCACGACTGCGAAACCTGCGGGAGCAAGATCTGCATCGAGATGTGCTCGGGTCAGGCGATCTTCCCGGGCGAGAATGGACGGCCGGCATTCGACCGCGAAAAATGCGTCTATTGCGGCGCCTGTCTTTGGAATTGCTGCAAAGGAAACCCCAAGGATTCCGAAAAGGGACTCATCGAATTTCATGCGGGTGCGGGCGGTCTGCACTCGGCGGAAAACTAACTTCAAATCGAACCTATGCCTGAATATCAAATCGTCGTATGCGGGAGCGTTGTTCCCGATCCTCTCCAGACCCTGGAGCCGGTCGCCGGCCCCACCGGCCCGGCCTTGAAAAATGAAATGATGCTGCCCGCGTGGCTCGACCCGTGGGCGGGGCACGCGCTTTACGAGGCGGCCAATCTCGCCGCAAAAAATCCCGGCTGCAAAGTCTGGCTGGTCGCGCTCGGCCCGAAGGCCAAGCTCCAGCAGGCAATGATGACGCTCGCCCAGAAGGTGCCGTTCGAGCTCGTCGCTCTCGATAGCTCGGCCAGCGGGTTCACCGACGCCGCCGAAACCGCCGCCGCGCTTGCGGAAGCCATCCAGGCGATCCCCGGACTCGACCGCTCGAAATTGCTTTTGTTCGGCGGATGGGAATCCGCCTCGCGCGGGGCCGGGGCGACGATGCAGATCGTCGGCGAGATCCTCGGGATCACCGACCAGTTCCAGGGGGTTGACGGGATCTCCGTCGAGCCCGACGGCTCGCTGAAAATCCTCGAGCGCATCGAGGGCGGACGCCACCAGGTCTCGGCCTGCGAGGCCCCGCCGGTGCTGCTCGGATGGGCGACCGGCAACCTTCCCGAGCCGCGCAACAACCCGCAGGTCGGCATGGCGAACATGCGCACGATCATGCCCGCGCTCCAAAAAGCGAAGCCCGCCAAAATCGGCGCGGAGGGCGTGACGTTCCAATCCGTCTCGCTGCCGAAACAGGCCCGCGATACGAAGGTCGTCAAGGACATGCCGCCGGACCAGATCGCCGCGGAAATCGCGGACTGGATCACCAACAAATAACTGCCATGGAAACCATACTCTTTCTTTCTCCGACCGAAGCCCTGCTTTCGAAAAACGCCCTCGAGGCGCTCGCCACGACGAAGCAACTGGCGGACTCGCTGGGCACTACGTTCTCCGTAGGCCTCTGGGGCGACGATCCCAAGGCGGCGGACGGCATCGCCGCCTGCGGCGCCGCAAAATTCCTCGCGGTCACCGGCCCGGAATTCGCGCAGCCGCGCTACGCGACCGATGCCGCAGCGGCCGAGGCTCTCGCCGGCGCCGCCGGCGCCACGATCATCATCGGCCCCTCCGGCTCGCGGTGGAACCGGATTCTGGCCGGCGTTGCCCACCGGCTCGGCGGTCGCGCGGACAGCCACGTCACAGGGCTCTCCGCAACCGGCGGCGCGCCTGCGATCGCGCGTTGGTATTACCGCCAGCGGATGGAAGCCGTCCTGACCCGGGCCCAGCGGCCGTGGGTTCTGGCTGTCGAGAGCGGCATCGCTCCCGCATGGCAGGGAGCCCCGGGCTCTGCGGCAGTCGAAGCCGTCGCCTGCACTCCGCCCGCCCTTCGCTCGAAGGTGACCGGCATCGAATCCCTGGCGGCCGACCAGCAGACGATCCGCCCGGATGCCGACCTGCTGTTCGTGACCGGCGCAGGCTGGACCAAGAAGCAGCCCGACGGCCAGGTGAAGACGCCCGAAGCGGAAAAGCTGATCCTCGGATTCCTACGCCTCGCCCGCGCCTCGCTCGGCAGCACGAAATCGCTCGTGGACCTGAGCGGCGAAGGTCAGGCGACGCTCACGTTCCTCACGCACATGAACCAGGTCGGCCAGACCGGCTCGACCCCGCGCCACGCCAAGGGCCTCTCGACGTGCTGTCACGGCGAGGAACCCCACACGGTCGGATGGCGGTTTGTCGGCGAGCGGCGAGCGATCAGCCTCGACGCCAATTGCGGGTGGTCCCGCGGCAAGGCCGATGTCCTCTACGTAGCCGACGCCTTTGCCGTCATGGAAAAAGTCAACGCCCTGCTCGCGCAAAAATCCGGCGGCTGAATAAGCCGACGGGGTGCATGGGCGGGGGCCCCGCCTGAACGGTCCTGCGAGCCCGCGCCAAAGGCCGCGCCGCAAAGAAGGGAGCACAGGTGTCTCGCCTGTGCTCCTTTGGAAACGCAAAGTCCGGTTCTTTCCGAGAGATGATGTGAGAGATCTGAGGGCTTCGAGACATCCCGGCCTGCACGGAAAGTTCGTGAGGTGCGATAGCCCAAGGGGCACCGGGCAGCCACCTCCCCACTCAGGTGTATTTTCGTGGCACGGGGCTTGCTATTATTTCCGAATCGGAGGATGGGGTATATTTCAAAGTCCGCCGTTTTGATCCCGAAAAAATCCCGTGGAAAAGTTTTATTTATCCAGCAAGGAGAGACGGACAAGCCCGGCCTGTTTGCGGAGTCGCTTTGCCGGAGCCGCGTCGCGCTCGAGGTTGCCTGCCCCTATTCCGGCGAGGTTCTTCCGGCATCGCTCGATTTGTTCGACGGGCTCGCGGTCGGCGGCGGAGCCCAGGGGGCTTACGAAGAGGATAAATACCCTTACCTGACCCAGAACCAGCTCTTCCGCTACGGCTACGGGCTTTACGGGCTCCAATTCCACCTGGAGATGACCCCGGAAATCTTTGAGGAGATGCTCGTGGGTTCCGACGACTACCTCGCCGGAGCCGGCACCGATCCCGAACAGCTCCGGCAGGATGCCCGGCGGTTTCTGCCGCCGCTTCGCGAAACGGCCGAAAAAGTTTTCTCCCGCTGGGCCGCCCTGCTTTGAGCGGCGCTACGATCCGTTCTTCTCGCCGGAAATCTTTTTTAGCAGCCCGCGATACCATGCGAGCCGGTCGGGTGGATCCTCACGGATGGTGGCCGGGGCCTCCCTGCGCTCCGCCCATGCCCACAGGTCTTCGCCGGTTTCTTGGAGCTTTCTTTTACGCGCGGCAGTTTTCATTTGCTGTTGTTGGCGATGCGGATCAGGGCGCGGAAGACTCCCTGGATCACGAGTTCCTGTGCGGGGAGGAGGTCCGCATATTTGGGATTTTCCGCGCGGAGGAACGGGAGGTTATCCTGGACGAGATACCGCTTGAGCGTCGTCTCGCCATCAATGAGCGCGGCGACGATGTCCCGGTGACGGGGTTCGGCGAGTTCGAGGATGACGACATCCCGGTCGAGGATGCCGGCATCGACCATGGAATCGCCTCGCACCTCCAGGGCAAACGTGCGCGAGTTTTTTGGCAGGCGGATGGTGTCGGCATCGACGGTGATGCAGCGGTCCGGTTGCTCGACGGCCTCGACCGGAAGGCCCGCCGGGATCGCTCCGAGCAGCGGGATATTCAGCCAGCGCGGAATATGCGGGTCGTTGAGGATCATCGAGCGGGCGCGCCCGCCAGCCCGGTTCACAAACCCTTTTTTTTCGAGAGCCATGATATGTCGGGTCGCGGCAAACGGGCTGGAAAACCCGAACCGCTGCTGGATCTCCCGCACGGTCGGCATCGCGAACCCCTCGGTCCTCCTCTCGCGGATATACTCGAGAACCGCCGACTGCTTGTCAGTGAGGTGCATAGTGTCCATATGAACACTTTTGCGGCCCGGCGTCAACCGGATTTTCCGGATTATTTGCGGGCGCCGTAGGCGTTGTTGCGGTCCACGACGAAAAGGTCCGCTCCTCGGCGCTGGAGGACGAACGTGTTGTTGTCCCCGAATTTCGTCCAGGGCCCGGGGGGCACGTCCCGCGCCTCCACGAATTTCCAGTCGGTCACATCCTTGCTGCCCATGCCCAGGTAATCGCGCACGGCCGGCGAGACATCGAGCCCGGCCCCCAGGTTGAGGTTCGGGAGAGGCCGCTGATTACCGAAGACATACTGCCAGTGGTCGGTGCGGAACGGCCCGCAATCCTCCCATTGGGCATAGGCGATCCGGTTTCTGAAGCGGATGGCCAGCCATCTTCCCTTGCAAACCGATTTTCCCGGACGCTCGAAGGCCTGCTTGAACCACGGGATCCATTTGCGCGACTCAGGCTTCGTCGTCCCGTGCGTGACGTCGTTGTAGGGGAGCGCGATGTAGAACGGGTTCTGCCGCGGGACGAATCCCTTGGGGACAAAATTTCGCCGGGCCTCGGGTTCGGGACTGTCATAGCCGCCGTAATTGGCCGCCCATCTGGCATCCCAGGAGCTCTTGTAATTCGGAACGGGGTTGCGGGGGGTCGGCCGTTCCCCCACCCAGAAGACCGTCGTCATGATGTTTGTCTTCCAGGGAAACCGGTTGAAACCGGAACGAAAATTCGTGGGGGCAACGACCTGGGGCTCGACCTTGAGAATGGCGTTCTCCCTCAGCACCATCGCATATTTCTGAAAATCCGCGCTGCTCTCACCCCGGACACAGGGAGGGATCAGGGCTAACCCGGCCAGAAGCGTGGCTGTGAATCGTCGTTTCGTCATTGGCTGGAAAGGGAAAGGCATTCTCGCCCCAAAGGCATCCCCCGGCAAATGAAAAAACCGCCCCGATTCACGCAAGGTCGCATCTCTCATAAGTGCAACTTCCGGGAGAACGAGCGAGCGCGCTTCGCGCGGTGCGGCGAACACGGCAGCAACACCGGCGCGTGGGAACG
>JBAWVC010000067.1:0-11897 GCA_037147455.1 Verrucomicrobiota bacterium | reverse complement strand
ATCGTCGCCCAGAGATTGAGGTAGTAGTCCTTGTCCTGCTCTCCGGACTTAAGGATGCGGGGGGTCCGCCCGATCACCTCATCGGCGGAATAGCCGGTGTTGCTTTGAAAGGCCGGGTTCACATACTCGATGACGCCGTTGGGGCCGGTGATGATGATGGTGTTGGCGCTCTGCTCGACGGCGGCCCGGAGATTATTGACCTCCACCTGGGCCTTCTTGCGCTTGGTGATGTCGGTGACGAAGACGGTGAGCCCGATAATGTTCCCGCCGGCATCACAAAGCGGGCTGTAACGGTTTTCGTAGAAGATGCGGCTGAGGGACTGGTCGCCATACTCCTCCTCCACCAGCAGGGATTCCCCCTCCAGGGCGCGATCAAAATAGCATTTCGCCCGCTCCCGGTCGTCCGGGTCGCGGATGACGTCGAGCATGTTCATGCCCGGCACGATCTCGACACCCCAGATCTTCTTCATCGTCTCCCGGTGGGCGTTGGTGAATTCGGTGTAGCGGTATTCGCGATCGAGGGAAAAGATGACGACCCCCTGCGGGCTTTCGAGGATCAGCTTGAGCAGGGCGGTCTTTTCCTCGGCCTTTTTTTCCGCCTCCAGCAGCGCCTCCTCCGCCCGCTTGCGCGCCTGGTGCAGCTCCCACTCCCGAAGGACACGCTGCACGGAGCGCGGCATGTTGGCGAAGGCTTCGGGGGATTTGACCAGGTAGTCGAGCGCGCCCGCCTTCATCGCCGCCACGGCCACCTTCTCGCTGCCCATGCTGGTCATGACCAGAGCGGGAAACGGACTGTCCTCCGACAGCAGGCTCAGCGCCTCATGGGTGTCGCCGTCCGGCAGGTTGAGGTCCAGGATGGCGGCGTCCGGCAGCCTCGCGTCCACCATTTCGCAGTATTCCTGCAGGCAGGTCGCCACCCGGATCTCCGACGGCCGCCCGGAGGATTCAAAGGCGCGACGGATCGCTTCGGAGTGCGCCGGGTCGTCTTCGAGGATGAGAAGGGAAATACTGTCCATTTCAGATTATTCGTGCGAAGGCGGACGGCGAAGGCTTTCCGGCTGGG
The DNA here is from genome assembly GCA_037147455.1 of Verrucomicrobiota bacterium. Classification (GTDB taxonomy): domain Bacteria; phylum Verrucomicrobiota; class Verrucomicrobiia; order Chthoniobacterales; family Terrimicrobiaceae; genus QYQL01. The sequence continues at coordinate 10,834 of JBAWVC010000067.1, read as the reverse complement.
GGGCGCTCTTCAGCAGCTCGGTGTAGCCTTCAAAAGTCACCGGCTTGAGCTGGTAGCTCACCGCGCCGAGACGGAATGCGGCCGCCAGATCCGCGTCCGCCGCCGAGGTCGTCAGCACGACGGTGGGAATATTTTTTAATGTCCCGCTCGCCTGGATCTGACGCAGGACTTCGAGCCCGTCCACCTTGGGCAGGCGCAGATCCAGAAGGATGAGGTCGGGCAGCGCCCCCGGGTCCGCGCCGAACAAATAATCGAGCGCCATCTGGCCGTCCTCGACATGGACGAGACGGTGGGAGGATGGGAAGACATTCAGGTTCCGGCGCACGATCTCGGCGTGCGCCGGCTCGTCCTCAACGAGCAGGATGGTGATCGGTTCACGGTTGAGCTGCGGCATTTGTGTTTTCATAGGATGCAGAGTTTCGATGTGCTTGGAAGGAGAATTGTTTTCGAGAGGGTGAAGCGGAACGTGGAGCCCTTGCCCGGGCCGTCGGAATGGGCATGGATCGTTCCTCCATGGGCCTCGACAATGCGGCGGACCATGGCTAGCCCGATCCCCGAGCCGGGCGTGCGAGGGTCGAGCTTTTCAAACAGGCCGAAGAGCTTCGACTTGTGGCGCGGGTCGATCCCCTTGCCGTTGTCGCGGATGAAGAAAACGATCTCTCCGCCTTCCTGCTCCGCTCCGATCTCAATCCGGGGTTCCGGCTGGTCGCCCAGGAATTTCACGGCGTTGTCGAGGAGGTTCTGGAAGACCTCGACCAGGCGGGGGCGGTCTCCGTGGAGAACGATCGGCTCGCTGGTGACGTCGACGCGGACGCCCCGCTCCGCGATCTGCCCGGCCACGAGACGCCGCGCCTCCCTCACGATCTCCTGCAGCGGGACTTCCTCGGAGGAGTTCGGCAGGTGCCCGACGCGGGCCAGCGCCAGCAGCTCGTCCAGCAGGCTCCCCATTTTGTCCGCCGCGCCGTGGATATAACCGAGGTCCTTGGCCAGGGACACGGGATCACCGAGATCCTTCTTCAGATAGCCGAGGAACGTCTTGATCGTCACCAGCGGGCTTTTGAGATCGTGCGAAACCGTGTTCGTGAATTCCGCCAGATCGGCATTTTTTTTCCGCAGCTCTTCCTTGGCCTGCATGTGCGCGGTGATGTCGCGGAACGACCAGACCCGTCCGATGCGCTCGCCCGCCACGATCATCGGCAGGGAGTAGCGCTCGAATATCCGCCCGTCCTTGAATGTCAGCGCATCCATGGAGAATTCGTCGGAATCGTAGAGCTCCCGCACCTTTCGGACAAACGCCCCGGGGTCGGCGAGCTGGGCGCTGACGTGGTCGAGCAGCTCCTTGTCGCTGCCCCCCTCCATGAGCGCCGGCGGGATCCGCCAAAGCTCGGCAAACCGCCGGTTGGAATGCGTGACCCGGCCGGAGTTGTCCACGGCGAGGATCCCGTCGGCAGCGGATTCCAACGTGGCCTGCAGCCTCGCCTCATTTTCCAGCACCTGCCTCTCGACCTGCTTGCGCGAGGTGACATCCCTGTTGCTGACGCGCCGGCCCTGGTAGCCACCCCCCTTGGCATCGAAAACCGGCTGGCAACCATGCTCGATATGGACCACGGAACCGTCCTTTTTGATGATGCGGAAATTCACTTCCTTGCGGCCATGCATGAGGCCGGCCGGACAGGACTCCGCATTCTCCCCGAGACGGAGCGCGGAATCCTGCAGCAGAACGGCCTTGATATGTGCGGCAAATTTTTCCGCGTCTTCGGGATGCACGATCGATTTCAGGAGACGCCTGTCGGCGAGAAACTCGTCGCGCGTGTAGCCGCTGATCCGCTCGCACGAGGGGGAAACGTAAATCAGGCGGCCGTCGTCTCCCTGCCAATATTCCCAGTCGTAGGTGAAGTCCACCATGGTGCGGAATTTCACCTCGCTCTGGCGCAGTGCCTCGTCATTCCGACGGCTTTCGGAGATGTCGCTCAGCGAGATCCGGAAGACGGGGTCCGGGCTTTCATCCCGGGCAACCGAGGCATGCATCCGGACCCAGGCCGCCGTGCCGTCGGCTTTCACGACACGCAGCTCGCACGACTGAGGGGTGCCGGTCTCAAGGAGGGTTTTGCGCATCACATGAAAAACATCCTGATCCGCGGGAAGGATCGATCGGGAGAGCGGACGGGTGACCAGCTTGCCCCGTGGCCGGCCAAGCAGGGTGGCTGCGGTGAGGTTACATTCCAGGATCAGCCCCGGTTCGCTGACCGTGACATACCCGACCGGCGCCATGTCGAAGAGATTGAAATAGCGGGCACGCGACGCATCGAGAGCTGCATGCGACTGGCGCAGATCCTCGTTCTGCATCTCGAGTTGGATCTGGTGGACGAGCAGCTCGTGCATGGTCGCAGCCGTGTCCTCCGGCGGCCGGACCGCATTTGCATTTGACTGGGCGAGTCTGGCGACGATCTCCTCCGCACGCCGCCGCACCTCAGCCGCTCCCTCGGACTTATCGCCGCTCACGGGCCGCTCCTTTCCACGAAAAATCGTGCCGTGAACACGTCCCATCCGCTCCCGGTTGCCTAACCTTTTTCCCCGGTTGCTTGTCGTATTTCATCGTGATCTCCTCTCAGAAGCCTGCTTCTGGAACCTGTCACCCGTTGTATTATGGTATGCTTGCATCCGTTTTTGCAAGCCGCGAATTTGCGCCAAACGCGGCTCCGAAGCCTCATCCCGGGCTTGCGGCGAAGGGTTGTTGCCCGTATGGAGAGGCATGTTGAACGAGGAAATTGTGCGCGAGGCGCTTCGCGGAGTGAAGTATCCGGGGTTCTCCCGCGACATCGTGTCGTTCGGTATCGTGCGCGAAGTGCGGATTTCCGGGGGAGACGTGGAAATCCAGCTCGCTATCACCACGAACGAGCCGAGGGTGGCGGACCAGATCCGTGAGGAATCCCTCCGGGCCGTCCAGGCGATCCAGGGCGTCGGCCGCGTGAATGTCGATGTCGCTGCCCAGGCCCCCGCAGCACCCGCAGGCGTTTCCGGCCCGGAAAAAATCGAGGGCGTCCGCCATGTGATCGCGGTCGCGAGCGGCAAGGGCGGCGTCGGAAAATCCACCATCGCCGCCAACCTGGCCCTCGCGCTCGCGCAGGCCGGGCATCGCACGGGGCTCTGCGATTGCGATATTTACGGGCCGAGCATCGCCCTGATGTTCGGCGGCCACGAGCGCCCCACGGCGGACGACGAGAACCGCATCATCCCGATCAACCGCTACGGCGTGTCGCTCATGTCCATGGGGTTTCTTCTGGATGACGGCGCGCCGGCCGTCCTTCGCGGGCCGATGGTCACCCGCTACACCCAGCAATTCCTCCGCCATGTCGCCTGGGGGGAGCTCGACTTCCTCATTCTCGATCTGCCGCCCGGAACCGGCGACATCCAGCTCACGGTCGTCCAGACGGTGACGCTCAGCGGCGCGATCATCGTCACGACCCCGCAGGAGGTCGCGCTGATCGATGCCCGCAAAGCCATCGCCATGTTCGAAAAGACGAATGTCCCGGTGCTCGGCATCGTCGAAAACATGAGCTATTTCCTCTGCCCGGGAGACGGGAAACGCTACGACATTTTCGGGACCGGCGGCGGACGCCGCGAAGCCGGACGCCTCCGCGTTCCGCTGCTGGGTGAAATCCCGATCGAGCCGCTCGTGAGGGAATCCGGCGACACCGGACGCCCGGCTGTCGCAGCACATCCGAAAAGCGCGGCGGCCGGGGTTTTTTGCTCCATCGCGGAACAAATTGCCGCGCTCGCAAAGACGTAATTGCCGGATCCCGGTTTAGGTCAAGAGGTCGTGGCCGGAGGAGTTGAATCCGGCGGGCCGGTTTTTCTGTTTTCTTTTTTCAGGCGTCTCTTCTCTTTCTTGTTGCCCTTCTTGTCATCCCCCGGACCCTTTGGCTTCGCAGGGTGATCGTCGAGGACAGCCTGGAGCTTGGCGCGCGAGGCGATGGCGGCTTCATCCTTGGTGTCGGAGGGGACGGGGATCTCCTCCCACGGCGCGTTCTTGAGATCGAACAGCCCGCCTTTGTTCGTGAGCTTGTAGCGCGCGTCGCGGGCGTAGGAGTTGCCGCCGAGTTCGACGTAGGCCCATTCGCGCGGCGTGCCTTTGTCGCCCTTGATCTGCGGGGCGAAGCTGTGGCTGTCGAGGGTCACTCCTTCCGGCAGCGGAGTTCCTCCGAGTTCGGCGAAGGTGGAGAAAAAATCGCTGAAGTCGACGAGGTCCTTGTTCACCTTCCCGGCGGGGGTGGTTCCCGGCCAGTTCACGACGAGCGGCACGCGGCTGCCGCCTTCGAGCATCGTGGCCTTCTTGCCGCTGACTATTTTTCCATCGACGGTGGCGGTGTCGGCACCGAAATGCGCCGTGCCGTTGTCGCCGGTGAAAAGGATGACGGTCTTTTCGCGCAGATGCAAGCGGTCGAGTTCGGCAGCGAGTTTGCCTACAAGCTTGTCCATATATTCGATGTTGTCAGCGTAGAGCCGGTCCTTTTCGGCGCCCGGTGGGCTGTCGGGAGTTGGGACGATCGGGCCGTGGATATGTGACATCGGGTAGTAGAGAAAGAACGGCTGGTCTTTATGCCGCGCGATGAAATCGGCGGCGAAGTCGTGCATGATGTCGGGCAGGTATTTCCCCTCCGGCAGGTTCCTGTTCTCTCCGTTAACGTTGTAGGTCGTCGTCTGCGCGCGCCAGTAGCGGCCGCTGCCGGGAAAGACGAGGTGTTCGTCGAACCCCCATTCGCGCGGCCCGAGGCAGATCTGGCCCCATTTGCCGACGCTGGCCGTCGCGTAGCCGGCTTTCTTCATCACGGTGGGGATCATCACCTCGCGGTCCGGGCTGACGGCGTCTTTGCTGTTGTTGGTGTTGAGACCGGTGCGGAAGGGGTAGCGTCCGGTGAGCGTCTGGCAGCGCGAGGGGCCGCACAGCGGGGTTGAGTAGCAATGTTCGAAGCGCGTGCCTCCCTCAGCAAGCTTGTCGATGTTCGGCGTCTTGAACGGCCCGCCGCAGCAGCCGATGTCGCCGATCCCCACGTCGTCGGAATAGATAAGGATGATGTTGGGTTTCCACGTGTCGGTGGCGGCCGGCGCACGCTGCAGGGCGGCTGCCGACGAGAGGGCAAGAAGAAATACAAATAATTTCACGGCCGATTGAACAACGCCCGCGCGGGAAGGTTGCAGCAAATCGCTCAGAGATCCCGGAATAAGCAACAACCTTCGAGCAGGTCCATCCCCCATGTCGCGCAATGGACTTCCCAGCGATCTTCCCACAGGCCGCCGGTCACTGCCGGCGACCGGACCGGTCGCCCGCGGGAATCGCAGGCAGAGCCTGCCCCACATGGTCAGCTGGACAAAAGCCGCCGGCCAGTGAGCTTCTCGAATGCCTCGACGTATTTTTCCGACGTCCTCCGGACCACATCCGGGGGAAGTTCCGGGGCCGGATCCGTTTTGTCCCAGCCGAGTGTTTCCAGATAATCGCGGACGATCTGCTTGTCGTAGCTGGGCGGGCTGCCGCCGGGCTGGCAGGATTCCTCGGGCCAGAACCGGGAGGAGTCGGGGGTCAGGCATTCGTCGATGAGAAGCAGCTCGTCGTCCTCCATGCCAAACTCGAATTTGGTGTCCGCGACGACGATGCCGGCGACCGCTGCTTTGGCGCGGCCGTATTCGTAGAGTTCGATCGAGCGGGCGCGGACCTCGTGGGCCAGCTCGTCGCCGAGGAGCGCGCGGAACTTCCGCCAGGTGATGTTTTCGTCGTGTCCAGCCTCCGCTTTCGTCGCCGGGGTGAAGAGCGTCGCGGGAAGCCGCGAAGCCTGGAGCAACCCCGGGGGCAGCTCCTGCCCGCACACGCTGCCGCTCTCCTGGTATTCCTTCCACCCCGAACCGGAAAGGTATCCCCTCACCACGCACTCCACCGGCAGCGGGCGCGATTTCCTCACCAGCATCGAGCGCCCGGAAAGCATCGCATGGAACGGCTGGAGAACATCGGGAAACGACGCGAAGTTCGCGGTGATAAAATGGTTGGGCACGAAATCCAGCGCCTCGAACCAATACGCGGACATCTGCGTCAGGACCTCGCCCTTGCGCGGGATCGCATTCGGGAGGACGCAGTCGAAGGCGGAGATCCGGTCCGTGGCGACCACCAGAAGGTTCTCGCCAAGGTCGAACACCTCGCGGACTTTCCCGCTCCTCAGCTTTTTGATCCCGGGCAGCTCGCATTCCAAAAGGTCCATGCCTGCTCCTTAGCATCGCGCCGCCCGCCGCGCGAGCCGGATTTCGCGGCCCCGCAACTTTTCTCGCCGCGCCGAAAACTGCGGCTGGATATATTTCCCGGGACCCCGCATGATGCCGGAATGATTGAGGCCATCGAAAAACTTCTCGCCATCCAGGACAAAGACCAACGGCTCCGCACCTTCCGCGCCGAACTCGCCGCGGTCCCCACAGAAAAATCCACCAAGGAGCGTCTGATCGCCGATGCCGCCTCCCGCCTCGAAAACGCCCGAAGCCGCGCCAGGGAAATCGAAGTCCAGAAAAAAACCCTCGAGGTCGAGGCAGCGTCCAAGCGCGAGCAGATCGCCCGCTACAAGACCCAGCAGATGCAGACGCGGAAGAACGAGGAGTTCTCCGCGCTCGCCCACGAGATCGCGACGGTGGAGCAGGCGGTCACGCTGATCGAGGACCGCGAGATCGAGCTCATGGAGGAAGCCGAGTCCCTCAAGCCGCAGATCTCCTCCGCGGAGCAGACGTATGCCGCCGACAAGGCCAAATACGAGGCCCAAATCTCCAGCCTGGGCGAAAAAGAAACGAACCTGAAAGCCCGGATCTCCGAGCTCGACGAATCCCGGCAGACCGCGGCCGCGGAAATGGATGAGGACCTGCTCGAGCGCTACGACCGCCTGTTCCAAACAAAGAACGCCTTCGCCGTCGTCGCCCTCGAACACGAGGTCTGCACCGGCTGCCACATGAAGGTCACCACCCAGACCAGCGTCGAACTCCGGGCCGAAAAAGCCATCATCTCCTGCCCGCAGTGCGGGAGGATTTTGTTCGCCCCGGCATAAAAAAAATGGCCGGGCAGGGATCGCTCCCCGCCCGGCTCAAATTGTTGAGTGCTTATTTGTGCAGGCCGACGCTGCTCGGAGCCGGTGCCGGCTTCGCTTTGCTGGCGCAAGCGCCGAGGCTGAGAGCGGCGGTGGCGATTGCCACTGCTGCAAGAATTTTGACGAATTTCACGATTAGTTTCCCCTCCTTTCCTGGCATGTTGCCTAGCAGCGACTGTGGCACATCCGCGCGGTGTGACAACATTTTTCATGAAATGCCTGCCGCTTTTTCAAGCGCCAGGAGGACTACAAACACAATAATCATCCTTGGAAAGTGGCGCGGGGGCAGAGGGAATACGATTGACGAAACCCGCGCGAATCCCGAAAAGCATTCGTTCGCATTTCCTTGTGGATAACATTTCCATCCAACGACCCCGCAACCTCGACTGGCAGCGCGCCTCGGCGATCCTCTATGGCGACTGGGGCACGAGCAAAGCCTACGTCATTGGGCTCGCGTTTGCCGCCAGCGGCTTCGCGTCGCTCCCGATCATTGTTGCGGTCTGCACGCTGACCGCTCTGGTCGGTTTGAATTATCTCGTCGTCTGCCGCTGCTTCCCTGACGGGGGCGGGGTTTATTCCGCCGCGCGCGAACACGGAAAGCTTCTCGCGGTGGTGGGCTCGCTCCTTCTGGTGGCGGACCTGACGGTGACGGCCGCCCTCAGCGGCTGGGCCGCCCTCAGCTACCTCGGCGTGCCGAAGCAATACATCATGGTCGCAACCATCGGCGCGATCATCGTGGTCGGCATCATCAACGTGTTCGGGCCGAAACACAGCGGGAGCTTCGCCGTCGCCCTCGCCCTGCCGACCGTGGCGGTGGTGGTCTCCATCATCCTGCTGAGCGCGCGGTTCCTGACGTGCGACCACCTCTCGCCGTTCCTTCACGGGACGGGCCCCCAGAGCAACCTCGGGCCGATGTGGGTTTCCTTCGTCGGCGTGATCCTCGCCCTGAGCGGGGTCGAGGCGATCGCCAACCTTACCGGTACTCTCAAGCCCGACAAGGGTTCCGTGATCGGCCATCCCAAGGTGGGCTGGGCGTCGGCGAAAGCCATCCTTCCGGTCGCGCTGGAGGTCAGCGTGGGGACCGCCCTTCTCGGATGGGCCATGCTCTCGCTCTCCCCGGATCTGGCTCCGGAAATGCTCGCCCGCAAAGAGGACATGCTCCGGTTCATGGGCGAGCAATACGGCACGATGAATTTCGGGCCGTGGTTCGGCGGCATCTTCGGTTTCGTGGTTGGCGTCGTCTTCGCGCTCCTCCTCCTGAGCGCGGTCAACACGGCCATCGCGGCGCTGATCGGGCTGCTGTTCATGATGTCGCGCGAGGGGGACATGCCGCGCTCCTTTTCCAAGCTGAACTCCCATGGCGTGCCGCTCGCCCCGCTCGCCATCGCGGTCGGCCTGCCGGTGCTCGTGCTTCTGCTCACGGACAATTTTGACGCGCTGGCCGGGCTCTACGCGATCGGCGTGGTCGGCGCCATCTGCGTCAACCTCGGCTCCTGCGTGACCAACTTCAAGCTCCCGATGCACTGGGCGGAGCGAGTGCTCATGGCGGGGACTTTTCTCATTCTCGCCGCCGTCGAAATCACTCTCGCTCAGACGAAGCACGAGGCCCTGTTTTTCGTCGTCTGCGTGCTCGTTGTCGGCCTCGCCCTCTGGGCCTACTCGCAGCGGCTGAGCGGCGTCCGGACGCTCACGGTGACGCGCGAAATCGCGGAGCTGGTCCGCCCGGAAATGGTTGAGATCCTGCGCCAGCCGGTCGCCGACGCGCAGAAGGTTCTCGTCTGCATCCGCGGGCTCACCCCGGTGCTGGGGTTCGCCTTCGACGAGGCGGAACTCAGAAAAGCCGTGCTCTATATTTTGTATGTCCGCGAGGTCGCCGTCCTTTACCAGGGAGCTCCGCTCGCCCCCACAAACTGGAAGAACGACCCGGAGGCGAGCGCCATCCTGAACACCGCGATCCAGATCGGAAGGACCCGCGGGATCTCGACCATCCCGATTTTCGCCTCCTCGCATTCCGCGGCCTCCCTCATCGTGGATACGGCGGCGACGCTGGGAGCAGACTTCCTGATCCTGGGGGCCTCGCACCGCGGATCCCTCACCAAGATGCTGCGGGGCAACGTGGCTTCCGAAGTCGCGGCAAGCCTCCCGGACAACATCCAGCTGATCATCCACGGGTAGACGGCAACCGGTGAACACGACGACCGTTCCTGACAAGGCTGCCGGTTGGCTGAGCTGCCCGGACTGCGAGGCGCCGTGCCGGGACCGCCCGCTGCCAAAGAATGCGGAGCTGCGCTGCACGCGTTGCGGCGTGAGGGTGAAAATCGCGCGCGGACGGCATTCGCTCCAGCCCGCCTGGGCGTTTGCGACGGCCGGACTTTTCGTGGCGCTCCTGGCCAACGTGGAGCCGATCATGACGTTCGATGTGGCCGGCGACACGCAGTCTAACCACATTATTTCCGGGGTGATCGAGCTGGCCCGGCAGGGATACGGACCGGTAGCTGCGCTGGTGGCCTTCGCCGGCATCATCGCTCCGACCTTGCACCTGTCAGCAATCTGGTATGTGGCCTCCGCGTGCTGCCTGCGCAGTCGCTGGCCGGCCGTCCACCGCGTGGCAGCGGCGGTCGAAATGCTGGAACCCTGGAACCTCGTGCCGGTGTATGCGATCGCAACCGTCGTGGCCGTGGTGAAGCTCGACATGATGGGCACGGTGGACTGGCAGGCGGGCGCCCTCTGGATCCTCGCGCTCTCGCTGTGCTCGCTCTGCGCCGCGGAGGCCTTCGACCGCGAACTTGTCGAGGAACGGCTGGAGGCCCTGATATGAAGATGTCCGACGCCGCGCGGCTCCAGTGGGCGCAGGCCATGGTCGCCACCGGTCTCGTCCTCTACGTGCCGGCGAATATTTTGCCCGTGATGACGATGAGCATCGTCGGGACGGTCGAGCCGCTGACCGTGCTCGGCGGCGTTGAGGAGCTTTACGATTCCGGACTCTGGCCGATGGCGGCGGTGGTTTTTCTCGCGAGCATCGTCGTGCCGTTCCTCAAGCTGGTCAGCCTGAGCTGGATCCTGCTCATGCACGGAAAGCCGGTCCTCCAACGCCAGCGAAGCACGCTCCGGCGGATCGTCCACTCGATCGGAAGCTGGTCGATGGTCGATGTCTTCCTCCTCGCGATCCTCGCCGCTGTCGGTCAGCTCGGGGCCCTGGCCGGGGTCAAAGCCGAGCCCGGCGGATTCTTCTTCGCCGCCGTCCTCGTCTGCAGCCTCCTCGCCGCAGAGTTTTACAAACCCCGCATGATCTGGCAGACGGCCCCGCAGTGACTCCAAACCATGTGCACGAAGGAGCATGACGGATGGTTCGGGAGCAGGCGGAACCGACCTTGCAATTGCTGTTTGACATGCGCCGTTCGTGTAGTATGTTCTACACACTATGAAACCATCAATTATCCTCTTCCTCCTCTCAACCGTCGCGGCATTTGGTGGCGACAGTTGGGATGCCTATGTTCGCTTGGAGACGCTCAATGCCTTGCAAAAAATTGAACGCAATCAACGGGACGCCCTTCTTGACGCCCAGCTTCAGGCGATTTGGAGCCGTTCGAAGTGCAACGACTGGAACCGGTCGCCGTATCTGAAAGATCCGTTGCTTTCTCCCTGTTTACAACCTCGCCAGAATCCCTTTTACTTCTGGAAATGAGCCAGGCATTCGGCCCGTATGTCCGCGAGCGGCGGGA
>JBAWVC010000066.1:0-11968 GCA_037147455.1 Verrucomicrobiota bacterium | reverse complement strand
GCGGGGCCGCGAACCCCGACGCCACGCCGGCGGCGGGATCGAGGCGGTCGCAGTGGAGCACGTTTCCGAGAATCATCCAGTGCTTGTCGAACTCCCCGGCAAGCAACCTCGCGCGGAAGGCCTGCAGCCCCGGGGGATCATAGATCTCGTCGCCGTCCGCACCGAACACCCAGGTGTCGGTCCCTACAAATGGCTTGAGAAGCTCATGCGACTCGCGGGGATGAGCAATCGAGTGGAAGGTCGCTTTCCCGCCGGGCTCCGCCGCGAACTCCCGTAGAATCTCAGCGGTCGCGTCGCCGGATTGGTGGTCAACCAGCAGAATCCGGTCGCAGAATTCCCAGGCATTCCTCACCGCCTGCCGCACGAACCGATCCTCGTTCCGCACGAGAACAATGCCGAGGATATTTTTCAACCTAGAAAAAGCAGTTGGATTTCACGCAAAGGACGCAAAGCACGCCAAGGCAGAAAAATACGCAAAGGACTGGGCAGAAAACATGCCCCCCCGATGGTGACCGCTGTGTTTTTCATAAGTTCCTTCCTTTGTGTGCATTGCGTCCTTTGCGTGAGTCTCTTCTTCTGGATTTAGGTTCAACGCTTGTTTTGAAGGAGCACCCAAAGCCACTGGCCGCCGAAATTGTCGTCGCGTTCCGCCCGGATCAGCTTCTGGAATTTTCCGAGCAGGCGCACGACAAGATCCTCGGTCCGATCCCAGGAAACCGCCTCGAACGGCCCCCCTTTGCCCTCCTCCATATTGATCCCCATATCGTAGAGAAGGAAGCCGTCGGGCTTCAAGACGCGGGCGTGTTCGGCCATCATCGCCTCGAGGTCGAAGGCGTGGTCCACGCAATTCGTGTAGAGCAGGTCGAGGGAATTCGCCGGCACATCGAGCTTCATGAAATCCCCCTGCCGGACGATCCGGTTGTCGGGTCCCGGGTTGAGATCGATCCCGAAGGCGTTGGCGAATCCGAGATCCCGCAGAACCTCGACCTCGGTGCCCTGGCGGGCTCCGCAGCAGATGATCGAGGCGTCGCGCGCGAGCAGCCCCTGCAGGTGCTTGAACCTCGAATAAAACTTCAGCCGGTATTCGCAGATGTCCCAGTTGCTGAACCCTCCCTTCAGCTTGAGCATCTCGTCGAGCTTTTGCTTCTGGTGGGTCAGGTATTCGTCGTAGCTGGCGTAATCGCGCCTGAGGATGTCGCCGTCCTTCTCCGCCTTCCACCCGCCCTCGCCGTGGTGCTTTTTTCGAACCTCGTGCTTGTCGCGCTCATGCACATACCGCGCATCCTGCATCTGCCGCAGCTTGCGGATGTATCCAAACCCGCCGGGCGTGAGCAGGTGGAGGGCGGTCTTGATCCAGAACCCCGGATGGATCGGGCGGATCAGGGAATGTCGGAGGTAGGCCATGGGATTAACTATCTTCTGTATGCTGGCAATGTGAAGAACAAGAGCGAAGAATTCTTCACGACAATCGGTGCAACCCTCACGAAAGTGCGCGGCGCAGAAGGCCGGGCAATCCCAGAAACGCCTCGACAAACATGATGTCGTGCTTGGTGAATCCGGTGTAGTGGCGCATGATGGTTCCCTTGCTTTTCAGAATGTCGTTGGAAATTTCGTAGGTGTGCGGCAGCAGTCTGAGCGGAAGTGCCGATTGACCGATGAGGAACGCCCATGTGGTCTGCTCCATCAGGTGGATTTTTCGAACCAGATGGATGTTTTCCCGGCAATGGGCGAGAAATCGCTCGCAGAACTCCCAATCCATCACCTCCTTCCAGATCAGCCCGAACCCGGCATTGAGAAGCATGTCGGCCGGGCGACCGGGGAGGGTGGCGAGATCCTCCCGGGTCATAGCCAGGCTTTCCCCCCGCTCGCTGTTGAAACAAATCTCCCGCTCACAGAGGTCGAGCCACCGCACGACTTCCGCGGGCTCCCGGAAAAACAGAATGTCGTTGTCGAGCACAATGAGCCGTTCCGTCGGGGCGAAATGAAAGGCATCAAAAAGTTTAAGGAAAAAGAAGTTCTCCTCCCGGAACTTCGTGCATTCTGGGCATCCGGCCAGGCGGCTTTTCATTTCGGCGTCAGCCTGCCGCCGCGAGACAAACACCGCGCCAGGTAAGGACCGTCGCAACCGCGCGACCCCTTCTTCACCGAAGGATCCGTCATCGTGAATCCATAACGGATATCTCTTCCCCGAATAAATGCAGAACGAGGCATACGACATCCAGCTCGCGTCCACGCGGTCGGGCTGTGACATCATGTGGACGCTCACACCACAGGCAGGCAGCCGCGCGAGCCGGGCCGCGATGCCTGCGTAGGCGCTGCCGGAAAGCACGCGGGACAGCGAGGCGGCGGTTCGGCGCGCCCGGAGCCGGGTTTTCTGGAGGATTTTCATAACGCCGCCAGCGGCCTCCCGCCAGACAGCCGATTCCATGCCGCCGGGCAAGTCATGAGCAGGAACAAGGATGCCGGCCCCTCCAAATAGAGGTGGTCGAACTTCGCAGGCCCGACATAATGCCGGCATACAGAATCCCGGCGGCGGAAAATATTCCAGGTGATCTCATATTGCGCGGGAAGCGGCCCGCCACGGTTGAACGCGGACGCGCACAGGGCGTAAAGCGTTTGCTCGAAAAATTGCGGGTGGTGCGCGGTGGTTTCGAACGCCGAAAGCAGGCGTTCACTCAGATCCAGGTCGAGAGCCTCCCGGGAGATGCAGAGCAGCCCGCTGTTGAAACATTCCCAAAGCCCGACCCCGATCACCGTTTCGATTGTCTCCCGCGGCAGACAATAGACCTCCTTGACATCCCGGTTGTAGTAGCAGGCGCGTTCGCCTCCCTCAGCCCATTTGAGAAGGAACTCCGGGCGGCGGTAAAAAAACAAATCCGCGTCCAGGATCAGAAATTTGTCGACGGGGGCGAAGGCCATAGGATCAAAAAACTTGAGAAAGAGGTTGTGGCGGCTTCGATTGCGGAGGCAGGCGGGATGGTTCTTCAGAAGCTGCGTCGCAGCTTCGTCGCCTTCCTTCCGGGTCACAAATCGCACGCCCGGCAGCCGGGCCTCGATTTGCTCGCGCGACCGCCTGTCAACCGACCCGTCCTCATGGATAAATAGTTTCCAGCGTCTCCCGGAAAAATATTCGAGGCTGAGCACCGCCATCACTCCCATGCGCCAGGTTTTTGAGGAGACGAGCAGGTGGACTGAAACCGGAATTTCCGGCCCCTCCGGACGCCGCCCGGCAGCGATGACAAGAGGCGCGAACACGCATCGCCCGATAAAGCGCAGGAATGCACGGACTGCTTGGCGAATGGAACTCATCATTGGAATTGAGGGGTCACTTGGGGGAAACTTTCCTCCTTGGCGGCTTTCCAGGACGCCTTCAATTCGCGAGGGCCGAACCGGGCGAGCCACTTTTCAAAATCCTCGTGCGGCTTTCCCTGACGCATGCAGCCGCTCCAAAAAATCGGATACGGCCCGAGATAATGCCCGAACATCCAGAGCCGGCGGAGCTCCGCAGAATCCCTCGCGGCCTTCCCTCCGGCAAGCTTGGCGGCAAAGAGTTCGGTGTCGGCCAGGAGGCGGAGCCCGGATTCAAAAAACAGCGTGGCGCGTGCTCCCGCGTCCGGAGCGAGGCAGGATGCGCCTCGAATCCGGAAGCATCTGCCCGCGATGGAATCCACGCGAGGGTCGCCCGGCACATCGCGGTGCCGCTCAAAATTCCAAGGAGTTCGCTGTCCATGAGGATACGTCTTCATCCGGCATTCCAATAGTGTTTGCAAGTCTTCAAGAGTCCAGAGTCCGGGATGCAGCGAGAATTTCCAGCGATAGGCCGGCAGGGAATGCTCGAGGAAGTCTTCCGCAGGCCCAAGGATATGTCCTTCCCGGCGGCGGTGTTGCCCGTATCCGAGAAGCCCGATGCATGCGGCATGGAGGTTGCCCGACAGTTCGGGCAGGCGGTCGTTCAGATAGTCCGCATAGCACGATCCAACCGGCGGATGGTCGTCGAGAATCAGGTAGGCCCGCTGGAACCCGCGCCCGATCAACTGCCGCACCGCCTGCAAATTCACATTCATCCAATCCCTGGAATCCCCTTCGAACCCAAGGTTCCCTTCGCCACGTCTTGTCAGCCCGGAGAAAAACACCGGAGGATGCCCGGGCCACAGAAGCCGGATCCTTGCAGCGGTCCATCTGGCGAGCGCCTCTTGGCGGTCATACGTAGCTATCAAAATCCCCGTCATCTCAAAGGCCCTGAAATTCCCCCCACCCGCCAACCTGCAGGCGAGAGCGTCTGAGGAGCAGCTCGCCGGCGAGCCATCGGGAAAACTCTGTCGCTCCCGGTCCCGTGGGATGCGCTCTGTCAAACCAATAGCCTTTCTTTAAAAACGGCTGGAGCTGGCTGGAGGTAGGCGGCCCGATCATGGTGGTGCCGTCCGGCAACCCTTTCGAAAAACCCATTTGGTAAGACAAGCGCTTGGGTTCCAGCGCCGGCATGGCGAAGAAGGCAACGGCATCCACGTCGTCACCCAAGGTCTGCTTTTCATGACGGAAACAGGCCAACCAGCCTGGGGGGAAGCCGCTCCAAGGCAATGTGCTTTCCAGATCTGAAGTATCATTAATGGAGTTGACCGCCGCATCATAACTAAACCCGGGGGTAGTTCCTGATAGAGCATGAAATGCCTGGGTCCGCTTCTTCCAAGAAACCGGTTTCATGTCGGAGAGAGCCCCCGCGCCAAACCGGTTCATGAGAAGCCTTTCGCCAATAAGGACTCCAGAAAGGAAAAGATCGGAGGCCCTCTCCACGAAAGGCATGCTTTGCGGCAAAGAGGCGGCATATGCCTTCCAGGACTGGAGCGCGTTTGAGGGGTTCATGTAAACCTTGGCCCGCTCCTGATACTCCTCCTTGTCAAACAGGCAAAGGGGATTTCGGTCATAGAGATCGAAAACCTCCTTCAAAAGGACGACACGCGCCGCGCGAATTTTGTCCCTGTCTGCGCGGGGGAGGCTCCGAAAAAACGCCTCGATGAGAAATGTTCTCTCAAAATGGTTTGCGGCTGGCAGAGCGAACTCCAGGACAACGGGATCCCAACCGCGGGCGGCGAGAGCGGCTTCCACTTCGCGGTTGTCAATGCCATACGTGGCAATGCTGCTACCCTCGACGATTAGAACATCCTTTTCCCACCAGTTCGGTTTCTTTTGCAAATCACGGACCTGCGCACGAACCCTTCGGGCCGCGTCGGAACCGATGAAGACCTGTTCGTCCGGAACCATCGCGCGAAGGCAGAGAAACAGCGCCAGCACGCCTCCAGCCGCCAGGACGCAGGGCCATGCCGGAATCCGATGCCCGGAAAATCTCACCGAAGAGACCAGCACCAACGCGGCCACAGGAACCAGAACAAGTGTATCCATCGGGTTAAAACTGAAAGTAGATAAACGGCACGCGCTCGGACCGCATGAAGAGGAAGATCACCAGCAGGGAAACGGAAAAAACCAGCGTGGCCGCCACCGGGTTCCGGATCAGCCCCGACGTCGCCCGCTCCCTGGAGGAAACGAGGAACGTGTCCGCGATCAGAGGCAAGGTGGCAAGAAGCCAGGGGAAGTTCCGCGCCTCCCCGCCATGCCCGGAAACAAACGCGAGCAAACCTTGAAAAATCGTTCCGGTGTCGGCTGACGACTGAGCGCGGAACGGAACCCAGCAAAGAAGAACAAAAACCTGGACGGCGAGCCAGCTTGCCACCAGCCCGGCGGTCCTTGCGGCGGCGCTGTTCACCCAATCCCCAACAAGAAAGCGGGGCCGTGCCGCTACCCAGAGATGGTTGGCGCACAGCCCCAGCCCGTGCAGTCCACCCCACAGAACAAAGTTCCAATTGGCCCCGTGCCAGAGCCCGCCAAGGAGCATGGTCACCATCAAATTCCCATACTGCCTGGGCACGCCGAGCCGGTTCCCGCCGAGCGGAATATAGACGTAATCCCTCAGCCACGTCGAAAGCGAGATGTGCCACCGCCGCCAGAAATCCACCAGCGAGGCCGCGCCGTAGGGAAAGGAAAAGTTGTCCGGCAGCGTGTAGCCGAGCAGGTTCGCGATCCCGATCGCCATCAGCGAGTAACCCGCAAAATCAAAATAGATCTGCCCGTAGAACCCGAGGCAGGCACCGAAAATCGAGGTGCCCGACTGACCGGACAGCGAGCCATAAATGGGATTCACCACCGCCGCCAGATTGTCCGCAAAGACCGCCTTATAAAGAAAGCCGATCACAAACTTCCTGCACCCGGAAAAAAACAACGCCCCGTCAAACGCCCTCGGCGCGGCCAGCTGCGGCAGAAAATAATCGGCCCGGATGATCGGCCCCGCCACGAGGTGCGGGAAAAATCCGAGATACACTCCGAGCCTGATGAAATCTTTTTCCGGCGTCAGTTTTTTTTGATAGATGCTCGCGAGGTAGCTGATCGCCTGGAAAATATAAAAGCTGATCCCCGCCGGAAGGATGATGTTCAGCGTCGTCCACCCGGGGTTGATCCCGACGGACTGGAGCGCGTGCTGAAAGCTCCCGCTGAAAAAATTCGCGTATTTAAAATACCCGAGGACCCCCAGCTGCACGGCGCAGCACCAGAAGAGCGCCTGGCGGGGATTCCTTCGAGGATGATCCAGCGCACCCGCGATCCACAATCCCCCCGCCCACGTCGTCGCCATCACCCCGAAAAGCAGCGCCGTGAACCTCCAGTCCCACCATCCATAAAACAGGAAATTCGCAGCGAACAGGAGCGGATGCCTCCACCGGTCGCTCCTGAGCCCCCAGTAGGCCGGGAGCAGAAGCGCGATAAAGAGCAGGAAAATCAGCGAGTTGAAAACCATGAGCGACTTACTGCCCTAACAACATCTTTTTGAAAACCCCCGGCCAGCGCATCTCCCTGATCCCTTGCGGCCACTCGCGAAAGGACTTGGCCAGCAAACGGACCGCATCCATGCGGCGTGTCGGCGCGAGCGCATAGGCCTGGAGAAGGTAGCTCCGCCCCAGCTTGCGGCGCTTCTCCCGCATCAATGCCGGACGATCCCCTCCGTCAATCAGGCTGTAATAGGGAGTGAAAACCCTCTCGCGCTCGGCGAGCGCCGTGGCCCACGACCGGATCGTTTTGGAATCCGGCTGGCGGTGCTGGACGGCCAAAACTTGCGGGATGTATCGGAAATCAAACTTTTCCGACATCCTCCACCAAAACTCGTAGTCCATCACGAGGTGGAGGTCTTCGCGCAGCGGGCCCGTTTTCGCTGCCGCTTCGCTCCGGAAAATTACCGCCGGCTGGTGCAGCTTGACCCGGGAACTCCACCAGCGGACCAGGTCGAGGCGGGAATCAAACTTCCCGCGCGCCACCTCGTCCCCGCGCCCGTCATATTCGATCTGTCGCGCATCTCCGAAAACAACATTCACCGCCGGATCGGAAAACGCCTCGCGCAATTTCGCGAACGCGCCGGGCGCATATTCGTCGTCGGAGTTCAGCCAGCAGATGATCTCCCCGCGCGCGGCCGCCAGGCCTTTGTTGACGGCGTGCGACTGCCCGCGGTCCGGCTCCGACACGAAGCGGACATGAGGAAACTCCGCGGCGACAGCGGCGGTCCCGTCGGTCGAGCAGTTGTCAAAAATCAGGTGCTCGAAATCCGGGTCGCCCTGGCTCACGACCGACCCGATGCAGGCGCGCAGGAACTTGCCCTGGTTCCAGCTCGGCGTGATCACGCTAAAAAACATTTTTTGACCCATCAACTCTCGTCAATCACCCATCAACTCTGTTTTAGGTTAAACAATGAGAAATTTCAATTGGAGAATCAGCAATCCAAAATCTCCACATGCACCCAATCCGGCATGATTAGCCTGGAAACGTCCAATCCTTGGACAACACCCGGAACGATGGCGCAGGTGTTTCTAAGGAGTGGGAGTCGGAGTGGGAGTCGGAGTGGGAGCGGCGAGTTCGACCGCCCCCGAGAGCCCGGGTTGGCGCACTGATGAAGGCAACTGGGGAAGGATGAAGTATCCGAAGCCGCCGGAGCCGTTGATCAGGAGCCCTTGGAAGGACGGTTTCCTTATCACAGGTTTCCCGGCAACGGTGTCCGTGAACTGGAATGTCCCGGAGAACGCGCCCTTTGCCGGGTCGATTTTGAGGGTGACAAAAGCCGGATGCGCGGCCGGCATGACGACCGAATTGTCGGTCTTGATGCGAAGCGTGACATCCGGGTCCCGGTTCGTTTTTTCGCTATCCAGGTTGGCATCGAAGAACGAGAGGTCGGCGTTGTCGGCTTTGTCCGCGAGGCCGAGAATGATTTTCCCCGCAGCAGGGGCGACATACCTGGCGCCGACCCACTCCAGGGATTGGGGGCCGAAGGCCGCAGGGTAAATCAGCTTGGCCGAGGTGCCAGGTGCCACGCCCCATTGCGCGGTGCCGGTGAGCTGGGGGGTCGCGGCCGCCGATGCCTGGGTGATGGTCGCCGCGCCGAGAAGGAAGTCTTTCTTCGAGGGCAGAACAACATGCATGGGGACCTTGCCGCCGAACCCGAATGATGAGGAAGTCAGGAGGGCGGTGCCGTCGGCCAGCTTTCCGGTGATCGAAATCCTCCCGGTCGCGCCGACAGTCAGCGACGCGAAACCATGACCTTGGGGCACGAGATCGATATTTCCGGAGTTGGCGTCGGCTGCCGGGATCGAAAACCGGGAGGTATAGATGCCGGCCAGGGCGGCGGCGGGCGCGACAGTTTTTGCTCCGGCGATTGTCGCGGACGCCGCTCCGCCGGTGAGGGTCGCGGCGAGAATGCCGGCATTGAGGGTCACCTCAAGCCGCACCTGAGAGCTGTCCGTGCGAGTGATCGTTTTGCCGATCTGCGGGCTGAGCCCGGCCGCCGTGACAATGATGCCGTTGAAAGCATATGAGGCGGTTCCGAGCACGATTTTCCCGGTGTAAACACCATTTGCGCCGACCGTGACAGTGAGGAGTCCGCCAAGCCCGCCATCTAGTGCGATGTCGCGCGGGACGACGCCGACAAATGTGCCGGTGGATCCGGAGGGGACGGCGTTGACCGTAAGGCTGAAGGTCTTTTTCTGGCTCGTTCCAAATGCGTTGGTTCCGGTGACCGTGAGAGTGTAGGTGCCCGGAACGGTTGGGCATCCGGAGATCAAGCCGGTCAGGGAATTGAACGCCATTCCCGCCGGCAGGCCGGTGACAGCGAACTTCACGGGAGCGACGCTCTGGCCGGTATCCCAGTCAAGCTGATACGATGCCTGGTGGTTCACATCGACCGGGGCGAAGTAAAGGTTGCCGATAACCGGCCCGCCGGTGACAGCCACGACGGAACGGGGGATGATCATGCCGGTTCCCGCCGCCGAGCGAAGAACGCACTGATACGTCCCGGAATCCGACGCCGCGAACGATGCGATAGCGAGCTGTGGAGTGGACGAGCCGGAAATTTTTCCGGGGATTTCCGAGAGGAGGTTCCAGTCCTTCCCCCAGACGAGCGAAAATCCGGGCCCCGCGACTTTTGCCGCGAGAACGACTTTGCTGCCGGCTTTTGCGAGCACGGGCTGCCTGGAAAACTCAAGGACACCGACGAGCATCGGCGCGGTGCGGACCTCACCGCCGGGCAACGTTGCAATCCGGCGATACGCGCCGGCGTCGGTGAGTTTGATGGCGGAAAACGCGAGGGTGGGAGAGGTGGCTCGCGGGACTGCGACGCCGTTCTTGAGCCAGCGGAAAGCGGTCTCGTTGCCGGACACTGCGGGGGCGAGCGAGGCGGCGGTGCCGGATTCGAATTGAAAAACCCCGGCATTCACCGGCGGCTGGTTGGGCGTCTCGTAGTAGGAGACACCCTGCCCCACCGTGACTTGCAGCGCGCGGGTGATTTTGTTTCCGTCGAGATCCGTGATCTCAATGCCGATCTCTTTCGTGCCGGGCTTGAGCCCTTTCAGGCTCAGGAGATCTCCGCTCAGAGTCGCCTGGACAACGTCGGAGGCCGGATCGGACACGAGCGCATACGAGAGAACCGGGAGCCGCCTCGCAGATTCGATCACGAGCATCTTCGTGTTGTCCATGGTCGCGGGCGCTGAGGCCGCGTTGACGGGCCACTCGCCATAGTCCTGAGCGGCAGCGCCGTCGATCACGGCAGAGTAGGTCGCGGTGGGCTTGCCGGCCAGGGAATCCATGGCGGCGAGGCCCGGGGCCGAAACCCTTCCGAACGCGGTGAACCCCGCATTCTGGTTGTCGAGATTCGCGCTGTTGTCGGCGAGATTGAAAAAGAAGTTGGTTGTCGCGCTGTTCGGAAGTCCCCCGATTTTTGCCATCGCCACGGTGCCGCGCAGATTCGAGATCCCCGGCTCGTTCACCGGAGACGGGCGCGCAGGGACCGAGAAAAACTTGTTCCCCGGAGCCGCCGGGACAAAGCCGCCCCCCTGGACGATAAAATCAGGGATGGCGCGGTGGAAGACCGAACCATCGTAGTCGCCGGCGTCCACGTATTTTAAGAAATTGGAGACCGTCTCGGGCGTCGAGTCCGGGTAAAGAATGATGTCGATGTTTCCGATATTGGTTTGCAGGCGGGCGGCCGCCGCAGCGTCCGGATCGTAAAACAACCCCGAGAGGTTGACCGTGCAGGGCGACCCTTCTGGAACGGAAAGGGACTGGCTGGCCCCGGGAATGTCCGCGGGCGGACCGGCGGGATTGCGGACTCTCAGCGTCAGGGTTCCAGAGACCTGCGGCGTGTATCCGGCGAACGTTGCCAGGATCGGGATCACGTAAACTCCGGCCTGGGTCGGCGTGCCTTCGAGCACGCCAGTCGAGGAGTCAAATGTGAGCCCGAGCCCGGACGGCAGGGCCAGCTCGAAGCGGTTCCTGACGCCGGAACTGCTGGTCTGGACCTCAAAGGAAAACGGAACGCCAACGGTCGCCGGCTCAAACGGGCGGCTCGTCACCGCCGGGGGAAGGATGGCGATCGCAATTTTCCCGGAAACCACCTCGCTCAACGAAGAAAAGGTTGCGGTGACATTCGCCGTCGATGTTCCGGGCGTGGTTGGGACCCCCGTGATTTTGTTCGTTCCGGAATCAAATGTCAGACCGCCAGGCAGGGAGGCAACTTCCAAACCCGTGCGGAGATCCGGCTGGGATGTCGTAACCTCCATCTCGAACGGCTCGCCCCAGTAGACGGACACCGTCGAATTGCTCGTGATGAGATCGCGGACTTTCGCCGAGGCGATGGGCGTGTAGGCGGTGGCATTGCCGCTGCTGACATCGACGGCGGGAGGCGTGCCTCGAATCGCCCGAAGGCGGAACTCCTCCAGTTGCCCGGGCGTGCCAAAGCCGCTGATCTGGACACTCGTGGAATTGAACTGGGCGTTCCCCAGATGGGTGAAAGCGGGTTCGCCCTGGTTTCGAAGCTCGACGGCAAAACCTTCCTCCGTGGTGGAATTATCCGTCCACTTGAGCTCGATAATTCCCCCGTCCATCGCCGTCGCAGTCAGGCCTGACGGGGCATCGAATTTGTCGGCCGGCACAATGACTTGAGCGGTATTTGACGCGGCCGAAAAACCGGTCGGGGCCGATGCAGGGCCGCTGAACGCGACTACTTGGAACTGGATAACCGTCCCCACCGGGAAGGCATTGATGACAAACGCCCAGCTCGTGGCACCGGAAGACGCGGTCTCAATCGGGGTAAAATTTCCCGAGTTTCCAAGCCGCGCGCGAATCTGAAACCCGGTCTCGTTCGACGAGTTGTCCTGCCACTCGCACGAGATCCAATGGACGGTGGAGGCGGATGGCTTCGTGATCGAAACCTTCGCCATCGTCGGGGCCGCCAAAGTGGCAGCCTGGGCACTTATCAGACCTCCGGAAAAAAACGCCAGAAGCGCAGCGACAAAAACCCCTTTCCTCGACCGATTGCGAATCATGGGAAGAATTTAAACAGAAATGCCGGAAATGCAAGATGCGGTGAACAGGGGCCGGGCAAACGCAT
>JBAWVC010000065.1:0-12035 GCA_037147455.1 Verrucomicrobiota bacterium | reverse complement strand
GCGCGCATCCCTAGTCTTTCCCTCCCGCTCAATGTCGGGGTTTCAAAACAAACATTCACTGTTCTTTATTCTATGGCATCACCATCAGCCCAAAAAATCCGGATCCGGCTCAAAGGATTCGACTACCGCATCCTCGATGCCTCCGCGCACGAGATCGTGGAAACCGCGAAACGCACGGGATCGAAAGTCACCGGGCCGATCCCGCTCCCGACCCGCATCGAAAAATTCACCGTCAACCGCTCCCCGCACGTCGATAAAAAGTCGATGGAGCAATTCGAAATCCGCACCCACAAGCGGCTGCTCGACATCGTCGAGCCCACGGCCAAGACCGTTGACGAACTCCGCAAACTGAACCTCCCGGCCGGGGTCGACATCACCATCAAAATCTGACCGCCATGAGCATTGGACTTCTCGGAAAAAAACTCGGCATGACCCGCGTCTATGATGACAAGGGCCGCTGCACTCCCGCCACCGTCATCGAGGCGGGCGGCAATCGCATCCTTCAAACCAAAAGCGCGGACAAGGACGGCTACGCGTCTGTCCAGGTCGGCTTCGGCGACCAGAAGCCCCAGCGCGTTTCAAAAGCGCAGACCGGGCACTTTGGAAAGACCTCTTCGACGCCGAAGCGGTTCATCCGCGAGTTCCGTCTCGCTGCGGGGGAAACCGCCCCGGAATCCGCGGACGTCGCCGTCACGGTCTTCGAGACCGGGCAATTCGTGGACGTCATCGGCCAGTCGAAAGGCAAGGGCTTTCAGGGCACGATCAAAAAGCACAACTTCCATGGCCAGCCGATGACCCACGGTTCGACGATGCACCGCCGGAACGGCTCCATCGGCAACCGCTCGACCCCGGGCCGCGTTTGGAAAAACATGGGCATGCCCGGCCACATGGGTGACGAGCGCGTCACTCTCCAAAACCTCCGCATCCTCCAGGTGCGCGGAGAAGAAGGCGTTATCGTCGTCAGCGGAGCGGTCCCCGGAGCCAAGGGCTCCTTCGTGATCGTCCGGCCGTCCAAGAAAAAGAAGCCCGCCGCAAAAAAGTAGCGCTCGGCCTCCCCGGCAAGTCCGGGGGTTGATTTCAAGCCGCTCCGGCCGATCGCCGGAGCGGCTTTTTCATGCCCTTCGCAGCCCTTTTCTGCAAAAACTGGATTTGGAAAAGGGGTCGCCCCCAGCCGCCTTCTCCGAGCAGACCGGGGCGGGCTGCTTCCATTGGAGGGCGGTCGCCCCCGGACGCCTCGCTGAGCAAAAGCGAGATTTATTCACAGGTGCCGTCCCCTCAAATCCGAGGGAGATGAAAGATCTCGCGGCCCCCGCCACAAAAATCACGAGGGGAAAGCGTGTTCCTCACTGTATTCATGCGTGTTCCACGCCGGGAAGCACGGGTTTTCTATTCGCGATTTGGGTCAATAAACGCCTGCGGACTTCTGTTTTTTCTCTAGTGGATCCGGAGAAACTCACAGGTTGTTCACATCCGCTCTGGCGGGGCCTATTTCGAAACCCGCCCGATGATTACGCTGCAATAATTTGATTCGCTCACCGAGGCCTGCCCCCTGATTGCCACGGTGGTTTTCGCCGAGATTTGGCGGATGCCGAGGACGCGGGTTTGGCCGGGGGCGAGGGGGCTGTTTGCCTCGTAGGTGCGGCTGGAAAACCGCCTCAGCCCCGCCTGGACGCCCTCGCTCAATGTGATTTTGACAGAGATTTTTCCCCTGGCAAGCTGGCCCTGGACATCCGCGCGGCTGTTCGAGATCCGGGTCGAGGAGGAAAAGCTCTCCCCGGCGGACAGGCTCTGCGCAAAAACCACGTAGCCGCCTTTGAGATATGATTCCTTGGTCATGACCCGGTCGGAGTTGGTAATCCCGGCCAGATCGACCCTCGCCAGAGCTGCCTCCAGCTCGCCGGCGGTTTTTACTTCCGGAAACTGCACGATCGCGAGATCGAGCTGGGAGGCGTTTGCGGCAAGGCCGAAAGCGAGGACCGCGAGGCCGAGTAATTTAAGCATCCCTTCCGCTATTCCCCGCGCGGAATTAATGCAATGGGATTTCAACGGAAAAATGATCATGGACGCGGCGCTCGGTGTGCGGGTATTGCTCGTAGCGACCCGATGACCCATTCCCTCCGGTTAAAAATTGCGCTTTGGTTTTTGATCGTCGTTGCCGCCGTCGGCTCCGCCGGGGTTGCGGGATTTCACCGGCTCTCGAATTACGTCCGCGTGGAGGCGGAGAACCAAATGGCGGCAAAGCTGGACCATGTCCTGGACGTGCTGGAATCGACGAACAAGATCTATTCGGAGCTCGTGACATCCTCGATGAAAGTCCTCCAAATGCTCGCGGCCCAGCAGGGCGGTCCGCACATTTCCGGCCGCGATCCTCAAGGTCGCCCGGCACTCTTTTTCGGAGATTCCTGCGTGAGCACCAGCAACGAACTGGTGGATCGGGTCAGCCAGATCATGGGGGGCACCGCCACTTTCTTCGTCAGGGACGGCGCCGATTTTGTCCGGGTCAGCACCAATGTCCTGGAAGCGGATGGAAACCGCGCCCTCGGAACCCGGCTGGATCCCGGCGGCAAGGCCATTGCGGCGCTTCGCGGCGGGCAGCCCTACTCGGGCATCGCCGACATCCTCGGCAAACCCTACGTCACCAGATACGAACCGCTCAGGGACAGCGCCGGAACCATCATCGGCGCCTGCTATGTCGGCTATGCGCTGGAGACTTTGTATACGATCCGCGACGTGATCGAGGACCGCGGCATCCTGGAGCGGGGGTTCTTTGTTCTGCTCGACAACAGGGAGCAGGTTGTTTTTCGCACGACGAAAATCACCCGCGAGGATTCGGCGGAGATCATCGCTTTCAGCACCCACAAGACCGGCAATTCAGGCAGGCAGTGGATGATCAAGGTTTCCGACTTCGAACCGTGGAACTACACGATCATCGCGGCCCTCTATCTGCCGGACATCAACCGGATCACCTGGCAGTTCATCCGTCAGGTTTACGGGGTCGGAAGCGTGACCATCCTCCTGGTGCTTCTGGTTTCCTTCTGGCTCGCGTCACGGCTCTCGGGCGCGCTCGAGTCCGCGCAGACCGCCCGCCGGGAGGCGCTGGCGGCCCGCGATGCGGCGGAGTCCGCGAACCGGACCAAGAGCGCGTTTTTGGCGAACATGAGCCACGAGCTACGCACCCCGATGAACGCGATCATCGGCTACAGCGAGATGCTCATCGAGGAGGCGGAGGACCGCAAGCTGGAGGGGTTCTCCCCCGACCTCAATAGGATCCGCACGGCGGGCAAACACCTGCTCTCGCTGATCAGCGACATCCTGGATCTCTCCAAAATCGAGGCGGGGAAGATGACGCTTTTCGTCGAGGAGTTCGAGGTTGCCGCGATGGTCCGCGATGTGGTTTCCACGATCCAGCCGCTGGTCGAAAAGAACCGCAACGCGCTCGAGGTTTCCGTTTCCCCGGAGTGCGGGCTCATGCGCGCCGACCTGACCAAGGTCCGCCAGACGCTCTTCAACCTCCTGGGCAACGCGGCCAAATTCACAGAAAACGGCACCGTCCGGCTCTCCGTCTCCCGCTCCCCGGATGCCGGCCGGATGATTTTTGAGGTGGAGGATTCCGGCATCGGCATCACGGACGAGCAGATGGGCCGGCTCTTCCAGGCGTTCTCCCAGGCCGATGACTCGACCACCAAAAAATTCGGCGGCACCGGTCTCGGCCTCGTGATCAGCAGCAAATTCAGCCAGCTCATGGGCGGCGGCATCACGGTGCGGAGCACCCATGGAAAGGGGACGACATTCCGCGTGGACCTTCCCGCATCGGTGAGCGAACATTCCACCACGGCTGCGTGAAACAGGTCATCCAAAAAGGCGCGATGAATCGCGAGAAGCCATTGAGCGAAATTTCCGCAATGATCGCCCGCGGCATCACGAACTGACCATGGCAAGAATCCTCCTCGTCGAAGACAACGAAATGAACCGCGACATGCTCTCTCGCAGGCTCGCCCGCCGCGGGCACGATGTCCTCGTCGCCGTTGACGGAGCCGAGGGGGTCGCCCGCGCATCGGCGGACCTTCCGGATCTGATCCTCATGGACATGAGCCTTCCGGTCATGGACGGATGGGACGCCACCCGCCGGATCAAGGCCGGCCCCGCCACCTCGAAGATCCCCGTCATCGCCCTCACCGCGCATGCCATGTCCGGGGACCGCGAACAGGCGCTCGCCGCCGGTTGCGACGACTACGATACCAAGCCGATCGAATTCGACCGCCTGGCCGAAAAAATTGCCGCCCTCCTCCTCGGCGGCGGGCCGCCTCAACCTCCCGCTTCCCGATGATTCCGGCCTCCGAACTTCCCAGGCTCCGCCACGATCTCAGGACGCCGGTGAACCACATCATCGGATACTCGGAACTGCTGGGCGAGGAGCTGGGCGACCGCGGGGTTGAAGGGCTCGACGACCTGGAAAAAATCCGTTCTGCGGCAAGGACGCTTCTGGGGTTGATCGATAGCCGGCTCGGCGGGGGCGTGCAGGTTTCTTCCGGCGCGGCGAAACCGGGGACCTCCACGAAACCTGCTGAGCACGCCGCACCCTCGGCCGCCCGCATTGCCGGCCGCGTCCTGATCGTGGACGACAACGGCGAGAACCGCGCCCTGCTCGAACGCCAGTTGAGCCGGCAGGGCCACGCGGTCACCGTTGCCGCCGATGGCCGCGAGGCTTTGGACTTTCTCGAAAAACAGCCCTTCGATCTCGTGCTCCTCGACGTGATGATGCCGGTCATGGACGGGCTCGCCGCGCTCCGCGAAATGAAAGGCTCCCCGGAAATCCGCCATATCCCGGTGATCATGATCTCCGCCCTTGACGAACTCGAGAGCGTCGTCCGCTGCATCGAGGCCGGCGCCGAGGACTACCTACCAAAGCCGTTCAACCCGACGATCCTTCGCGCGAGGATCGGGGCCTGCCTCGAAAAGAAGGCGCTCCGCGACACTGAGCAGCAGCACCTGCGGACGATCGAGGAAACTCAGAGGCGGCTCAATTCCGAACTCGCCGAGGCCGCAAATTACGTCCGCTCGATCCTCCCCGCGCCTCTCGCTGGGCCGTTCGCCATCGATTGGTCGTATGTTCCCTCGACCGAGCTCGGCGGGGATTCGTTCGGCTACCACTGGATCGATGACGACCATTTCGCTCTCTACCTTCTCGACGTCTGCGGCCACGGGGTCGGGGCCTCGCTGCTCTCGGTCTCGGCGATCAACGTCATCCGCTCGGGGGCGCTGCCGGGGACGGACGTGCGCGATCCCGGCGCTGTCCTCTCCGCGCTCAACGCGGCGTTCCCGATGGAGGCCCAGAACAACATGTATTTCACCCTCTGGTATGGGGTTTACCAGAAATCCACCCGCACCCTGCGCCATTGCAGCGGCGGGCATCCGCCGGCGCTCCTGCTGGTGCCTCAGCCCGATGGCACGAACACGATCGAAGAAATCAACGCCCCAGGCCTGATCCTCGGCGTCGTGCCTTCGGCCGTTTACAAACCCGGCAACTGCACCGTCCCCTCCGGAGCCAGCCTTATCATGCTTTGCGACGGGGCCTACGAGGTCCGCACGAGTGCCGGCTCGCTGCTCGAGTTTGACGAGTTCGTCGCCTTCATGCGCGAAAACGGGACCGAGCCGGACGCTTTTGAACGCGTGCTCGCGTGGATCCATTCGCTCCGCGGCGACGGCCCGCTCGATGATGACTTTTCGCTCGTCCGAATCCGGTTTCCCTGAAATGGAACTCACCCTAAAAAATGATTTTGCGGAAATCCCGCCCGCGGCGGACGCCGTCGCGCACTTCCTCGCCGGGCAGCGAGTGTCCCCGGAGATCCTCTACTTCGCACGTCTGGTCATCGAGGAGCTCGTGAGCAACACCATCAAATACGGTTACGACGATCGCGGCCCTCACGAGATCCATATCAACGCCGGGATCGAACGCGGCACACTGGTCCTTAAAGTCTCCGACGACGGCCGCCCCTTCAACCCGCTGGATGCCCCGGAACCCGCCGCCCACCTCCCCGCGCACGAACGCCCGATCGGCGGCCTCGGCCTTCACTTCATCCGCAGCCTGTCCGACTCCTTTCACTACGAACGCCGGGACGAACGCAACATCGTCGCGGCCCGCAAATCGCTGGTCTCAAGCTGAAGAGGGTCGCCCGAGCCGAGCGATGGCTGGCCTGAATGTTTCTCCAAAAAAGCACCCTCTCTCTCGGTTGCGGATTGTTTGTTAGCAACTTGTGGGTTTTCTCTCCTTTCCTCCAAGAACCCGACCGGTTTTCCGATTTGTTGGCCGCCCTGCGCAACAAACCGTTTTTTGTTCACAGCCTTCTTCCCCCGTGGAACACCCGGCCATGCGGTGAAGAACAGGATTTGATGGTGTTGTTCACATGATGAATATGAAGAAAGGGACGGCCTTTAATCCTTTCTTCTTCTTCTAGATTGTTAACAAGAATGTTCTCGTCCGCTGTAGGAGGTTGAAGGGCCTCGCCTTGAGCGCCGCAACAACAGGAGCAAAGAGGGTCACGACACCGCGCCGATTTCTTCTGCGATCCGAAGGAAGGCATCGTGCGGCGAAGGGTCGGCGGTAATTGGGCGACCGATAACAAGATAGTCGGCGCCGCACCGCACAGCCTCGCCCGGGGTCATCACGCGCCGCTGGTCGCCTTTGTCGCTGCCGGCGGGCCGGACGCCCGGCGTCACGATCACGAGCGCGTGGCCGAACTCCTCGCGCAACGGAGTGATTTCATGTGGGCTCGCCACGACGCCGCGCAAACGGCAGTTCGCTCCCATCTCGGCAAGACGGAGAACCTGGTCCGCTGCCGGCCGGGGGACGCCGACAATATCGAGCGTCTCGTCGTCCATGCTTGTCAGGACGGTGACGCCGAGCACCAGGGTTTTGGTGCCCTCGGCGGCCATCACCGATTCGGAAACCATCGCCGGGCCTCCGCCAAGGTGGATTGTTGTCATGTCCACGCCGAGTGCGACAGCCGACTTCACGGCCTCCTTCGCCGTGTTCGGGATGTCGTGGAATTTCAAATCGAGAAAAACTTTGGCTCCGAGCAACTGGGTTTCCCGAACGATGGCTGGGCCCACAGCCGTGAAGAGCTGGAGCCCGACTTTAAAAATGCACCCTTCCCCGGCGAGCGCCCCGATCAGGTGCATGGCCGAAGCGAGATCCGGGGAATCCACGGCAACGATAATTTTTTCTTTGGCAGGAACGGGCATTGGCGGATGATGGAACCCGCATGACAATTCAGGCACCAGCCAAAGTCAACCTCGCGCTCCGGATTCTCGCGAGGCGGCCAGATGGGTATCACGACATCGAAACCCTGATGGTCCCGATTTCTCTGGCGGATGAACTGGACGTCGAGGTTTCCGAAGGCGAAGGGATCGAGATGGAATGCGACGCGCCCGACCTGCCGGTCGGCCCGGACAACCTTGTCTGGCGCGCGGCCGCAGCCTTCATGCAGCACGCGGGACTCCGTTTTCGCACGCGAATCGCTCTGAGAAAACGGATTCCCCACGGCGCTGGGCTCGGCGGAGGAAGCAGCGATGCTGCCGCCGTCCTCAACGCGCTCGATCATCTGAACAAAACAAACCTCGGCGCAGAGAAGCTAGAAGAGATCGCGGGAACATTGGGCTCCGACATTCCCTTTTTCATCCGCTCCCGCCCGGCGCTGTGCCGAGGACGCGGAGAGGTGATGGCGGACGCTGAGATTCCACCCGCGCGGATCCTTCTACTGAAACCCCCGTTTCCCGTTTCCACGCCATGGGCCTACCAGGCTTGGAGCCCTCACCAGACGACAAACGGTGCCCGGCAGTTCCACGGAAAGGTCGAGCTCATCAACGATCTCGAAGGCCCCGTCTTTCAAAAGCTTCTGCTCCTTCCCGCCATCAAGGGTTGGCTTCTCGAACAGGAAGAGGTATCCGCCGCCATGATGTCCGGATCCGGCTCGACGCTCTTTGCTGTTTTGCGCGGCAAAGCTGGCCAGCTCGCGCAGCGGGCCAAAGACCGCTTCGGGCAAAGCCTCTGGACAACCGAAGCGGCACTTTTGTTGTAGCGGCGGTCTGCGACCGTCGCATTCTTTTGCTCATAGAGCGCAACTCCCGTGATATATGAAAAACCGGATCAGTCCCGGAAGACGATCGCCCTGGTCCCGTGGACGAGCACCCGGTCCTCCACGTGGAACCTCACGCCGCGGGCCAGCGCCAACTTTTCGCAGTCTCTTCCGAGGCGGACGAGGTCATCCGGCTCGTGGTAGTGCTCCACCCTCGCGACTTCCTGCTCGATGATCGGCCCGTCGTCGAGATCCTCCGTGGCATAATGGCAGGTCGCACCGATGAGTTTCACCCCGCGCTCGAAGGCCCGCCGGTAGGGGTTGGCCCCGATAAATGCCGGGAGAAATGAATGGTGGATGTTGACCGCCCGCCCGGAAAACTCGCGGCAGAACCAGTCCGGGAGGATCTGCATGAAGCGGGCAAGGACGACGAGCTCGACGTCGAGCGCCCGCAGGCGTGACGCCAGCTCCACGAACGCAGCCGCTTTGTCCCCGGCGAAATCCAGTTTTTCGAAGCCCAGCGATTCCCTTTCCACGAGCGCGCGGCACGTCTCGTGGTTGGAAAAAACTCCAGCCAGAGAGACGTTCAGCTCGCCGGACCTCCACCTCCAGAGCAGATCCGACAGGCAATGGTCCTGCTTGCTGACCAGGATCGCCGTGCGGACCGGCCTTTCCGCGGGCCGGAGCGTCCACTCCGCCTGCATTCCGGCCGCCACGCCCGCCAGTTCGCCCCGGAATGGCTCCGGGCTTTCCGCCGCCTGCCCGCCTTCGAATGCGAGGCGCGCAAAAAACCATTTGGCCACGGGGTCGGTGTATTGGCTTACGTCGAGGAGATTGCCGCCCGAGGCCGCGATAAATCCCGTGATCCGGGCCAGCAGGCCCACGGCATCCGGGCAGTTGATCTTCAGGATGGTTACATTCACAGCGCTGTTATCAATATCCCGCCGGGGATATTTGTCACTCCTGCTCTTGGATTCCGGCCAAACATTCAATTGTGACGAAATTGTCACAATTCTTTTCTATCCCGCGTTTATCCGCCTGCCAAGGATGTCGGCGCTTCAAACATGAAAGCCAACACACACACATTGATCGCGCGGGCATCCGGCCTCGCCAAGACCGCGCTCGCGATTGCTTTCCTCTCCGCGCCAGCGCTGGCAGGAACCTCAGCCGAAACCTCAAAAGCGTCAGCCGCGCCGCTGAGCGACTGGTGGAACGGAAAATACGCGACCGGAAACTGGTTCGGCGTCCGCGACACGCTGGCCGCCCACGGCCTCACTGTCACCGGTTCTGCCAGGGAGATCTACTTCGGGCAGGTGGCGGGCGGGCTTCCCAACCAGCCGCAAAGCAACTGGATCAACGAGGAGAAGATCAAATTCATTTACGATTTCAAACCGGTCTTCGGGATCAGCGGGCTGACGATCGAGTCGAGCTGGCGATACCGGGGCGGGACAAGCCCCCAATGGGTGGCCGGGACTCCGGGCATGTTCAATCCTTCCGAGGCGACCAGCGGCATGGGAGTGAGAATCCTGCCGCAGATGATCGAATACACGACGCCAAACAAGATGTTCACCATCAATGCCGGCTGGGAAAACCCTTACGACCTGTTTCTCCAGCAGCCGCTGTCGAAGATGTTTGAAAACAATTCCATCGCCTCGGCCAAGGGGATCGGCGGAACGCCCGGGCCCGGGATCGCGGTCGTGAACAAATCTTCCTCGGTCAGCGCAACCGGCGTCCCGACCAAGGGATCGGTCTCCTTCTACAAAACGAGCCCGGTGCCGTGGAGCAGCTCCTACGCATCGTGGGGCGGCACGCTCAAAATCAGACCAACCAAGGAAACGTATATCCAGAGCGGGCTCTACCTGGCGATCTCCGGAACGGGAGGAGTCTCCGACACCCAATACTCGGCCACTAATGTTTATCCTTACACCTCCGTTCCGCAAAGCTACGCGGGAAGGTTCAAGCAATCCGGCCAGGTCGTCGGCGTGGTGGACGGGAACGGCCGGCTCATATCAGGGGCTCGCCAGAATGTCGGCTGGGTGCCGGGCTCGACGAACAACCACGGCCTCAACTTCGCGGGCTCGCCTAAGTTTAATCCTAATACCGGAAACATCGGCAAGAGGCCGTCAACTCCGTCCAACGTGGCCTATGTCAACTCCAAAGGGCAGAAGGTTTCTGCCCCGGCCTACTACGCGGCGAGCCCTTACAACCAGGGAAGCGGCGGGAACTACAACCAGAACGGTCTCTACAACGTCAATGAAATCGGATGGACCCCAAAATTCGGCAAGGACAAGCTCGAAGGCAAATACGTGATCGGCGGCTACATCTGGGGGCAGAAGAACACGTCCTACACCCCGACCGCGTTCACGTCGTCCACGTTTTCCGCCACTTATAAAAAGACATCGGGAACATCGAGCACAACGTATCCCGGCAACTACACGGCGCCGACCTACACGTCCTACGCGGCCACCAAGCAGGCCGCTTACCACGAGAATCAGGTGACCTGGGGGCTCTATGTCCAGGCCGACCAGATGCTCTACCGGGTGAAGGAGCATGTGGAAGCGCCGGCGCCGGACGGGAAATCCCTCACCTCCAAAGTCGTGACCGCGCCGGCCAAGCTCAGCGACAAGGGCCTTTATTTCTTCAGTGAGGCCACGTTCACGCCGCCCCAAAACAACCAGCTCCCGTTCTACTTCCAGCTCGGCCTGGTTTATAAGGGTCTCATTCCTCACCGCGACAACGACAGCGTCGGCGTGGCCATGAGCATGGGGATCTACAGCTCGTATTATAATAATTACATCGACTCGCAAAACAAGCAGCTGCAGAACCCTTACGGCAGCGCCTACAATGCGAACGTTTACAACGGCCCAGCCGTGAAGCAGCCGGTGAATCCCGGCACGGGTACAAACGCGACGCCATCGCCCGGATCCACCGCAGTTGTCTACCAGAACTACTACGCCTACCAGCCGCTGTTCACTTCCACCGAGGTCATCGAGGCCTTCTATAACGTGCAGATCAACAAGTGGGCGGCCATCAAGCCCTACGCCCAGCTCATCATCAACCCGGCGGGCAACAACTCGGTCGACAACGACCTGATCCTCGGCGTCAGTGCTAAGGTCACGTTCTGAGCGCTGGCTTATGCCCCGAAGGGGCAACATCCAACAGCCCAGGGCGAGCCTGCGAAGCAGACGTTGCCCTGGGCATTCGAGTCAAAAAGGATTCCCGCCCTGAATGGGCAGCATCCTAAACAAGCCATCTTCCGCGCTCTCCGCCTCTCTGCGCATGCCTCTCGTATGTTGTTAAATCAACGTCTTTCCTTTGGAGAGGCGCATCTTCGAAAGTTGCTGAGCACAGGGGGAACGGGCGTCCCGCCCGTTTAGAGACTGGAAATCGCATCGGAGTGATGTGCCTCACACGGGCGGGTCGCCCATGCCCCCTTGAAAGATTCGCGGAGTTGCACCTTTCGGAGAAGCGCCCCCTTTGGAGTGACCTCTCTTTAACGTTTGCCGCAAGAGGAAAAATTGTAATAAATATTGAACTTGCATTCAAAAGCATCAGCCGGTGTGGTGATGGGAGCCGGCGCTATTTTACTGTGGAGCCTGTCCTCTGCCTGCATTGTTTTCGCAGGGAAACAGTTGGGGATCTGGCGGTTTTTGGCCATCACC
Organism: Verrucomicrobiota bacterium; assembly: GCA_037147455.1. GTDB lineage: Bacteria > Verrucomicrobiota > Verrucomicrobiia > Chthoniobacterales > Terrimicrobiaceae > QYQL01. Next base: position 298 of record JBAWVC010000065.1, on the reverse strand, counting down.
GGATTGATTAGCGGGCTGCTCCAGATAGCCGGCTATCTGTGGATGGGACGCAGCCTGCGGTCGATTCTGAAGCCTCCACCCAGACTCTGGCTTGCCATTGCTCTGGGATTTGTCATCTACCAGTTCCTCTACGCTGCGGCGCTCGTGACATCGACTACTGAAACGCAGGTCGTGGGCGTAAGTTTGATGAATTATTTGTGGCCCTCGTTGACGGTTCTGTTCACGACGTGGCTTGTTCCCGGCCAGCGTATGCACATGCGGCTGGCGATCTCGCCCTGCATCGTGCACCCGCTACCAC
>JBAWVC010000064.1:0-12172 GCA_037147455.1 Verrucomicrobiota bacterium | reverse complement strand
GTTTGGTGCAGGGAGCACAACCGAAACGAAGTGAAGCGTCGCCCATGCCCCCTGGGAAGATCCGCGAAGTTGCAACTTTCGGGAGATGCGCGAGCGCCCTCCTATATTTTAATTTTCATCACACGGGCCAACGGTTAGAAATGGCCGGATGCTGAAACGAACAGCCGGATTTTTTCTTGGCCTGTCCCTGTGGGGAGGGGCCGTCGTGGAGGTCCAGGCGCAGAAGCCGCCCGCCGCGGTGGTCCCTGGCGTTGAACCCGGTCTCGAGGAAGCCGTAAAGTGGAAGTGGCGGGTCGTCCCCTCGCCGGAAAAAGACTGGGGCCTGGAGCTTCCGGAGCTCCCGCCGCCGCCGGTCAGCGCCCCCCCCGTGCAGCAGGGTCCGGTGACGTCCTACGAAATCAAAAAGGGGGATGCCTTGGTGCTGATCGCGAAAAAAACCGGCGTGACAGTCGCGCAACTGAAAGCGGCGAACGGGCTCGCGACCGACATGATCCGAGCCGGGCAGGTGCTGAAGATCCCCACGCTTGCGGAGTGCATGGCGCTGGGGTTGCCGCCGCCGACGCCCGCTCCCCCGAAGCCCCCTCGTGCCAAACCCGGCGAGAAACCGCCGGAGGCCGAAAGCCAGTTGGACCAGGACGTCTTGCTTCTCCAGATATTTCTCGACCGCGAGAACTTTTCCGCGGATCCGATCGACGGAAAATCGAGCATGGATTTTCAGAAGCTCGTCTTCCTTTACCAGAGCACTCACGGAGATGTGGCGGATACCGGCCTGCTGAAGGCAAAAGCGCTCGCGGGCGTCGGGGATGTGTTTTCCAAATACACGCTCAAGCGCGAGGACTTCCGATTCATCGCGCCCCCGAAGGCCGAGAAGCGGAACGACAACCTATCTCCCGAGCCCTCCACCAAAAGCAAATCAGCCCCCAAGGCGCCATCCAAATCCGCCACGAAGGCCGTTCCCAAAGCCGCCCCGGTTCCGCCGCCGATCTACGGCGAGATGACAGCATCCACGATGCTGCCCTACCGAACGCCATGGGAATTTGTCGCCGAGAGGTTCCATTGCCGCGAGGATCTCCTGCGGATCCTGAACCCCGGGATCAAGCCGCTGCCATCCGTCGGGACCGAGTTCCATGTTCCAAATGTCGTCCCTTTTCAGATCGAAAATGCCTTCGCCCCCCCGCTCCGGCCCCCCTTGGATCCGCAGAACGTCATCACCGCGGTGGTCGCGGACCTGTCGCGCCTTGAGATTTATCGCAACGACCGCCTGCTTGCCGCGCTGCCGCTTGTGCCGGCCCGGCCCGGCTTGAAGGGCAAAGGGACATGGAAGATCCTGGAGTCTCTGCCGCAGCCGCGGCTGGCCACCCTCCAGGAGCCTCGCGACCTCCCGAAAAAGCCGACGAATAATTTTTTTACCGGGGAAATATCGCAGCCCGCCGGCCAGGCTCCGGTTTTGACCTCCGAGCAATATCTGCCTGCCGGACCGAACAATCCGGTGGGGATTTTGTGGATCGACCTCGCCAAGTCCGACAGCCCGGACCCCCTGCCCTACGGGCTCCATGGAACCGCCATCCCTTCGCAGATGAAATCCCGGTCCGGGATCGGAGGCTTCCGCATGACGAACTGGGACATCATCCGCGCGGCTCGCCTCCTTCCCGTCGGCGCGACGCTCGTGTGGAGGCAGCCCTCCCCCCCCGCCTCCCGCGCAGCGAAGCCAGCTCTCTGAGACACATCTTCAAAACAATCGGGCTTTGCGGCACCCAGGGAGAATGGGCGTCTCGCCCGTTTGGGCACTGTCTCCGCAAGCACAGATGAGTGCCTTTCACTGGCGGGATGCCTGTCTTCCCTGTTTTGTTCCATGGTTTGGTGGACCGGTGCCGCGATCAAAGCTCGGCGGTTTCCAGCCGGCTTCTGAAACTTGGGAATTGATGCAATAATGATGTTGAGCAAACATAACTTTCAGTTTAAATATCTCATTATATGAAAGACATTCCACGCGACTTGGAATCCGTCGTGCGCCGTGCTGCCAGGGCATTTCCTGCCGTCGTCGTGAGCGGGCCCCGGAGGGCGGGCAAGACGTTCCTTCTCCGGAAGATGTTTCCGGACGCCACCTATGTTCTCATGGAGGCTCCGGATGCCGTGGCGAGGTTTCGCGCCGACCCGGAAGGCTTTCTCGATTCCTTGCGCCTCCCTGCAATCCTGGACGAGATTCAGAATGTGCCGGAGGTGTTCAACCACATCCGGGCGCGCATCGACGCCTCCCCGCGCCGGGTCGGTCGATGGTTTCTGACTGGTTCCCAGGAATCCGGGCTGATGCGTGGGGTCACCGAAAGCATGGCAGGGCGTGCTGCGATCCTGCATCTCGCGCCGCTGTCAGCGTCGGAAAGCCCGAAGGTGGACGCGTTCAGCGGGGGATTTCCTGAAGTTCTTGCCCGTCCCGGAGCCGCCAGCCTCTGGTTTGAATCCTATATCCAGACGTATTTGGAGCGTGATGTTCGCGGAGTGCTCGCCATTCACGATCTGGCGGTATTCCGGCGGTTCCTTTCTCTGGTTTCATCGAGGCACGGGCAGATTCTGAACAAAACGGATTTGGCCGCGCCGCTGGGGATGAGCGTCCCCGGCATCTCGAAGTGGCTCGACGTGTTGCTGGTCACCGGCCAGATCCACCTTGTGCCGCCATACTTCGAGAACCTCGGCAAGCGCATCATCAAATCGCCGAAGCTCTACCTGGCCGACTCCGGCCTCGCCTGCCACCTGCTCGGAATTCGCTCCCGTCCCGAGCTGGAACGGTCTCCTTTTCTCGGCCCGGTGTTCGAAGGCTTGGTTGCTTCGGAGATTCTCAAAAGCCAGACCAATGCCGGCCTTCGGGGAGAACTGTATTTTTTTCGCGACCAGCAGGGCTTGGAAGTGGATTTCCTCGTCCCCCTTCGCGGCGGGGGCGTCCTGCTGGCCGACGCGAAGGCCGGTCGCTCGGTCACCCCGTCCGACGCCGCTCCCATGCGCCGCCTTATCGCAGCGATCAAGAAGGACCCGGTCCGCATGTGCCTCGTCCATCGAACTCCTCGCGGAGGCACGGTATCAAGCGCTGTCGCACCAGGCGTGGAACGCATGGATTGGCGCGAGCTTCGCGTTGCCCTCGCGGATTGAAGCGGGAGTTTATGAGACATGGTCCATCTTTTGTTCTGCTGGAAATGCTGAATCCACCATGGGGTGAAACAAAAACCCTTCCGGCCGAAACCGGAAGGGTCATTTTGAGTTTTCGGATGTTTGTCCTGCTTAGAACGCGAACGTGACCTTCGCGCCACCGTAGGGCGTGCTGGGATTCGTGGTCCCGCCAAGGTTGTAGAAGGCGTAGCTGTAGGCGACATACCCGGAGACGCTGATCACGCTGTTGATCTTGACCGGGACAGCAAGCCCGATCTCGATGTTGTTGGCCCCGTTGAAGAAGTCATACGTCCCGTCGCTCGTGAGCCGCGTGTTGTATTGGAAGTTCGTTCCGTAGGACACCCACGGCGCCAGAGAAACGATGTCCTTGTAGAGCGGGATGCTGCTATCCAAACGGAGCTGGAGGTAGCTGGACGCCGCCTTGGCGATCCCGTTCGTGCTATTGACGACATCCGGGCCGATGTTGAAGAAGTAGGAGATCGACGGAGTCAGGGTCGCGGAACCGAGGTGGAAGGTGTAGGCCGCCTTGACACTGAGTTCGTGCGAGTAGAGGTCGTAGCCGGTCGGGAACATGTAGTAGAAGATATACCCGGCGCTCAGGGCAAAGTCTTTGCCGAAGGTGTGGGTATAGGTCGTGTAGATGTCCACTTCCTTGTAGGACGTGTTCGATGTGCCGAACCCCGCCCAACTTCCTATCGCGAGGACGTCATTGGGTGTGATGTTCCAGTCGAACTCCAGGTTGGTCCAGTAAATGCCGGACCCGTAGTCGCTGTCGTTTCCATACATACCGTGGGAGAGCACGTTCACGCCGCGGAACATGTAGAGGCTGTCCCAGCCCGTGCTGAGCGAGGCCCCATACCACTTGGTGGGTTCTTCCACCACGACTTTGTCTTTGAAGGTTTTTGCATCTCCGGCAACAAGAGGGCTGCCCGCGAGGACGGCCGCCAAGCTCACCAGCGAAACGATTTTGGTAGCGATTTTCATTGTGTTTTTGGTTTTGTTTTTTTTCGGGCCTTCTCCCCGTCTCCGGAAAGTCCGCCCTGGGTTTCATGCCTTTATGGCATGTCGGATGTCATTTAGCACATCTCGTGCCAAGTGCTTTAATTGCGGAAAATCAGGAGTCAAAAAAATTTACGAAGTTTAATTGAACAAAAAGCACCACTTGGCTGCCATCTTTTGGTCAGGATCCCGATCAGGATCAGGGCACAAGCGGCCGGAGCATGTCCAGAACGCCCTTGACCCCTTCGGCAGCGGCCGGCGAGACATCCTTGATGAGGCCGGTCCCTTCATTGATCACCGCGCTTCCCATCGCTGTGGCAAGCCGCGGCGTGAGATTTTCTGTGGGATGCTCGAGCGTGCCGCCAACCTTCAAATCCGTCCAAATATATCCGCTCCTGGCAGTTACAAAAACCCTTTCGCGGGAACCGGGAAGCCAGTGGAGCGTCTGAGGCGTCACGCCGATCCGGAAATGCCCCTCGAGTTCCCCTCTTTGCCCAATAGTTGCCTCCCCTTCCAAGCGGAGCAACCCCTTGGACTCCGCAGCAAAGTTCTTGATATGGAGGAGGCCGTTTTCGCGGGTGAAATCCCCGCTGATCTCCTGAAGCGGCATCCGACGGAACGCGGGGTTTCCGGTGAACTCAGCGACCGTCCCGAGAAGGGGAACATTTTCGAGGCGGCCGTCCCGGAGTTGAAAGGCCCCGGACGCGCGGTCCGGAAAAGTGATAAGGGCGTTGCCGGAAAGGATTCCCTCCAGACGCTTCTTCCATTCTCCGGACAACACGTCGGCCGTCTTGACTCCTTCCCAATTGACCTGGAGTTTTCCGCCTCCGGAGGAGTCCCCGGATACGCTGACTTTCCCGTTTTCTCCAAGCCGGAGGTTTCCCTCGGTGAGATAAAAGTCGCCGCCATGTTTCCGGGCGCGGAACCTGGAGATGGCCAGCGCCGGCGGCCAGGGGAGCCGGAGTTCCCCGCCCGACCCCTGGAACAACCATCCGGCTCCGTCCGGCTTGATGGAGAGCGCGGTATCCGCCACCTTCACGCCGCCGAAAGCCAGGGTGGCGGCCCCGACATTCAACGCCCCGAGCTCGAACCGGTGCGGCAGGAGGGCCGCGATTCGTGCCGGGGTTGACGGGTTGTGCGGCGGGCCCGCGTCCGCGATACCGGGGGGGGGCGGGGCCGGGATCCATTCTCCGTCGAGGTGCGAGATGGAGATTTCATCGACCCGCCAGGCGCCCGAAAAGGCCGCCCGCCAATTCACCTCCGCCCGAAGTTGGCGGGCTTCTATCTTGTTGAGGGGCGCCCCGAATTTCCCTTCCAGTTTCGCCGATTCGGCATACACGGAGGAGCCTGTCCAGCGCAGGGGCTCGAATCCCGCAGTCGCGTCAAATGCCTCGCCGGTTGCGTTGGCGATCAGGGCGCGGAAGGCGTCGCTGCGGACGTAGGAGCCGACCCACATCGAACCTCCCACAAATACCGCGACAACCAGAGCCAGAACGATCCCGGCCGTGATCCAAAAAATTCGCATCAGCCGTGAGCGCGCAGCCTAGCTGAATGAGAGCTTGGTCACGCCGGAGGCGGAGGCGGCATTGAGCACGTCCATGATCCGCTCGTGATTGGTCTGGGGATCCGGGCGGATGATGACCGGATCCTTGTCGCCGAACTTCGAGATCGTGTCCTTCAGCCACGCCTTCAGGTCGGGCAGTTCCTTGCTGGTGGGGGAATCGAACACCTTCCCGCTGCTCTGCACTTTTCCATCCGGAAAAATGTCGATGATGATCGGCGTCGTCGGAACCCCGCCCGGGGCGGCGCGCCCGCTCGGCAGGTTGATGTTCAGCTCCTTCTCGATGATCTGCGAGCCAGCGCACGACATGAAAAACAGCAGGAGGACGAACACGACATCCACCATCGGCGCAATTTGAAAGCCGACATCCCCATCTTCTGATGTTCCACCACCTGCCATAGTTTTATCCTGTTATTGTGTTGAAAAGCGGTTTGTTGTCTGACGCGCGGATCAGGAGGCCTTGCCTTCCTTGTCCACAACCGAAAATGTGACGTTGCCGACCCCTGAGGCGCCGACCGCCTCGAGAAGCTGGCGCATGTATTCGTATTTCACTTCCTTGTCGGCGCGGATGACCACCCTTACCAGCGGGTTCTCCGCGACCTTGTTCTTCAGCATGCTCACGAGCTCCATCGGGGACTGGAACGGTTTCTGGTTCACCTCGATCGCGGTCATGTTGTTGGTCGGAGAGTAGGTGACATTGATGATGACCTGCCCGGGGTTTTCCTTCGCTTCCTTGGCCTCCTTGGCCACCGGGAGCTTCACGTCCTTGTTCGTCTGCAGCACCTCGGTCGAGCTGATGGACATGAAGAATACCAGCAGGACGAGCAGGATGTCGATCATCGGCGCGATCTGGAACTCCGGGTCGATCTCCGGGTCCGCCTTGCGCTTTTTTTTCCCGTGCTGGTGGGCGGCTTCGGACATGGAACTCAGGCCCAGTCAAGGGCGGCCCCGCAATGCGGGCAGGGGGTTTGCCCCGCCTGGATCGCCCCGTTGCATGTCGGGCAGTTCGTGGTGAGGGCCATGGAAACCTTCTGGGAAGCATTGGAAGCTCCGGGAGCACCCGCACCCGCTTCAAAATTTTCCCCGATGCGCACCCCGGCGAGTTCCTCGAACGGGATGTCCTCGATCAGGCGGTTCAATTTGTCGTCGGCGTTCACCAGGACGATGGTCCCGCGGTTGCGGAAGTAGTAATAGAAGATGAACGCCGGAATGGCGATGAAGAGGCCGCTCGCGGTCGCCGTGAGCACCTCGCCGATGCGGAGCGCCAGCGAGCGGGGATCCGCCACGCCGGAGGCGCCGAGGACGGCGAAGGCCCCCATCATTCCGATGACCGTTCCGAGCAGCCCGATCATCGGCGCGATGACCCCGATGACCGAGAGGTAGCTGTTCTTTGTCTTGAGGGTCTGCCCCTCGCGGATCCCGTGCTCGACAAGCGCTGTTTCGACAGCCTCCTTGCCGCGGCCGAGGCGTTCGAGAGCCCCCTTGAGAACCTGTGCGATATAGGCTTTGTTCGCCCGGCAGATTTCCCAGGCCTCCTGGTAATTCCCCGCGCGGATCGTGCTATCGAGCGACTCCACCAATGCTTTCGGGGCCAGCTGCTCGTCGCGCATGGTCATGAAAAGCTGGATGATGAAGGTCATCATGGTCATCGAGGTGCCGAGGATACAAATCCAGATCATGACGATCAGCGGCCCCCCCTTAATGATCGTCTGGATCATGTTCATGCTCTCCTCGTTGCCTCCTTCTGCGGCGAGCGCCAGAGGGCTGGTGAGAGCGAGTAGCAGGAGGGGTAGCAGGAGGGGCAAACGGCGGGTTGGTTTCATTTGGTGCATGGTGGATTGGAAAAATGACTCAGGGGACGATCACGTTTTTTTCTTTCAGGGCCTTGGCGCGTTCCGCGGCTTTTGCGGTGACGGCTTCATCCTCGTGAAAAAGTGTGACAGCCAGCAGATAATTTTCAAGCGCTTCCGCGTTTTCCGCAGAAGATTCCTGGACCTGCCCGAGCAGGTAAAGCGCCTGGCCATAGACGGCGCCGGTGGCGGAATCCGGGAGTTTTGCGGCTTTCGCCATCTCGACAATGGGGACCAGCTTGACGCGGGCCCCGTCGAAATCTTTCTTCGCGATGGCCAGCCGCGCGAGCGCCACGCCCGAGCCGGTGCCGGCGTTCGGGTAAAGCTTTTGGAAGTTCGCCAGAGCCGCCTCGGCTTTATCGATCTGCCCGGAAGCGATATAAACCTCGCCGAGGAGGCCGCTCCCCCGCTCCGCCCATTTTGTCGGGAGGCCGTTGAACTTCTCGACCAGCGGGCCCAGCACCGGAAGGGTTTTCGCGGCGTCGCCTTTTTGCCAGAGGGCCAGGGCCTCCGTGTATTCCTTGGGGGCGGGCATGGTCACGGACGCGACGTTTGCCATCGGGATCGATGTTTCCGCCGGGCCGATTTTGATGCGGATCGCGTCGGCTTTCAGCCCGAGGATCTGGCCTTCGCGCTGCTGTCCGTCCTTCTGCACGACCACATCCTGGGCCCGGCAGATCCCGGGGCCGGACGCCAGGAGCAAAACCGCAAAAATTGCTACCGCTGGGGAGACGCTTGCTTTCATCGTGCAAACGCTTTAATCACTTTTCCCCCGCAAATCAACAGTTTCCGTAATCCATGATCCATATCTTTCGCAAAAACCAGCGCGGCCTGATGCTCATCATCGCCGTCCTCACCATCATCGCGTTCATCTTTCTCTACAACAGGGGCCCTCTTGATGACCTCGCCGTAACCCGGAGCCCGAAAATCTACGGCCAGACGCTGACGCCGGGCGCGCTCGAGCGGCAGGCGAAAAACTACCAGCTGACGCTCGCGCTCGGGCAATACGACCTCGTCTCGAAGCTCGGCGGAAGCGGCGCGGACCAGCAGGCATCGCTGTCGGAATATGTCTGGAACCTCCTCATCCTCCAGCACCAGGCGCGCGCGCTCGGGGTCGAGCCGACGGACCAGCAGGTGGCGGACCGGATCAAAGCGGTTCCGGTTTTTCAGACATCCAACCAGTTTGACCCGCTCAAATACGGGGCGTTCCTGCGCGAGCAGCTGGCCCCGCGCGGATTTTCCGAGCGGCAGCTCGAGGAGGTCGTGCGCGATGCGCTCCGGCTCGAGAAGATCGAGGCGATCGTCGAATCCCCGGTCGCTGTCGGCGAACAGGAAATCCGCGAAACCGCGCGCGTCCTGCAGCCGGTGACGGGGGGGTATGTCCGGTTCAGCGCGGAGGATGCCGCCAAGGGCGTCCAGATTTCCCCGGAGGAAGTCGCGGGATATTTTGAAAGGAACCGGTCGAACCTGAACACCAAGGAAACCCGGGCGGTGCGCTTTGTCGCATTCGAGCTGCCGGCTGGGTCCAAGCTCGAGGGCCGCGCCAAAGTGGACGAGCTCCAAAAGCTCGCAGAAAAGGCCACGAAATTCGCGGACTCGCTCGCCGGCCAGCCGTTTGATCAGGCCGCCGGGGCGGCGGGCCTCACGGTGCGGAGCACGCCGGCTTTCGACCGCACAGGCGTTCTTCCGGAAGCCGCCGGAGCCGGCACGGAGACCGCGCCGAAGGAAATCGTCTCGGCCGTCGCCCCCGCCGCGTTTCTTCTCCCGGCCGTCGGGAAAGTCAGCGACATCATCCAGGCCGGCGACGCGTTTTATATTGTGGAGCTGTCCGGGCTGAACCCCGTCCGCCCGCTCGTCCTTGCGGAGGCCACCCCCGCGATCGAAGCCCGCCTGCGCGAAGCCAAAGCGGACCAGACGCTCCGGTCCTCCGCCGCGGAAAAAGTCAAAGCCCTGCGCGCCGCGCTCGACTCGGGCAAGCCGTTTGCCGACGCCGCCAAGGAAGCCGGCCTCAAAGTCGAACCGCTGGACAACGTCGCCCCGATGGGCGATTCCCTCACCCCCGAGCAGCGGCGCGTCGTGTCGTCGACGCTGGCGCTCAAGGATGGCGAGCTTTCCGCGTTTGAATCCGCCCCGTGGGGCGGGCTTTGCGTTTACCTGCAATCCCGCGGCCCGCTGGACGACAAGGAGTTCGCGGCGAAGCGCGAGGATATCCGGCAAAGCCTGCTGGAAAACAAGCGCGGCCTGCTCTTCGCGGAATGGCTGCGGATCTCCCGCGAGGAAGCGAACATCAGCGTGCCCGGGAACCCCCGGAGCTGATCCCGCCGGCCCGGACGCATGATTTTTTCCATCACCACCGCGATCGATTACACGAACGGCGCGCCGCACATCGGCCACGCCTACGAAAAGGTGCTCGCGGACGCGATCGCCCGCTACCAGCGGCTCAAGGGAAACGATGTCTTCTTTCTCACCGGCGTGGACCAGCACGGGCAAAAAGTCCAGCAGTCCGCGCAGAAGCAGGGGGTTGCACCGGCGGAATTCGTGGCGGGCGTCACGGAGAAATTCCTCGCCCTCTGGAGGAAGCTCGGCATCAGCAACGACGCGTGGGCCGCGACGGTCGAGCTCTCGCACAAGCACTGCGTGCAGGCGATGCTCCAGCTGCTCTGGGACACGGGCCATTTCTACAAGGCGAAGCAGGCCGGATATTACAGCGTCCGGCAGGAGCAATTTCTGACCGAAAAGGAGCGCGGGCCGGACGGGGAATTCGGGCCGGAGTGGGGAGAGGTCGTCCTCATCGAAGAGGAAAATTACTTCTTCAAACTTGCCGCCCACCGCCAGTGGCTGCTCGATCTCATCGACGCACGCTCGGCGGCGGGGACCCCGTTCGTCATCCCGGATTTCCGCGTCTCGGAGCTCCGCAACGCCGTGGAAAAAATGACAGGCGACCTCTGCATCTCGCGCCCGAAGTCACGCCTCGAGTGGGGCATCGAGCTGCCGTTCGACAAAGATTTTGTCACCTATGTCTGGTTCGACGCGCTGTCGAACTACGTGAGCTTCGCCGGCTACGACCCGACCCCCGGCGCGGACAACTCGCTTTTCCGCTCGCGCTGGCCCGCCCTGCATGTCATCGGCAAGGACATCCTCGTGCCGCCGCACGGGATCTACTGGCCGATCATGCTCAAGGCCTGCGGGTTCGCGGACGAGGACATCCCGACGCTTCTCGTCCACGGATGGTGGAACATCGGCGGCTCGAAGATGAGCAAAAGCGAGGGCAACATCGTGGATCCGGCCGTGCTGGCGGACACGTTTGGCGTCGCGGCCACGAGGTATTACCTCCTGAGCGACATCGCCACCGGGAGGGACGCGGATTTCAGCGAGGAGCGCCTCGTCCAGCGATACAACACGGACCTCGCGAACAGCCTCGGCAACCTGCTCAATCGCACGCTCAGTATGGCCAAACGCTACCGGAGCGGGATCTTGAAAAAATCGGCCTCCCCGCTTGAGCCGTTCGTGGCGGAAAAGTGCGCAGCCTACTCGCGCCGGATGGATGCCTATGAAATCCATGCGGCCATCGAATCCGCCTGGGAGATCATCGTCCGATGCAACGCCTACGTGGAAGAGTCCGCCCCGTGGAAACTCGCGAAGGATCCGGATTCCGCCGGCAAGCTCGACGAGGTTCTTTATTCCCTGGCGGAGGCGCTGCGCGTCGTCTCGATCCTCATCACTCCGATCATCCCGGAATCTGCGGACGCCATCCGCGCCCAACTGTGCTGGGACGTTCCCGCCAGCATGGCGCAATGCGAATGGGGCCTGCTGGCCGACGGACATCAACTCGGGGAGCCGGTCCCGGTTTTTCCCCGCATCGAGCGGGAGTAGTCGCGGACCGCTTCACGCGACAATACTGCGGGCACTGCGCCCACGCACCGGATTCCGGCGCGTCGGCTGGATGCCGTTCTCCGTTCTCGCGGATCGAAAATATCAACATAAAATGGCTGGTGCCTTACACCATGATAGACAACAGCGCGAGATAGTTTTGTTTCAATTTGTATCAAATTGCGCCCCGGTTTTATGACCGCTATTTTTCCTTTAATCACATAGAACAGACAGACAACACTGACGCTCAAGATATGAGCTGGCATGATGAGCCCAGTCGAACGTTGCTAAGGGTCTTGCTGGCAGGCGATTCCATCGTCGTCGGCCACGGCGCGAATTTTCATGCACTATTGAAAGGCCGGGCTCCGCACCTGGCCCAGCGCAGTGCAGCGCCCGTATGCAACGGGGACAACCGCGCGGAACTCGGTGAACGCACGCCCTGCGTGGTCCGCCGCAACGCGGACGCCGTAGCCGTGACTCAGAATCCGGGCTTGCCGACGATTGACCTCCCCCCCGATGCTGGGCCGCCCGCAGCTTTCCCGAAGCTCTTGCTGGCTGGTGCTGCTGGTGCTACTGGCACTATGCATCTCACTCCAGGGCGCATCGCCTCCGGCACTGGACGTCCTGACGGAAAACACGAAGAGCAACTGGTTCCAGGGGACTTTATCCGGCGGGACCTCCATTTCCGACGACAAGAGTCGGTTCAAGATCGGAAGCGCATCTGTGAAATATG
>JBAWVC010000063.1:0-12263 GCA_037147455.1 Verrucomicrobiota bacterium | reverse complement strand
CCTGCGTGCCCGCGAAATCCACGAAGTATTTCACCAGCGGGTCCGCCGGATCGCCTGTGATCCGCTGCGAAACGCCCGGCCCGTAGGAGAACAGGCATCCGGCTTGCAGGGGGCGGGCGCGGCCCTTGAGCTTCACTTCCCCGCGTCCGCGCGCAATATACTCGATGGAGTAATACGGAAACGTATCGCGGCGGATGGCAAAGTCCGGCGTGCAGTATTCCAGCCCGCCACAGACCACGACCAGCGGCCTGTTTCTGGGCGGATTGAGGTCGAGGTAAAACCTCCTTGCCTCGGAGACATCGGAGGAAAAGAAATCGGGCGGGGGTGCGTAATGTTTCCGGGAAAGATTTTTTTTGATCATGGGAATATGTCAAGAATATCCATGCATTGGACAACTATTGCCATTCACAACATCGGCCGGAAAGCCTAATTTGCAGGTGTCAGCTCACCCCGTATTCCATTGGACATAAACCATCGACCCCTGGGCAGAACCGGACTGCTTGTTCCCCCGATCATTTTCGGGACGAGCTGTCTCGGGAACCTTTACAATGTCGTGCCGGACGCGACGAAACTGGCGCTAGTCGAAGAGATGTTCCGGCATTGCCGGTCGCCAGTGGTGCTCGATTCGGCAGGGAAATACGGTGCCGGCCTCGCGTTGGAGGTCATCGGTAAAACGCTGCACGAGCTTGACGTGCCCGCGTCGCAGGTCGTCATCAGCAACAAGCTGGGGTGGTATCGGGTGCCTTTGCGCGGGGCGGAGCCGACTTTCGAGCGCGGGGTGTGGGCCGGGATCGAACACGACGCCGAATCGCGCATCAGCTACGAAGGGATTCTGCAGTGTTACGAGCAGGGATGCTCGTTGCTCGGCAACGGCATCTCCCCGCAAGTGGTCTCGGTGCATGATCCGGACGAATATCTCGCCGCTGCGGAATCTCCAGAAGACCGCGCCCGACGCATGGACGACGTGCTGGGCGCTTATCGCGCTTTGTTTGAACTGAAAGCCCGTGGCGCGGTGCAAGCCGTCGGCATCGGCTCCAAGGACTGGCGCGTGATCCGCGAGATCGCCGGCCACGTGGATTTGGACTGGGTTATGTTCGCATGCAGCCTCACCGTGCATTCCCATCCGGCTGAACTGCTGGAGTTCATTGCAAGCCTCGACCGGCGCGGCGTCGGGATGATCAACTCCGCCGTTTTTAATGCAGGGTTCCTCACCGGTGGAAAGTGGTTCGACTACCGCCAGCCGGATCCTGTCGCGGACGCGGAACTGTTTCGCTGGCGGGAGAAGTTCCTCGGGGTGTGCCAACGCTATGAAGTGAAGCCTGCCGATGCCTGCGTGCAGTTCGGCCTCGCCGTGCCCGGGATTGTTGCCGTGGCGCTCAACACGGAAAAACCCGGCCGCATCAAAGACAACGTGCGCAGCGTCTCGGTGGAAATCCCGGCAGCCTTCTGGGCCGCCATGAAGGATGCTGCGCTGATCGAATCCCACTTTCCTGTATAGGAGGAATCGAAAAATCTCCGCGCGAGGCCTGTTTCCAGACAAATGAAAATCGATTCCCACCACCACTTCTGGCGCTACGACCCGGTCGAATACGGCTGGATCGACGAGGCGATGCGGGTCATCCGGCGCGACTTTCTGCCGGAGGACCTGCGCGCTGAGATCGCAAGGGCCGGCATCGAGGGAGTGGTCTCCGTGCAAGCGAGTCAGAGCCTTGCCGAAACGCAGTGGCTGCTGGAACTCGCGGACAGAAACGACTTCATCAAAGGCGTCGTCGGCTGGGTGGAACTTTCATCTTCGCAGGTCGGCGAGGATCTGGAGCGTTTCGCGGCCAACCCGAAGTTTAAATCCGTGCGCCACGTGATCCAAGGCGAACCGGATGACAGCTTCATCTTGCGCGGCGACTTTAATCGCGGTATCCGCGAACTAAACAAGTTTTCTCTGGCGTATGACATTCTGATTCTCGAGCGGCACCTGCCTCAGACGATCCGGTTCGTGGACGCTCATCCGGATCAGGTCTTTGTCCTAGACCACATCGCCAAGCCGCGCATCCGGGACAGCGCATTCGAACCTTGGAATACAAACATCCGGGAACTGGCCCGGCGACCCAATGTCTATTGCAAAGTCTCCGGGGTGGTCACCGAGGCCGATTATGCGACGTGGACGGCAGCGCTGCTAAAACCGTATTTCGACACCGTTCTTGAGGCGTTCGGCCCTGGGAGGTTGATGTTCGGTTCCGACTGGCCGGTCTGCCTCGTCGCCTGCGACTACGCCCGCTGGCACCAATTAGTTTCGGAATGGGTGGCGGGCCTTGCCCCGCAGGAACAATCCCGCATCCTCGGCGGCACAGCTGTGGAGGTTTACAAATTATGAATGCACTCGTTATCACAGAAGCCGGACGGACGCGATATGTCGAACGCCCCCTGCCCTCACCTGCGCCGGGCGAAGTGTTGTTGCAGATCAAGCGACTCGGTTTCTGCGGCTCGGATTTGAACACATTCCGTGGCGGCAATCCTCTCGTCACCTATCCGAGGATTCCCGGACACGAAATCGGTGCCGTCATCGCAGAAGTGACGGCGGGTGTTCCCGGGGATTTCCAAGTTGGCATGACGACGACAGTGCTCCCCTACACAACATGCGGGGAGTGTTCTTCCTGCCGCTGCGGCCGCGTGAACGCCTGCCGAAACAACCAGACGCTCGGAGTCCAGCGCGACGGCGCATTGACAGAGTTTCTCGCGGTGCCATGGCAGAAACTCGTGCGATCAGAAACGCTCAATCTCGCCGAACACGCACTCGTCGAGCCGCTGAGCGTTGGGTTTCACGCCGTCGAGCGCGGCCGGGTCGCCAGCAATGACACCGTGCTCGTCTTTGGCTGCGGCATGATCGGGCTGGGTGCCATCAGTGGCGCCGCCATATTGGCCGGGGCGCGGGCCATCGCCGTGGACGTGGACGATGCCAAGCTGGAACTCGCGAAAAAAGCCGGCGCTGCGGAAATCATCAACTCCATGAAGGAAAGCCTCCACGGCAAGCTGCAGGCGTTGACGAATGGCGACGGGCCCGGCGTGGTTGTCGAGGCTGTCGGGCTTCCCTCCACGTTCCGCGCAGCCGTCGATGAAGTCTGCTTCTCCGGCCGGGTGGTTTACATCGGCTACGCCAAGGAACCCGTGAGCTATGAGACAAAATACTTCGTCATGAAGGAACTCGACATCTTGGGCTCGCGAAATGCCACCCCGAAGAATTTTTCAAATGTCATCCAGGTATTGGAGTCCGGGCGTTATCCCTTGGCGGAAACCATTACCCACTGCGTCCCCTTTGAGCAAGCCGGAGAAACGCTGGCCGCCTGGGCGGAAGATCCCGGCAGCGTCACTAAGATTCACGTCGAGCTATAACACCCAACCCACTCACCTCATGATTAAAACAGGCATTCTTAACCCGCAAATCAACTCCCTGCTCAGCCGCGTGCGGCACACCAACACGCTCGTCATCGCCGACCGAGGGTTCCCTTTCTGGCCGATGATCGAGACGGTGGACATCTCGGTGGTGGATGATTTGCCGACGGTGTTGCAGGTATTGTCGGCCATCGGGCCGAACTTTCAGATCGGCAAGGCGTGGATGGCGCAGGAGTTTTTGAAAGCGAATCCCGCAGGGACCTGCTCCGCCTTCGATGCGGCGCTGCCCGGAGTCCGGATCGCCCACGAGCCCCACATCGAATTCAAGAAGCGGATCCCGCACGCCATCGGTTTGATCCGCACCGGCGATACCACGCAATACGCTAACATCGTTTTGGAAAGCGCCTGAGCCACCATCACGAAGAGGGTGTGCGAAAATGCTCCCTGCCACTTGGATCAATAATCCATATCCTTGCACGGCTCAATCATTGGAGGTCAATTGTCCATCGCGTGAGTCATATCCGATTTAGGCAAACGACCGCTCCAAGCCTATTTAGGGCTTTGCTGCCTCTCCCATGCCCGCATCCCATATCGCGATATCCGCGAGCTTTGCTCCCTTTTTCGGCCCCTGTGCCCCAGCGGCGAGAATCTCCACCGAGAGCACTTCGTTCACGCCCAGCTCGATCGGAATCTCCACGGCTGCCGCAGAATCCTCGATCATCTGAAAGCCCATCGCGGGCTGCGCGTGCGTTTGCAACAGCTTCTCTTCGATCGGGGATAAATTGTGCGGCCGGCCCATGGCTGTCCAGGTTTCATCAGCGCTGCCGCTGCCGTCGCCAAGCCGGGTGCTGACAAGGATGGCGCGGCCAAAGGGATTTGGCAGTGAGAGCGAGCACTTCCATGCTGATGTCTGGGGATCACTCGGACGCGGGCTGTTCCAGAGGAGCACGCGAATGGATTCGTGGGTCCGCGTCGCGACCACGCCACACCCGGGGGGCAGGAGTTGGGGCAGTTCGATTTTGAGGCGCTCCCCTTCCATTCGCTTAACCAGAGCCATGGCGTGAAATGTCGCTTTCGGAATCCCATGAATCGTCAGGAGTCCGTAGGTGCCGGTGAACGGGGCGTGCGGCATCCCCAGCTCTTCGAAGATGTCGCTTGCTGTCCAGTAAGCCATGCTCTCGCAAAGGTCGTCGGCTTCGACACAGTGACGGGCGACGAACGCGCCGCCATACGCGCTGTCAACAGCGGGATTGTGCACCCAATCCACCTTTCCACCCGGCCCCATCGAAAGAGGGTTCCATTCCGTCCAATGAATCTCCATTCCCGGAGCCAAAGCCTCGACGGTTTCCCAGGCCCGCTGGAAAACGTCCTTCAGGAAATCCCCTTTCGTCGAGGGGCTTTCGCCTTTGGGATAAAGGGCAAACTCATCCTGCGGATAGCTGTGCATCGTCACAAAAGCGGCCGGCGTTTGTGTTTGCCGGCAATGCTCGAGAAACTCGGGGATCCAAGCAGCCTGCGCAGTCGCCGGGCCGCCCACGTGCAATTGCCCGTCGATGCTTTTGAGCGCACGTGGGGCATGATCGTAGAGCTGCCAATACTCTTCCCGGGTGCCTGTGGCATGCGGAGGCATGCAGATCCCCCCGCAGGGTTCGCTCGGATTGACACGGATAGGAGAGGGGGATGTCAGCAAAAACATAATGCTTTTTCATGCATTCTGATATCCCCCCATTTTTCCATGAAGCTGGAATTCGTGAACCGGGAGGAGGAGTTACGGGAGCTGGATGAGGCCCCATGAGAGAAGCACTGTTGCCAGGGCCAGAGCGTAGTGCTCCGCTCTGGGATGATCGGCCCCCCCGAGTAATGGCAAAAGATAGAAGACGGCACCGAGGCCGGCGCACGCGGCCGCCAGCACAAAAAGAAAAATCCACTTCCGAGTGGAGTGTTGGAGCCGTGCGGTCCGCAGGACGATCTTCGGCTGCGCCGTGAGGATTCTTGCCCAGGCCAGGGCCAGGAGGCTGAGGGCGAAGGCATCCCATGACAGGATCAGGCGCCTGCCCCAGCCAGAAACAAGGCTGGCAATCACGGGCGAGCAGGCTGCCGCAACGATGATGGAAACCAGGAGGCGGTGGTGGGCGTCGAGTTGCAGGATCGATTTCAGGATGGGGCGGGGCTGGGATTCGGTCATCGGTTTTTTGTATTCAGAAAATTCGAGAGACGTCAATCAGACGGGAAACAACCTCAAAACATTTTCGGGGTAGGACAGGCGTTGTCCATTTTGACGTGGTATAAGTTGGCCATAAAGGACGAACAAGATCCCATCGATGCCTTCTGGAACAAAGGGGAAAAATTTGGTTCAGTCTCCAAGGCCGGGTGTGGTAGTTTGCCGGCCATGAGTACCCCGAACCGGGTCGTGAAGACCGAACTCCCCGCCCGCGTCATTGTCTCCGCTGTCCTCATCGGACTACTTGTCGTGGGGTTCATTCTCTTCGCCGTCTGGCAAAGCGGCAGGGGGATCACCCAGGCGCGGATGAGCGGGGTGATCGTGTCGAAGGAGTTCCGCCCAAGCCCGGAGCCCGAGCGGCAGATCACGCTGAACCGGTCGGGCACCGTCAGCGCGCAGGTCACCGACGGCGAGTATCTGATCGCGGTGGAGGTGCCGCAAAAGGATGGCTCGAAGAAGACCTACAACGTCTGGCTGAACGACAAGCGGCGCTACGATGCGGTGAAACCCGGCGATGCCTTTGATGTCGGCCCCTACCTGGTCCCTTCCAAATAAGCTCACGGACCATGCGGCACCCGGACATTTCCAGCCTGACATCGGGACTCTCGCGGTTTCCGATCGGCACTTTGGCCCTGGCCGGAATGGTCGCAGCCCTCGTATGGGCCTACGGGCGCTACCATCAGAAGCCGGTTCCGTCGCCGGCCCGCCAGGCTGCCCAGCTTCCGGGCGTGCGGCCGAGGGACACCGGAAAATACGTGAGGGTTCTCGCGATTGACGGCGGGGGGATGCGGAGTCTCCTGGCATTGAAGTGTCTCGAATATCTGGAGAAGAGAAGCGGCCGTCCGGCCTGCGAGATGTTCGACGTGATGGTGGGGACCTCATCGGGGGCCTTTGTGGTGGCCGCCTTGTCGGTTCCGCTGGAGCGCGGCACGCCCCGGTTCACCGCAGCCGAACTGATCAAGGAATTCCCCGCGCTCTGGGCAAAATCGCTTCAGATCCCGGCCATCCACCACCTCCTGTCGCTCGAAGGCAGGACCGCCCCGAGATACCTCACGCGTTCGAGGCAAAAGGTCTTCCAGGAGTTTTTTGGCGACACGCAGGTCGGTTCCGCGCTCACAACGATCATCCTTCCCGCGTATTCCACGAGGGAGCGGGCCCCGTTTCTTTTCGCGAGCGACATGGGGAAGAGCGCGTCCTTCTCTGGCACCAGCGGGCGGGGGATCACCGAGGCGGGAGATTATTTTCTGGCCGACGCCGTGACCGCCGCCACATGCAACCCGGCCGACTCCGCGCCCTCAAAAATCACAAATTCCGCCCGCGACCAGACCGAGACGCTCATCGGAGCCGGCATCTACGCCAGCAACCCGTCGCTCCTCGCTCTGAGCGAAGCCCTGCTGCGGTATCCGGGCAAACAGTGCGTGGTGATCAGCTTGGGGGCTGGGGTCCCGCCCGCGGCGACGGATGCGGCCGCCGCCGGATGGAGAAAGACAGGCGATCCTGAGGAAATTGTGCGCTTCGCCGCCGAAGCCTCGCAGCTTGCAACAGCGCAAATCACCTCCACCTTGCACCGGTTCGGAACCGGTCCCTTGGCGGCCTACATCCGGCTCGACATCCCGCTGCCAACAAATGCCCTGCCTGCGGACGACAGCTCGGACAGAAACGTGCGGGAGCTGACCACGCTCGGGGAGAAGCTCACGGCGGAAAAATCCGCGACCCTCAACCGGACGGCAGATTTTCTCGGCGCGCAGTAAGAGCAAACGCACAGCGGGACAGGTATAAAAAGTCGGGCACCTCGGCGATGTGCCCCTACCGATTTTTGGTAGGGATGGCTCGCCGAGCCGTCCGTCGATTCCCCCCGTTGCTCGTCTCCTTGATCGAAAGCGGAGCTATTTTTTCCTGGCAGCTTCGGCCTTGAGCTGGCGCTCGGCCTCGACCCAGTCGCCGGTCGAGTCCCCGTGCCAGCCCATTTTGTGGCGGCGCTCGGCGATGAAATACGCCCGCACGGCAATGGCCTCGCCCGAAATGGCTGCGGTGCCGGAGGTTTTCTTGATGGCGACCGCCTTGGGTTTCCGGGTTTTGCTTTTTGCCTCTTTCACTTCGACTGCCCCGGCAGCGGCGGGAGCAGCGGCGGGCGGCAATGCTTTCGCGCGCACCTTCTTTGCGGACTGCTTTTTCTCTTTTCCTGCTTTTTCGGATTTTTTCTTGGACATGGCGAATCTGTTTGTGCAACCGAAACGGCCGCGGTGGCAAAATAAATCTTCATTTTTTTTCCCAATAAAATACGATCCCCCCATGGCCGCTTTCGTTATTCGCTGGTTTGTGACCACCATTGCCGTCTTTGTGGCCACGAAGCTTGTCCCGGGAATCAAGTGCGATCCGGTGGAGGCACTCCTCGGGGCCTCCCTTCTTCTCGGAATCATCAACGCGTTTGTCCGGCCGGTATTGATGCTCCTGAGCCTGCCGTTCATTATCGTGACGATGGGCCTGTTCATATTCGTGGTGAACGCCCTGCTCCTCCTGCTGGTCTCCAAAATCATCCCGGCCTTTTTTTCGGTGGCCGGATTCTGGAGCGCGTTTTTCGGGGCGATCATCATCAGCCTGGTGAGCTGGATCCTGAGCTCGTTTTTCCGGACCAGCGACGGAAGGATCCACGCCATCACCCACCATCCGGCCATAAAAAAGGCCGTCGCCAGGACCCTCGAATGACGCCCTGTCCGGGCCTTCCATGAGCTTCCTCGATTCCGGCGGGGTCTCTGTCAAAATCTGCGGCATCACCAACCTTGCGGATGCTCGCATCTGCCAGTCTGCCGGTGCGGACGCCCTGGGGTTTAATTTCTTCCCCGGCTCCTCGAGATCTATCGACCCCGACGCTTCGATTCCATGGATCCGCGACCTCGGAGACGCGGCGGACCGGGTGGCGGTCGTGGTCAACCCCACGCAGGAATTGCTCGAAAAAATCCGGGCGGCCGGATGCTTTGAATTCATTCAGTTTCACGGCGAAGAAAGCCCAGAGGCCTGCGGGCGCGCCGGGTTTTCGCGCTGGATCAAGGCGATCCGGGTCTCCGGCCCGGACGCTGTTGCGGGTTCGCTTTCCTTCCCGACGCAAAATATTCTCTTCGACGGATGGACCGCCAACGCTTATGGCGGAACCGGACAGCGTCTGGACTGGGATATCGTCCGCGACTTCGTTGCCTCCCACCCGGAAAAGCAATTCCTCCTTGCGGGGGGGCTGAACACGCAGAACGTGCGCCAGGCGATCCGGATTGTGCGACCCCGCGCGGTCGATGTCGCAAGCGGGGTCGAGCTGACCCCTCGAAAAAAGGACGAATACCTCGTCCGGCAGTTCCTCCGCCAGGCAACAATCAAGCGCGACTGAGGCCATTTTTTGGAAATATACTGAAAACGGAACACTGCCCCGCTCAATTTCTTTCCGGGTGGTCCGGGGCTTCCGAGAGCAGGTGCAACAGCGGGCCGGACGATCTCATGATATTTTTCCAGATCTCGTCGGGCGCCTCCATTTCGACGATCTCGCGCGTCGGGGGAACGACGATCCAGGCATTTTCCGCGATTTCCCCTTCCAGTTGGCCCCGGCTCCAGCCGGCGTAACCGGCAAACGCCCGGAGGCCGGGAAGCCATTCCTCTTCGATCATCTCTTCGCCCATCCGACCGACGAATGCCCGGAACGCTACCACCGTGGGATGGTCCCTCCACTGCAGGCTGGCGAGCAGGATGCGGTCCGCCTCGACCGGCCCCCCATAGTAAAGCGGGACCTCCGGCAATTCTGGAAGCTGGGACAGCGTCTGGTCCAATGGGCGGTTCAGCACCAGCCCGGTCGCCCCCTCGTCCCCGCTGTGGTGGGAAAGGAAAAGAACTGTCCTGCGGAACCGCGGGTCGAGAAGCGACGGGTGGGAGACCAGGATCGAGCCGGTCAGGTTGTTCTCCGGGTTCATGGTTCGGTCTCCGGCCCACTCCGGCGGACAAAGGTCGGGGTTGCCGTATTTGCGGTGGCGGTTGCCATGATGGCGGGCATGGTGGAAAGTGTGGGCGCGATCGCTCCGCGTTCAAGCCGGATGTTCAAAATTTTGCGGTCCCGGCAATAATCGGGAATTCATGCTGGCCCTGCAAAGTGCGAATGTTGTCATTCCAGGCCGGCCGTGATACGCTTCCCCCTCTTCCATGAGACCCGACAAGTTCACCGCCAAGATGCAGGAGGCGCTGAATGCAGCGCTCGACCTCGCGTCCAAGAATGACAACCCGGAAATCACTAACGAGCACTTTCTGCTCGCGCTCGTCGAACAGGCCGGTGGCCTGACGCGTCCGCTGCTGGAGAAGCTCGGGGTTTCCGCTCCCACTCTCGAAGCCCGGCTGGAAGACGCGATCGCCGGATTTTCGAAAGCCCGCGGGGGCGCGCAGCCGCAGCTTTCGAACGAGCTGCGCAAGACGCTCGATTCCGCCGAGGGCGAGATGGCGAAGCTCAAGGACGAGTTCCTGAGCGCCGAGCATTATCTGATCGCGCTCATCGGCTCCGGTTCGTCTGCGGCCAAGCTCCTCAAGGAAAGCGGTGTCACGCGCGACCGGCTGATGAAGGCGCTCGTCGAGGTCCGCGGGAACCAGCGGGTGACGGACCAGGACCCGGAGGGGAAATACCAGACGCTCGAAAAATACGGCCGCGACCTCACCGAGCTGGCCCGGAAGGGGAAGATCGACCCCGTGATCGGCCGCGACGAGGAAATCCGCCGAACGATGCAGGTCCTCTCGCGGCGCACGAAAAACAACCCGGTCCTCATCGGCGAGCCGGGCGTCGGCAAGACCGCGATCGTCGAGGGCCTGGCGCGGCGGATCGTGAGCGGAGATATGCCGGAGTCGCTCAAAAACAAGCGGCTCGTCGCGATGGACATCGGCGCGATGGTGGCGGGCGCAAAATTCCGCGGAGAATTTGAGGATCGGCTCAAGGCGTTCCTGAAGGAAGTCACCTCGAGCGAAGGCGAGGTCATCCTCTTTATTGACGAGCTTCACACGATCGTCGGGGCGGGGGCCGCCGAGGGTTCGATGGATGCCTCGAATCTCCTCAAGCCCCAGCTCGCGCGCGGCGAACTCCGCACGATCGGCGCGACCACGCTGGATGAATACCGGAAGTATATCGAAAAGGACGCCGCCCTCGAACGCCGTTTCCAGCCGGTGATGGTCAACGAGCCGAGCGTCGAGGACACGATCGCGATCCTCCGCGGGCTCAAGGAACGCTACGAGGTCCACCACGGCGTCCGGATTCAGGACGCCGCGCTCGTGGCTGCGGCGATCCTCAGCCAGCGCTACATCAGCGACCGGTTCCTGCCCGACAAGGCGGTCGACCTCATTGACGAAGCAGCTTCCCGGCTCAAGATCGAGCTCGAATCGATGCCGACCGAGATCGACCAGCTCGAACGCCAGATCATGCAGTTCGAAATGGAGCGCACCGCGCTCAAAAAAGAAAAGGACGCCTCCAGCCGCGAGCGGCTTTCCAAGATCGAAAAAGAACTCGCCGACATTAAGGAGGAGGCCGGCCAGCTCAAGGCCCGCTGGCTCAAGGAAAAGCAGGAGCACGGAAAATCCCGCAAGGTCGCCGAGGAGATCGAGGCGCTGAAGGCCGAGCTCGAGCAGGCCCAGCGCAAGGGCGATCTCCAGCGGGCGAGCGAGATCCAATACGGGCGGCTCCCCGAGCTCCAGCGCCAGCACGAGTCCCCGCACAAGCAGGAGGGAAACACGATGATCCAGGAGGAGGTCACCGAGGAGGACATCGCCAAAGTCGTCGCGAGTTGGACCGGCATCCCGGTCTCGCGCCTCCAGGAAGGCGAGCGGGCGAAGCTGGTCAAAATGGAGGAGCGCCTCATGGAGCGCGTCGTCGGACAGCAGCAGGCGATCAAGGCGGTCTCGAATGCCGTCCGCCGTGCGCGCGCCGGGCTCCAGGACGAAAATCGCCCGATCGGATCGTTCCTATTTCTGGGCCCGACCGGCGTCGGCAAAACCGAGCTCTCGAAGGCACTCGCGGAATTTCTCTTCGACGACGAGGGATCGATCATCCGCCTCGACATGTCGGAATATATGGAAAAGCACACGGTCGCCCGCCTGATCGGCGCGCCTCCGGGATACGTCGGATACGAGGAGGGCGGCCAACTCAGCGAGGCGGTGCGGCGCAAACCCTACAGCGTCGTCCTTTTCGACGAGGTGGAAAAGGCCCACGGCGATGTCTTCAACGTCCTGCTCCAGGTCCTCGATGACGGCCGCATCACCGACGGGCACGGCCGCACGGTCGATTTCAAGAACACCGTCATCATCCTCACCTCAAACATCGGCAGCCAGTTCATTATGGAGGATCTCGCCGTCGAGGAGCGCAACCGCCGCGTGATGGAGGCCCTGCGCGGGCACTTCCGCCCGGAGTTCCTGAACCGGATCGACGAGACGATCATCTTCGACCGCCTCGACGAAAAGCAGATCACCCGGATCGTGGACATCCAGCTCAGTCGGCTTCTCGAGCGTCTCGCCAAGCAGAATATCCGGCTCACGCTCACCGACGCCGCGAAGACGCGGATCGCCCGAGAGGGCTACGACCCGGCCTACGGCGCCCGCCCGCTCAAGCGCGTGATCCAAAAAGAAATCCTCGACCCGCTCAGCCTCGAGATCC
>JBAWVC010000062.1:0-12263 GCA_037147455.1 Verrucomicrobiota bacterium | reverse complement strand
TGCTCGCCATGGCGCTCACCGTCGTGACCTACCTCGCGATGTATATCCTCCTCTTCCTCGCCTACTTCGTTCTCAAAACCAAGCGGGCCGACGTCGCGCGGGCCTACAACATCCCCGGCGGCAAAGCGGGCGGATTTATCGTCGCCGGCGCGGGCCTGCTCATGGTCATACTGTCGATGGTCATCTCTTTCTTGCCCCCGACCAGCGTCACGGGCTCGGACGAATCCCACTACGTGGAAATCCTCCTCGGCTCGTTCGTCGTCAGCATGATCATCCCCCATGTGATCTTCGCCCTGCGGCCACGGGAAAAATAACCGCCCGCTTCAAACGGAACAGGGGAACCCGTAAAGACCCCTGGCAGGATCTCCCCTTGTTTTTAAGGCGGGAGCACGCCAGAAAGGATGGATGAAATCTATTGTGCGATGGGGGATTCTTGGAACCGGGAAGATCGCCGGCACGTTCGCGGAGGAGCTGCCGTTTTCGCAGACCGGCCGGCTGGTGGCGGTGGCGAGCCGGACAGCCGGGGGCGCGCGGGAGTTTGCGGCGAGGTTTGGCGGGGTCCGGGCGCATGGTGATTATCCCTCGCTGCTGGCGGATCCGGAAGTGGATGCGGTTTACATCTCCACGCCACATCCGTTCCATGCGGAGTGGGCCTGCGCGGCGGCGCGCGCCGGCAAGCATATCCTCTGCGAAAAGCCGCTTGCGATGACGCATGCCGAGGCGTCGGCGATGGTCGATGAGGCGCGGCGCGCGGGCGTTTTTCTGATGGAGGCCTTCATGTATAAATGCCATCCGCGCACTACCCGGATTGCTGATCTGGTGCGGAGCGGAGCGGTGGGCAGGGCCCGCATGATCGAGGCTTCGTTTTCCTTCGCGGCCGCGTTCGATCCCGCGAAGCGTCTTTTCAACAAAGAGCTCGGAGGCGGGGGGATTCTGGATGTGGGATGTTACACGATGTCCGTCGCCCGGATGGTTGCCGGGGCCGCCTCGGGAAAGCCATTTGAAAACCCCTCGCGCGTGCTCGGAGCCACCGTGCAAACCTCCACCGGAGTGGATTCCTTCGCCGCTGCGACCCTGGAATTTTCGGACGGCCTGCTCGCCCAGATTTTTTGCGGCATCGGTCTTACCAAAGGCCACGATCTGGTTGTTTTCGGCGAGGAGGGCAGGATCCGGGCCCCGTATTTCATGAGTCCGCCGGGAGAGATCGAAATCCATCGCGGAGACAACGTGACCGTCGAACCGGCCTCCGGGTCCACACACAAATACGCGCTGGAAGCGGACGCCGTCGCGCAGGCGCTTCCCGGATTGGAGTCGCCACACATGTCGTGGGCGGACAGCCTCGGAAACGCCGCCGCGCTGGATGCCTGGAGGGAGGCATCCTGACAGGGTCAGCGGTCAGAGGCCGTGGATTTCCTCGCGGGCGATCCGGCACCAGTCGTCGAATCGCTCGGGGCGGCCCTCGCAGGTGTGGGTGTCTTTAAGGATGACCTCGACATGGCATCCGGCGTTCCGGCAAATCGCGAGGTTTTCGCGCAGGTAGGAGCGGATGCGGCCGGGGTCGAATCTCCCGACGAGGTCGGTCGGCCTGGGTTTCCAGGAATAGATCGCGCGTTTCCCGATCTGCGGCGCGGAACGGGCGACATTGGTGAAGGGAGAGATCGAGATCCGCCGGAGGTGCGGCACCTCGAGCACGAGGCCGCACTTGCCGGTGATATCCTCGCAGCAGCCGTAGCCGGTCAGCGCGAACGGTTCGAGGAGTTCCTTTTCGTAGCGGAGCGCGAACTCCTCGTGCATCGCGGGAGACACCCCCGTCAGTTCCTGCGCCTCGGCGGACGCGAACATCTGGGCGCGGGTCGCTGGCTGCCCCGGCGCGGGTGCGGGTCCGGGGCAGGCTTCGAGCCAGCCGTTTCCCCCGGTCGAGTGGTAGGTGTTGTCGTGGTTGAAATCGAGCAGCCCCATCCGCTCGTGTTGTTCGAGAAGCCGGCGGTGGCCTTCGGCGAGGAACGAGATCGCGCGGTGGGTGAACTCCGGTTCGGCGATCATGTCCATGAGCACTTCCTCGAGGCCGCGAAGGGCCGTCCACTGGTTGAAGAGGTGGAAGCTGACATGCTTGAGGCCGACAAGCTCGACCGGGAGGAGGCCGTCAAAAATTTCCTGAACGGCTTCAAGCCGCCGCTGCGATGTTTCCCCGTCGTGGACGAGTTCCGGGAAGCGCAATTTGTCGAGGTCCGATTCCCGGGCGATGACCGGGTCGAACCGCTTGGCCCCGCGCTCCTCCCCGCTCCTCTCCCAGCGGGTTTCGACACCCCATCCGGTGTCGCTGATTGCTTTCGGCACGCAGATCGACGGGGCGGGAACATTGTCGGTGTCGAAATGCTCGAACGCGTAAAGTTCCATGCGGATCTCCTGCTCGATTCCCCGGAGGAGCGGATCCGCGCAGCGGCACCGGAGGCTGTCGTCAGCCGGAATGAGGTCCTGCCATCCGCCCTCGGGAAAAACGAGGAGCATCGGGCGTTCCTGGGCGAGGGCATTGTGCTTTTTCCAAAGCCGGACGCGCCCGGCGACAACGGGGTCGGCGAGAATCTCCGCCTTTCGGCGCGCAAGATCACGGAGAATCCGGGTTTCGTCGGCAGATGCGCGGGGACGGTAGGCTTGGTCAGGCATAGATTCGGTGAGCCCCGTTGGGCCTTAGATAAAGGGCGCTCACCCGAAGCGTCCGGTGATGTAGTCCTCGGTCTGCTTTTGAGCGGGGGTCGAGAAGATTTTTTGGGTCTCGGCGAATTCGATGAGGCGGCCGAGGTAGAAGAACGCGGTTTTGTCCGAGCACCGCGTGGCCTGCTGCATGTTGTGGGTGACGATGACGATGGTGAATTCCTGTTTGAGCTCGTGGATGAGCTCCTCGACCTTGACGGTGGCGATCGGGTCGAGCGCCGAGCAGGGCTCGTCCATGAGAAGGACTTTTGGCCGGCTGGCGATCGCGCGGGCGATGCAGAGCCGCTGCATCTGGCCGCCGGAAAGCCCGAGTGCGCTCTCGTGCAGGCGGTCTTTCGCTTCGTCCCAGAGCGCTGCCGCGCGCAGGCTGCGCTCGACCGCCTCGTCCAGCACGCTCTTTTTGTTCACCCCGCCGATCCGCAGGCCATAGACCACGTTCTCGTAGATGGATTTTGGAAACGGGTTGGATTTCTGGAAGACCATGCCGATGCTCCGGCGGAGCGCGATGACCTCGACGCTCCGGTCAAAAATGCTCTGCCCGAGAAGCCGGATGTCCCCCGAGTGGCTGATGCCGTCGATGAGCTCGTTCATGCGGTTGAAATTCCGCAGCAGCGTTGTTTTTCCACACCCTGACGGCCCGATGAACGCGGTCACCTGCTTCTCCGGGATGTCCATGTGGATGTCGAACAGCGCCTGCTTTTTTCCGTAGAAAAAATCGAACTCGCGCACGGTCAGGAAGTCCGCGCGGCCCGGGGCCGCGTGTTGGGCCTCAACGGAGTTGGTGGCGGCTTCGGTCATCATATCGGTGGATGTTCCATGGGGCGGGCGGAATGGCTAGTGCTTTTTTGAAAACGCGAGCTGGGCGGTGATGTTGGCCAGCGTGACAAACGCGACGAGGACGAGCGAGGCTGTCCAGGCCATCTGCACCTGGTGCGGGAACGGGACGGTCGAGAAATTGTAGATGAGGACCGAGAGCGAAGCGGTCGGCTCGGAGAGGGACTTTGCCCAGAACTGGCTGAAGAGGGCGGTGAAGATCAGCGGGGCGGTCTCCCCGGCCGCGCGGGCCACGGCCAGCATGATCCCGGTCATGATGGCCGGCAGGGCATCCGGGAGCACGATCCGGACAATTGTCTGAAACCTTGTGGCCCCCAGTCCGTAGGAGGCCTCGCGGAAAGCGCTCTGAACTCCAAGCAAGGCCTGCTCGGATGTGAGGAGGATCGTCGGGAGCATGAGCACGGCCAACGCCACCCCGCCGGCGTAGGCGGAGAAGCGGCCGGTGGTCGCGACGACGGCTGCAAAAGCAAATACGCCGCAGATGATCGAGGGGATGCCGGTGAGAAGTTTGGCGACGATCCTCACCGCCTGGGCCATGCGGCTGGTTGGCGCGTATTCGTTGATGTAGATCGCCGAGAGAATCCCGACCGGGGCGGACATCGCAAGCCCGAGCCCGACCATGACCAATGTTCCAAGCGCCGCATTGCCAAAGCCCCCGCCGGCCATTCCTGCCGCAGGGGGAAGCCCGGTGAAAACGCTCCCTCTCAGGAGCGGCAGGCCATTTTTCAGAACCAGATAAACAATCGAGACCAGCGGGATCAGGGTCAGGAGCGAAAGCCCGACGCAGAGAAAGCTGAGGACACGGTTCCAGAGCGAACGGGAGATCAGTTTTGTGGATCCGGCCTGGTTGTCGGTAAAAAAATCCGGCGCGTGGGTGGTGATCGTGTCCATCGGTTCAGTTGATCCCCGCCGTTTGTTTTTGGGTGTAGCGCAGGACCGCTTCCCCGAGGAGATTCACGAGGAGAGTGATCACGACGAGGATCAGCGCGGCGAACATCAGTGAGCTGACCTGCATGCCCTCGGCTTCGCCGAACTGGTTGGCCAGCAGCCCAGCCAGCGTGCCGCCGGGCGAGAGGAGCGACCATGACAGGCGGGAGCTGTTTCCGATGAGCATGGCGACGGCCATCGTCTCGCCCATCGCGCGGCCGAGCGCGAGGATCGTCGCCGCGACAACTCCCGGGGCCGCGGTCGGGAGGATGACACCCAGGATCGCCTCCCAGCGCGTTGCCCCCAGCGCGTAAGCCCCCTCCCGCAGCGTCTTCGGGACGGCGGTCAGGGAATTGCGCGAAATCGCCGTCAGCGTCGGCAGGATCATCAGCGCGAGGACGATGCTCGCCGTCAGCATCGAGTTG
This sequence comes from Verrucomicrobiota bacterium, assembly GCA_037147455.1. Classification (GTDB taxonomy): domain Bacteria; phylum Verrucomicrobiota; class Verrucomicrobiia; order Chthoniobacterales; family Terrimicrobiaceae; genus QYQL01. The sequence continues at coordinate 7,365 of JBAWVC010000062.1, read as the reverse complement.
CCGTAGGCGGGCGGAGCAAACAGGGTCTCCAAAACGGGGACCCCGTGAAAAACCGAAACTGCCCACGTGCCAAAAATTTTCACGAGCGGGATGACGACAAATATCCCCCAGAGCCCATAGACGACGCTGGGGATCGCCGCGAGCATCTCGACCACGAACCGCACCGCCTGCCTCGCGGGAAGCGGCAGGAAATTCTCGCTGAGAAAAATCGCGATCGCGAGGCCGAGCGGAAAGGCGAAGAGGATAGCGATCAGCGAGCTCGCCGCAGTCCCGATAATAAACGGGAGCACGCCGAAGACCTCGCGGTTCGGCACCCACGAGGAGCTGGTGAGAAACCCCAGGCCGAATTTCTGGATCGCCGGCCACGCGCCGAAGACGATCTCGTAGACGATCAGCCCAAGGGTGGCCACGGCCGCCGCCGAAGCCACCCAGCACAGGAGGTGAAACAGGTCCGGACCCAAACGGATCTCCGCGATCGCGCGGGAATTTGGATCTCGGTCGGACACACGCTTGCTCGTTGAGTTATTGGACGGTCGCGAGGGCGGCCTGCGCCTTCTCGACGACCGGAGCGGGAAGCGGGATGTAGCCGAGTTCCTCGGAGAGGCCCTGGCCGGCGGTCAACCCGTAAGCCACAAAGTCCTTGAGGGCTTTGAGCTTCGCGGCATCATCGTATTTCTTGTAGAGCAGAAGCCAGGTGAAGCTCGCGATCGGATAATCGGTGGCCCCTTCGGGATCGACCGGCCAGATGCGGAGGTTTTCAGGAAGCTTGACGTTGGCGAGGGTCGAAGCGCCGCTCTGGATGCCGGGCGCAACAAACTTTCCGGATTTGTTTTCGAGGTTCGCCATCGAGAGGCCGTTGCCTTTGGCGTAGCCGTATTCGACGTAGCCGACGGCGCCGGGCGATTGTTTGACGAGCGCGGTGACGCCTTCGTTGCCTTTTCCGCCGACACCCACGGGGAAAGTGACAGACTTGTCGGTTCCGATCTTGTCATTGAAGTCCTTGCTGATCGCGGAGAGGTGCTGGGTGAACACGTAGGTCGTGCCGCTGCCGTCCGAACGATACGCGACTTGGATCGGGAGTTCGGGAAGCTTGGTGCCCGGGTTGGCCTTCGCGATGGCCGGGTCGTTCCACTTCGTGACCGTCCCGAGGTAGATCCCTGCCATGGCTTCGCGCGAGAGGTTCAGGTTCGAAACACCGGGCAGGTTGTAGGCGTAAACAATCTCGCCGGCCGTCGCCGGGATCATCACCACCCCTTTGGCGACCTTCGCGATCTCGGCGTCGCTCATCGCGGCGTCGCTCGCGCCGAAGTCCACCACGCCGGCCGTGAAATTTTTCACGCCGGCCCCGCTGCCGACCGACTGGTAGTTCACCTGCACGTCGGGATGGGCTTTATTGTATTCCACCCCCCACCGTTGGTAGAGCGGCGCGGGAAATGTGGCACCGGCACCGGAAAGTTGTTGGGCGGAGGACTGGGATGCGAGGCCGGCAACGGCCGATCCCACGACGAGGACGAGTTTTGTGAAGTTCATGAATGCTGGTGAAGCGGCCAGATTAGGTCCGCACGGCGGGGGTTCAAAAACCGAATTGTTACAATTTCGTCACAAAGGGGAAGGCCCGGATTCCTGTCAGCCCTGCTTGAGGGCTTCGCTCTCGAGAACTTCGCGGCGGACGCTCTTCCCGCGCAGTTTCGAAGCCCAGAGCACGATCGGGGCCGCAATGAAAACCGACGAGTAGGTGCCGATGCCGATGCCGACGAGAATCGCGAAGGAGAAATCCCTCAGCACGGCGCCACCGAAGAAATACAGGGCGCCGACAGAGAGGAGGGTGCTCCCCCCAGTGAGGATTGTGCGGCCAAGCGTTTCATTGATGCTGTTGTTCATCAGCGTCTGGATCGACCCGCGCGCCCCCTGCATCAGGCCCTCGCGGATGCGGTCGTAGATGACGATCGTGTCGTTGATCGAGTATCCGGCAATCGTCAGAACCGCGCCCACCATCACCAGCGAGAGCTCGCCGCCGATCAGGGAAAATATCCCGAGCGTGATAACCACGTCGTGAATCAGCGCCACCAGGGCCCCGAGGGCAAACGAAAACTCGAAGCGCAGGGTCACGTAGATCAGGATCCCCACCATTCCCAACCCGAGCGCCCAAAGCGCGCGCTTGGCAAATTCCATGCCGATCTGGGCGCCGACCGTATCCTGCCCGATGGCCGTGATCCCGCGGTCGGGGAACGCCTCCTTCAATTTGGCGACAATCGCCCCCGAAGAGCCCTGTGCGCTGCGGAAAGTCAGAAGGTCTTTCATGCCCTCGTGCTCGAACTGGATCACCACATCCGGATTATCGACGGCCTTGCGCGCCTCGGCGACAGTCACCGGCTGCGCGGAGTCCACGATCAGCAGGTCTCCGCCCAGGAAATCAATCCCGAAATTGCCTTCCCCGCGGAGCGCGAAGACCCCGATCGACCCCCCGATCAGGACCAGCGAAAACACGGCCGCCGCCCAGCGCTTGCCGAGAAAGTCGAACTTCCTCTTCGGGATGAGGTCCAGCATGGTGAGGTTTTTGAGGATCCCCTTGTCGATCATCCAGCGGAACGCGGTGCGGGTGATCAGGAGGGCGGAAAACATCGATGCGATGATGCCGAGGGTCAGGGTGACGGCGAACCCCTTCACCGAGCCGGTGGCCTGCCAGAAGAGGATGACGGCGGTGATGAGGGTGGTGGCGTTCGCGTCAAAAATCGCACTGAACGCCTTGTCGTAGGCCCCGTTGAGCGCGGCGGCAAAGGACTTGCCGGCCGCCAGCTCTTCGCGGAGCCGCTCGTAGATGAGGACGTTCGCATCCACCGCCATGCCGATCGTGAGGATGATGCCCGCGATACCGGGGAGGGTGAGGGTGAAGTGGAACATCGCCATCAGGCCGAAGAGGATTACGATGTTGATCAGCAGCCCGAAGATCGCCACCAGCCCGGCGAAGCGGTAGTAAATCATCACGAAGAACATCACGAGCACAAGGCCGACGAGCCCGGCCACCACGCCGCTTCGCACAGAGTCCTCGCCCAGGGTCGGGGAGACGCTCCGGGTTTCCTCGATCTGCACCGGCACGCGCAGCGGGTTTTCGAGCGCACTGGCGAGCTCGCGGGCCTCCTTGTCGGAGAAGTGGCCGGTGATCTGGGCGCGCCCGAAATAGTGGTCGCTCTGCAGGACCGGCGCCGAGAGGACCTCACCGTCCAGAATGATCGCCATCTGGTGGCCTTTGTGCTGCGCGGCCACCTCGTCGAAAATCTTCGCCCCCTCGGCGTCGAGCTCGAGGGAAACCCCGTAGCCCTGCTGGTCAAAAAACGGGAACGCGCGGGCGACGTGCTCGCCGGTGAGCGCGGGCCGCCGGGTGATCAGGATCTGGGTGATATCCTTGGGATCCTTGGAATCCTTCTTCAGCTTGTAGGGCTTGATGATGTAGGCGGGAGGCATGATTTCCTCGCCGGCCTGAATTTTTGCCACGCGGGCATCCCCGCCCGGATCGACCATCGCAAATTCGAGCTTGGCGACTTTCTGGAGCTGCCCCCTGGCCTCTTCGATCTGCTTGGTATCGAGCCCGGCGATCTGGACGAGGATCTGGTCTTTGCCCTGCGGGCTGATCACCGGCTCGCTGACCCCGAATTGGTCGACCCGCTTGCGGATGACCTCCACCGCCTGGTCCAGAAGGTCCTTGGTGATCCCGGTTTCGGTCTGGGGAATCAGGCGGATGAGGAACGAGGTCCCGCCCTGGAGGTCGAGACCGAGGCGGATTTTCCCGGGAACGACGACCTGCCCGGCAGCGTTTTTGACATCCATCGGCGGCCAGACCTGCTCCACGCAGAATGCCGTGAGGAGGACGGTCAGGACGAGGCCGATCCATCGTTTGCGCTCGGAAAGCTCGGTGGCAAAATACCAGCCGAAGAGCAAAAGCAGAGCCAGGCCGAAGAGGAAGGTGAAGACAGGTGTCATGAATCGAGGTGGGTGGTGCGGCCGCCGGGGCCGGATGGGGAAATCAGGTGGTGGAGGCGGGCTTTTCCACGACGGCGATCGCTGACCGGTCGAACTCGACCTTCACGTTGTCCGCGATTTTGATGATGACCGTCTTGTCCTTCACGTTGGAGACCGTGCCGTGGATGCCGGCGCTCGTGACCACTTGGTCGCCGGTCTTCACCGCCTGGACGAGCTTCTCGTGATCCTTCTGCTTCTTCTGCTGCGGGCGGATGAGGAGGAAGTAGAAAATAATGAAGATAAAAACCAACGGCATCATCGTCACGAGCAGGTTCTGCTGCGGCGCCGCCGGTGCCGCAGCTTGGGCCAAGATCAAAAAGTCGCTGATATTCATAGATAGAGGCCGGAAAGGATAATGGGATGGAGCCGCTTGGCAAGGAGGAACGCAACCGCATTGAAGGATGGACGCCATGCAGATCAGCGGGTAGGCTTTTTCCCACTATGGGAAGACAGTGGTTGCACGCAAAGCGCGAGGTCGCGAACCTGAAGAAGGGCCAGGTCGTCGGCAAACTGGTAAAGGAAATGATGGTCGCCGCGAAGCTGGGGGGGCCGGATATCGAGAGCAACGCCCGGCTTTTTGCGGTGGTGGAAAAGGCGCGGCGGGCCTCGGTGACGCGGGATGCCATCGAGCGGGCGATCAAGAAGGGCGCGGGGATCGGCGGGGAAAAGCTCGTGCTCGACCACCTGGTCTTCGAAGGCTACGCCCCCCACAAGGTCCCGATCATCGTCGAGGTGCTCACGGACAACAACAACCGCACGGCCCCGGAAATCCGGGTGCTCTTCAAAAGGGGCCAGCTCGGGACCCCGGGGAGCAATAAATTTTTGTTCGACCACGTGGGGATCGTCGAGGCGCACTGCCCGGACGCGGCCACCGACCTCGAGGCGGCGGCGATCGAAGCCGGGGCGAACGACGTGATCCCCCTCGCCCACGCGGACAACGACGACATTCCGGAGGGGGCGGCCGGAGCCCGGTTTCTCACCGAGCGCACGGCGACCGCAGCCGTCTCGAAATGGCTTTCGCAAAACGGCTGGACCGTCGTGACCAGCGAGCTCGGGTATGTGGCGAAGCAGTTTCCTGCGCTGACGGACGAGCAGCGGGCCGATGCGGGCGAGTTCCTCCAGGCGCTGGAGGACCACGACGATGTCCACCGCGTCTGGGCCGCAGTCAAGTAATGGAAGCCACCGCCACGCGGATTGTCCGGCGTCTGCGTGACGCGGGGCACGAGGCATTCTTCGCAGGCGGATGCGTGCGCGACCATCTGCTCGGGCGCGAGGCCCACGATTTCGATGTGGCCACCAGCGCGCGCCCCGGGGAGGTCCAAAAGCTATTCCCGAGGACTGTTGCCGTAGGCGCGCAGTTCGGAGTGATCGTCGTGCTGGAAGACGGCGCGGAGTTCCAGGTGGCGACGTTTCGAGCCGACGGGGCCTATATCGACGGGCGGCGCCCGGAGTCGGTGACGTTCACCACGGCCGAGGGCGACGCGCGGCGGCGGGACTTTACCGTCAACGGGCTCTTCTATGACCCGGTCGAAAAAGAAGTTCTCGATTACGTCGGTGGCGAGGCCGATTTGAAAGCGGAGATCATCCGCTGCATCGGCGAGCCGGGCGACCGGTTCCGGGAGGACAAGCTGCGGCTTCTCCGGGGAGTCCGGTTTGCGGCCGTGCTGGGGTTCCGGATCGACCCCGCGACCTGGGCGGCGCTCCGCGAGATGGCGCCGGAAATCCTGGCAGTGAGCGCCGAACGAATCCGCGACGAGCTGGTGAAAATTTTTGTGCATCCGTCCCGGGTCCGCGGCTTCGACCTGCTCGACGAGTCCGGGTTGCTGGAGGTTCTCCTGCCCGAGGTGACAAAAATGAAGGGATGCGAGCAGCCCCCGGAGTTTCATCCCGAGGGGGACGTCTTCGTGCACACGCGGCTGATGCTGTCGCTGCTGCCGGAGACGGTTTCGATCCCTCTGGTCTTTTCCGTGCTGCTCCACGACATCGGCAAGCCGCCGGCGGCCCAGGTCGACGAGACCGGCAGGATCCGCTTCAACGGGCACGAGTCGGTCGGAGCGGCGATGGCGGAGGAGATTTTCGAGCGGCTGCGGTTTTCGAACGCGCAGGCCGAGGCGACGGTGGCCGCAGTCAAAAACCACATGGCCTTCAAAGACGTCCAGCACATGCGGGTCGCGACGCTCAAACGATTTCTCGCCCGCCCGACAATCGAAGACGAGCTCGAGCTCCACCGGGTCGATTGCCTCGGGTCGCACGGGCTGATCGATAACTACGATTTTCTCCTTGCGAAGCAGGAGGAATTTTCGCGCGCGCCGCTGATCCCGCCGCCGATCCTGACCGGGCAGGACCTGATTTCGATGGGGTGGAAGCCCGGCCCGCTTTTCAAGCGCGTCCTCGATGCCGTGCAGGTCCGGCAACTGGAAGGCTCGCTGACCTCCCGCGAGGAAGCGAAGGAGTGGGTTGCATCGCGCCGGGATTTTGTGGAAAATGCAGAAATCCCATGAGCAGCCGCCTGGTCCATGTCGCCCGCGAAGGAAGAGTCCTCGGCCAATACCCGCCGGAACAACTCTCCACCCTGATAGAATCCGGCGTCTTCCTCGAAAGCGATATGTGCTACAGCGAAGCCTGCCCGGAATGGACTCCGCTGCCAAAATTCCTCGAGAAGACCGAAGCGCCGAAATACAAGCCAGGCCGCGTGCGCGAAAGCAAGCCCTCCGATAACAGCTACAGAGGACGCGGAGAACGTTCCAAGCGGAACCGGCCGGTCCTCCTCTCAGGGTGGATCGCATTCCTGCTGGCGTTGTCGGTCTTGATCGGAGCCGGGTTCTGGATCGCCGGCCTCTACGTCGAACTCCAGCAAAAAGCCACCCAGATCGAGGAGCAGGGAAAAAAGCTTGCCGAAAAGGAAAAGGAGAACCAGCGGCTCCTCTTTGTGTCCCGCGAGGTGGCGGAACCCGGCCTCGTCCGGGGCAGCATCGTGATCCGCGGCGAAGGAGGGAAGCGGGTCGCCATGCCGGGCATCCAGGTCTTCCTCTTCCCGCGGAAGGTCATTGCGGCCTACCTGGAAAACCGGGCCGCGGAAGTCTCGCGGATCCCTGCCGGAACCAGCGTGGACGGCAACGAGTTCTACACCGCCGGCCTCCCCGCGTCCGCCGCGAGCACGACCACCGACGCCAGCGGGCGTTTCGAATTTCCCGTGCCCGAGTCCGGCGAGTATGTGCTTTTCACACGCATGAACATTTTTTCCCAGGGCGCGCAGGCCGCGCGGATCTGGTTCGTCGCCTTCAACTCTCAGGACCCCCTCAACACCCTGGTGCAGATCAACGAGACGAACAGCGTCCAGCAGTTCGT
>JBAWVC010000061.1:0-12517 GCA_037147455.1 Verrucomicrobiota bacterium | reverse complement strand
TGCAATCCCCGGCGCTCGCAAATCAGCGGCCACATTATTGTTTAAAATGCTCTAAAACGGCGGCGGTTGCAGCGTCGGCGGGAATGACTGGATCTGTTCCTCCGTTGAATACAGTGCAAACCACCGCCACCCGTCGGGCAAGTTCTGGCAACCAGATCAGGTGCCGAGCCTGTGAGGTTCCATGGGCGGCGAAACTGGCCTCGATCTCACGCTTGAATTGGCTGATCACCACCTCGGCTTCATCGCTCAAAGCCAGCGCCTGATGAATGACCTCGCTTTTGTTCGATGCGCGACCGGAGCGGATGTGCCGCTGGATGATCGTTTCATATTGGGCGGTGCTCGTGTATCCCATCTGTGAAGTATCCATCAAGACAACCTGTCAAGCGTGCAGGTGAAAACGGCCATGTTGAAATGGTTGATATTTCCCGGAGGGCTTTCTCACGGCCTTTGGTGCGGAAGTGGCCCTGCAGATCGCCGCGATTTTCTGCGCTAGGCGGTTTTCGTGCTGCCCTGGCTTTCGGTATATGCAATTTTACGTTGGAAACGTCGGCCGGTCTCCATTATGAATGTGGGTCCTTTCATGAAAGCGCTCCCCGTCCGTCTCGCCATCGTCGTCCTGACCGCAGCTTTATTTCCCCATCCGCTCCGGGCGCAGTCGCCCGGCGCAGCGGCGGCCAACGAGGTCGCCTACAACCTGTATTCTTCAGGCGACTACCCGGCAGCCGCAGCCGCGTATGAAAAGCTGCTCAAGGATTACCCGACGGATCCGGTCTTTCAGGTCGCCACAGTCCAGCTCGCGTTCTCGCAGTATTTTCTCGGCCAATACGACCAGTCGCTGGCCACGCTGAACAAGGCCATTTCGTTTCCGGGGCTGGCCCCCGATCTGGCGCAGGCCGGGAGCAGCTTCCTTCCTCAGATCCTCTCCTCCAAAGCCTCGGCGCTGGCCGCGACGGATCCCAAGCGGAAGCAGGCGTTCGAGGAGGCCATCGCAAAATTCACGGACTTTATCGCGAAGTATCCCCAGTCGCCGGACGTGGAATCCTCCACCTACGGGCGCGCGGTGGACAATTTCCAAATCGGGAATTTCGACAAAGTCGTCGAGGACATGCAGTCGAACATCAAAAATTTTCCCGGCAGCGGAACCCTGCCGACCAGCAAAAACCTCCTCTCGCTCGCTCTCGCCACGATCGGAAGCAAGGAACTGATGAAGGACGGCGGGGACAAAGCCACAGGGATGGACCAGCTCAAAAAGGCGGAGGACATCCTCCGGCAGATCATCGCCGAGAAAAAAGACATCGCCCTCATCAACGACGCCTACTTTCAGATCGGCGAGATCCTCTTCACCCGCGCGGCGTTCAGCCCGGAGGCCGAACGGGCCGCGCTCTACGAGCAGGCGCTCTCGGCCTACCAGTCGATTCTCCCGAAAGAGGAAATCATCGCGCTCCAGCAGCAGAAGATCAAGGCGTTCCCCGGGCTGAAACGCAACGCGCTGCTCGCGAAAGATGCGGCGCTGAAGAAGCAGCTCGACAAGGACAACGAGCGCGAGCTCAGGAAGTTCGCGGAGATCAGCGCCAAGCCGGACCAGATTGCAACGGCGATGCTCAAGATGGGGGAAATCTTTTTCAACGCGCAGAAATACAACGAGTCGAGGGTCCTCATCACCCACGTGGGGCCGTTTCTCTCCTCGGACGACGAGAAGATGCGTTCGCTTTACTACAAGACGATGGGATACGTGATCCAGAATGCCGTGGAGAAGGCGCTGTCCGGCTACCAGCAGTTCACCACCACCTACAAAGACAACCCCGCCATCGCCGAGAGCCTGCCGCTCGCGATGGGGAACATGTATCTGGGCCTAGGCAACCCGACCGAGGCGATCAAGTATTTTGTCGAATCCGTCACCCGGTATCCCAAAGGCCGAGTGGTCGGGCTGTCCGTCGTCAGCAAGGCGCAGGCCCAGGCGGGGTTGAAAAATTACGAGGAGGCGCTGAAGACGTTCCAGAGCTACCTCGCCAAGAACCCGTCGCCCGACGTGGCGGTCGTCGCCCAATACGGACTGGCCGGCATCAACAAAGACACCGGGAAATGGGACGATGCGATCGCGAATTACAAGATCGTGAAGGACAAGTTCCCCGGCACCCCGCAGGCGGCCGACGCGGATTTCTGGATCGCGTTTTCCACCCAGCAGAAAGGGGACAATGCGGGGGCGATTCCGCTCTGGGATGCCTTCATCAAGTCGAGCCAGAACCCCCAGTTGCTCCCGCCGGCTCTCTACTACCTCGGCGCAGCCCAGATCACCACCGGAAAAAAAGACGAGGGCGCAGCCACTCTCGTCACACTCGCGGAAAAATATCCGGACAGTCCGGCGGCTCCCCAAACCTATTTCATCCGCGCCCAGCTCGCGGCGACGACGCAGAATGTTGAGGAGGTCAACAAGTTGATGCGCCAGTTTATCAAAAAATACCCCCAGGACGCCCTGATTTACTCTGCCTTCAACTCCATCGGGCAGAATGCTGCGAGCGCGGCCAAGCCGGAGGAGGCGATCGCCACCTACCTGGAGTTCGTGCAGGGATACCCCGAGAACCCCAAGGCGGCCGAAGCGCTCAACAAGATCGCGGAGTTTCAACGGGCTGCCGCCGACCGGCTGGCCGCGAACTACTCGTCCCTCAACGACGAGGACAAGGCGAAGTGGAAGGATGCCGTCCAAACCTCCGTCACAACCTCGGAGGAGATGCTGTCCAAATATCCCTCCAGCCCGGATCTCGCGCTCGGCCTCCAGTCGCTCATGGAGTGCCAGCGCATGCTCCTCCGCGCGGAGCTGAAGACGGACGCGCAGGTCGAGGAATATTTCCAGCAGCTTGCCGAGAAGGCGCCCGACGCCGGAGCGAAGAGCAAAATCCTCTTCGCGCTCGCCGGCTTCATCTCAGCGAAAGACAAGGCGCGGGCGCTTGCGAAGATGAACGAAGCCTATGATCCCGCGGTGATCTACTCCTCGAAGGATCTCGATATTTACGGCCTCGCCCTCGTGGACGACAAAAAAACCGATCAGGCGAGCGCGGTCTTCAAGAAGCTCTCAACAGATTTCCAGAACCCGCCGGGCACCTCCGCCACCACCGCCCCTCCGGCGATCCAGGAGGCGCAGGCGATTTCGATCTTCGGCCTCGGCCGTGTCGCCCAGGAAAGCAAGCAAACCGCCGAGGCGGGCAAGCTCTTCAAGCAGCTGAAGACGCTGTATCCGTGGTCGCCGAAAGTTCTCGAGGCGGACTATGGCATCGCCCAATCGCTGGCCGCCGAAGGCAAGCTGGATGAGGCTGTCGAATTGCTCGGCGCGATCATCCGCGCGCAGAACGGGAGCGCGGAGCTCCGCGCGAACGCGTTCCTCCTCGACGGCTCCATCATGAAGCAGAAGTCCGACGCCTCCACCGACCCCAAACAAAAAGCCGATTTCCGCGGCAAGGCGATCGATTTTTATGCGAAGATCGCGCAGTTGTTTTCCGGCGTTCCCCTGGCTGCAACCGAGGGCCTCTGGCAGGCCAGCCAACTGCTTGAGGAGCAGGCGAACGCCAGCACCGATCCGAAGGACGCAAAATTCAAGGCGCAGCAACTGGAGCGCGCCAAGGCGTTCTACAAGCAGCTTGCCAAAGATTTCCCGGACAGCCCCTACGCGCCGAAGGCCAAGGAACGGCTGGCGGCGCTGGGCGCTCCGTGAACCGGAGCGGCCGGGCAAGGGAGCTGCTCCACCGCCTTCCGGAGATTTACCCGGACGCGCACTGCGAGCTCGTTTTCGGCAATCCGCTGGAACTTCTCGTGGCAACGATCCTGTCCGCCCAGTGCACGGACAAGCGCGTGAACCTCGTCACCAAAGAGCTGTTCCGGCGGTGCCGTTCCGCACGGGATTTCGCGGACATCCCGCTGCCGCAGTTGGAAGCGCTCATCCACTCCACGGGATTCTTCCGGAACAAGGCAAAGAACATCCGGAACATGGCCGCGCAGCTTCTCTCAAGGCACGGCGGCGCGGTGCCCGGATCGCTGGAGGAACTTGCCGCCCTGCCCGGGGTCGGACGCAAGACGGCGAACGTCGTGCTCGGGAATGCCTTCGGCCTCACTGAAGGCGTTGTGGTGGACACGCATGTCACCCGTCTCTCCCGGCGCCTCGGCCTCACAAAATCGAACGACCCGGCCCGCATCGAACAGGATCTGGCCAAGCTTTTCCCCCGCCGGCATTGGACCGACCTCAGCCACTGGCTCATCTTCCACGGCCGCCGCCGCTGCCAGGCCCGAAAGCCTGACTGCGCGGGGTGCGAGCTGCGGGACATCTGCCCTTCGGCAGGCCGCGCCTGACACGGAAAAATATTTTGTTTCAGCGCCCGGTGTGCGAAGGTTTTGCGATGCACTGGTTCATTATTTTCATTCTTTGCGCGGCCATCATTTTTATTCAGCTTGCGGTCACGGCGGTTCTGACGCGGATCGTATTTTTATTTACAGATAAGATCGCTGAGGCTCCCCTGCTGGATATTTCTGTCAGCCTCTTTACCTGGGTGCCATGGGTCAGCGGCGCGTGCCTGATGGGATGGAAGGGCGTGGCCGCCGCCGTCGTGGGGCAGGTGATCTTTTTACACGCGTTTTGCCTTGTGCACCGCACGTTGCGAGGAAGGAAAGGCCGGACACTCACCGATGCCCAGGGGCGGGTGCTCGGGCCGTTCCGCAACCAGCTCTGCCTCATGGTGCAAACGCCGGCCGTCCTGGTCTTCGCCCAGGTGCGACTGGCGGAAATATTTTTGTATCCGCCCGTTGCGTGGCTCGGGAAGCTGCCGAGGTATCGCTCCTCCGAGTGGGTGAACCTCTCCCGTCACAAGTATGACGGGCTGATCGGCTACGACCTTCTCTGGTGCTGGTATTGCGACTGGATGACCGGCCTCTGGGCGCTTGGAAGCGAGATGCTCCGCAACATCGAGTCGTTCTGGTGCCCGATCCAGTTCCGCGATGCGAAAAAAAACCGGAACGCCTCGACGGATTTCCCCGATATTCCCAAATGGGCGCCCGCCGACGGGACGATGGAGGATGCCGTCCGGGCTTTCGAGGCCCACTACGACGGGAAGCGCCCGAATTCCTGGTGGGGCCACCCGGACCGCAACAAGCCTTGATTTTCCGAAGGGCAGAACCGAACCGCGAATACCGCGCCCTGCGCTTTCTCAGCGACAGCGGGCGATGGGAGCTCGGCCTCAGCCCCTACCAGAGCGGGATCCGCCTGCGCATGGGCCTCGCCGGCCGGCCGCCCTCCGTCCTCGACTTCTGCCTCGGCCACAACGCGGACATCTATTCGCCCGTCCTCCTCGCCGTGATCAAGCGCCTTGAACCCGCTCATGAATCGGCAACTTCCCAAGAGATCGATGCCGTATTTCCCTGGGCGGGAACCCGGCCGGATATGAGCGTTCACCTCGAAGCCTTGATCCGGCCGGAGCCGGCATGAAGGGCCGCTAACGAAGAGAGTTGCGTTGCGGATTTCTGGAAGGTATGGGTTTTCGGATGCGCTTCCTGGAAATTCTAGCTCCTGCCCTCTGATGGCGGGCCTGGCTTCGAATACCCCGCTTTTTCAGCGGATGGACAGGTGGGTCGGCGGGGCGGCCTGCCTCGCGTGCGAAGGGCTCGGCATTTTTCGCGGGCTTTACCCCGCCTCCACCGGCAGAAAAGGCCTCCTCTTTGTCAAGCTGGCCGAGCAGGGCTCAACGGTTCTCGCGGGAGCCGCCATCCGCGACGCGGTCCAGAAGTTCGGACGCGAAAATGTCTACTTCCTCGTCTTTGACGAAAACCGTTTCATCCTCGACGCCCACGATCTGATCCCTCTGGAAAATGTCCTGACGATCGACACCGGCAGCCTGAAAACGATTGTCCTGAGCGCCCTGCGGCGGCTGGGGGAGATCCGACGGCTGAAGCTCGAGGCGCTGGTCGATCTGGAATTTTTCTCCCGCGCCACGGCGGCCTTCAGTTTTCTCACCGGCATTCCGAAGCGGGTCGGGTTCCACGCATATTTCATGGAGGGACCCTGGCGGGGAAACCTGTTCACGCACCGGCCACGATACAACCCGCACATCCACACGAGCAGCACGTTCCGGAGCCTCGTCGCGGCACTGGATTTTCCAGCGGACGCTTTTCCCCAATTCGCATGGATCCCGCCGGATCCCACGATCTTTGAACCGCCCCGCTTCATTCCGACGGATGCGGAGAACGCAGCCATGACGAAGATGATCGCGGCGGAATGCGGGGGCGGGTCGCGGGCGCTCGTTCTCCTGAACGCCAACGCCAGCGACCTGCTGCCGCTCCGGCGCTGGGCGGATGAGAACTATATCGAGCTGGCCAAAAGGATCCTCGAGCTGGCACCGGACGTCTTCATCGCCTTCACCGGCGGACCAGCTGAAGCCGCAAAAACGGTCGAGATCGCGAAGGCGATCCGATCCGACCGGGCATTCAGCACTGCGGGAAAAACCACGCTCCGCGAACTCCTCGCGCTCTACAACCTCGCGGATGTCCTGGTTACCAACGACAGCGGACCGGCCCACTTTGCGACACTCACCGGCGTCAACACCGTGGTTCTGTTCGGACCGGAAACCCCGCGCCTCTTCGGCGTCCTGCTGCCCCGCTGCAAAACAATCACGGCCGGACTCGCCTGCAGCCCGTGCGTGAGCGCGACCAACAACCGCCAGACGTCCTGCCGCGACAATGTCTGCATGAAAAATATCTCCGTGGAGACCGTGCTCGAGGCGGTTGTCGAGGCGCTGGCCTGCCGCCAAAAGATCTTGCAGTCTTAGCTGCGGCCTATAGCCGTCGGTCGCTTGCAAGCAAACGGGGGGATCCGCTCAAAAAGTGCGACGCTCACAGAGCGACGCTACATCGTGCCCGTGAGCGATGCGGAGCGGGACCCACCCATCAAGACCGGCCGCTCCGGCGGGGTCCTCAGGATCCTCGCCGCCAGCCAGATCCCGAGCACGCTTGTCGCGAGCGCCTTCGCCCACAGGTTGGTGAGCGGAAAGATCGGCCAGCCGAAATTTTCGCTTCCGAGGATCACGGCGAGAAAGGAAGCCCACAGGGCGATGTTGAGGCGCCCGCAAACAAGCCCCTCAACCGCTGCCCAGACCGCGACAAACGCCCCGAGCATCACGTAGGAATTCGTCTCCGTGCGCGGGTTGAAGAGCATCAGGTAAATGGTGGAGAGAAAAAGAACAGCGAACGCCGCCCGCAGCGCGTCGGCGCCTTTGCTGGCTTTCCAGCAGAGCCCGAGCGTCAGCACTCCCGCCAGCGCCCGGATGGCAAGCTGCAGCGAGGAGGGCAAATCCACATGGAAAACGCGAAGCATGCCCGCGAAGTCGCACCAGGACTGGCCTTTGGGGTTTCCGGCCTGCCCGAGATTGTGGGCGAATGCGCCGTATTCCCCGGCGGCGTAGGCCGGGTTGAAGTGCGCCAGCGGCGCGATCGCCATGACGATAAGCGACGTGATCAGCGGTATCCGCACGCGGGGATACAAAACTCCGCAGAGCAAGATCGGGGCCAGAGAGATCGGCTTCAGCGCCAGCGTGAGCACGAGAAAAACCGCTGCCGGCCACCATCGTTCCCGGGCCAGCGCCAGCGCCGTGAGCAGGAAGCACGCGGCCAGCGGCATGTTCACCTGGCCGTTCCTGGCGCTCGCGAATGTCGAGGGCAGAACCAGGACGGTCGCAACGAGAAATACGGCGGCCCGTTTTTCCGGCGCGAGCCGCGAGGCCGCGGCCCAGAGCGCCCAGGCCAGCGAGGCCATGCAGGTCAGCCGCCACAACGGCTCCCCGACCCGGTCGGGCAGCAGTTCAAAAGGCGTGTAAAGGACGGCGAACTGCGGGAGGTAGAGGTAGCCGTTCCGGCTCCGGTAGAGAGTCTTGCCGTGCCACCAGTTATTGGTCGCGCGCTGATACTCGAGCGTGGCCGAGCGACGGATGGGGTCCACCACGACAAGTGCCGAGATGACCCCCGCGTAGATGACCCAAATGAAAACCGCGATCTTCAGGCACCGGACGGGCGGAATCCCGCGCAGAAACCCCCAGAGCTCTTCCCACTTCGCTCGCATCGCGGGATGCGGGAGCGCTGCTACCAGCGGAAATGCGCGAACGCACGGTTGGCCTGCGCCATCTTGTGCATGTCGTCGCGTTTCTTGATCGCGTTTCCCTGCCCTGCGGCTGCATCTTTCAGCTCATAGGCCAAGGCGTTTTCCATCGGAACCCCCTTGCGGTTGCCTGCGAAAGTGACGATCCAGCGCATCGCGAGGGCGATCTGGCGGTCGGCCGGGACTTCCATGGGAACCTGATAGGTCGCTCCGCCGACGCGGCGGGATTTGACTTCCAGGCGTGGCTTCACGTTTTCGATCGCCTTGTTGAGCGTCTCCAAAGGATCGACCGTGTCGCTTCCCTCGCGGCTCTTGTCGATCGCCGTGTAAACGATGCGCTCGGCAATCGATTTCTTCCCCCGGCGCATCACTGCGCTGATCAGGCGGGCAACGACCGGACTGGCGTAACGGGCGTCTTTCTTAACTTCTTTGTGGATAACTCTGCGTCTGCGGGACATATCTTTTTTAAAATTGCGAAATGGTTACTTCTTCTTGCCCTTGGCCTTGGCATCTTCCTGGCCGGCCTTCGGACGTTTGGCTCCGTATTTGGAGCGGCTGCGGCGGCGGCCATCCACCCCGAGGCTGTCGAGCGTCCCGCGAACGATGTGGTAGCGAACGCCGGGAAGATCTTTCACGCGGCCTCCGCGGACGAGGACGATCGAGTGCTCCTGGAGATTGTGGCCCTCGCCCGGGATGTAGGCGATCACTTCCTGGCCGTTCGTGAGCCGGACCTTCGCGACTTTGCGCAGCGCGGAGTTCGGCTTCTTTGGCGTGCGCGTCATCACCTGCACGCAGACGCCACGGCGTTGCGGGCAGTTCACCAGGGCGGGCGACTTCGATTTGACGGTGATCTTGCGGCGTCCTTTGCGGACCAGTTGGTTGATTGTGGGCATTGTATTTTTCTGAATCCGCCGGATTTCCCAGGACAACGAACCCGCACACAATGGTGCAAATTCCGAAGGTCCCGGCGTCATGCGGGAGGTGAGAAACTAAAGGACTCCGCGCAGCGAGCAAGACAAAAATCGCGGCAAATGCGATAAAAAACGCCGGCGCGAGCCCCGCCGGTTTCCGGTTCACATTTTCCAGCGAAGCGGACAGAATGCGTTTTCCCATGGACCAGACGGCGTTCTACCTCATCAACCATTATTGGGCTCACCCCTCGCTCGACCTGCCGATGGCCGTGGCCTCGAGCTGGGATTTCTGGTGGCCGTTTCTGGTTGTGGGCGGGCTGGCGGTTCTGGCGTTCGGGGGATTCCGGGCGAGAATGATGCTGCTCGCCGCCGGCCTTGCCATCGGCATGACGGATGGGGTGGTGGTGAATTCGCTCAAGCACCTGGTGGGGCGTCCGCGCCCGCATCAGGAACTTGTCGGGGCGCGCACATTGGACCTCGCGAAGGCGAAGCCCCGGTTCCTTGCGCTGGGCAAGCCGCTCAAGGAGGAGTATTCGCATCCCGGCAAGCGGGCGGTGCGCGGAAACTCGTTTCCCTCCGGGCATGCCGCGAACAATTTTGCGCTGGCGACGGTCGTGGCGGTCTTCTACCGCAGGTGGGGATGGCTGGCGTTCCTGCCGGCGGCGGTTGTTGCCTACAGCCGGATTTATGTGGGTTCACACTGGCCGGTGGACGTCCTGGTATCGTGTTTTCTGGGGGCCTGCATCGCGCTGGTTGTCGTGGCCGCTTTCAGTGCGTCCTGGTGGAAATGGGGCGGGCGATGGTTCCCGGCCCTGCACGCCAGCCACCCGTCGCTCCTCGGCCGATGAAAACGAAATACCTTTTTCCTCTGCTTTTGCTGATCACGGCGCTGCGCGCGGCGTGGGTGCTGACCCATGAGGTCGCGCCGGCCGAGGCGTATTACTGGATGTGCTCTCACCGTCTCGCGGCCGGATATTTTGACGGGCCGGCCGGCACGGCATTTCTGGTGCGGGCGTTCGGCGAAAACTTCGAGATGGCGCGGCTGTTTTGGCCGGTGCTGGGATTTTTCAGCAGTTGCACGGCATGGTTGTTTGCGCGCCGGATTTACGATGCGGCCGTCGCGGGCTGGTGCGTGGTATTTCTCAACCTCCTGCCGGTTTTCAACACGGCGTCCGTGGAGGTCGGTCCTCTAATGCCGGCGCTGGTTTCCGTGCTGGCGGGGCTTGTGTTCGCGCGCGTGGCGTGGGACGGCAGGCGGTGGGCCTGGGCGGGAGCCGGGTTTTTTTTCGGGTTGGCTCTGCTGTTCCGTTACGAGGCGATCCTGGTGCCGGCGGGGCTCGTGGGCGGCGCGCTCACCAGCGCCCGGCACAGGACGCCCGCGGATATTTTCGGGATCCTGGTCGTCGCGGCCTGCGGCGTCCTCGCGCTCCTGCCGGCGCTTCTGTGGAATGCCTCGCTGGATTGGATCCCGGTTGCGGGGGGGACGTGGAAGACGGCGTGGGAGTTCCGCCCGGCTCCATTTCTTGAAAGCCTCGCCGGCTTTGCGATGGCGTTCTCGGTGCCGGTGTTTGCAGCTATCCTCATCGCCCTGGGTTTCCTGCTCCGCTCTGCCCGGCGGCATGGGCGCGCGGTTTTCATCGTGGCCGCCTGCGGGCCGGCCTGGGCGTGGGCGCTCTATGTTTTGCTGCGCGGGGGCGATGCCGTCTCCGCGGGATTGTTCGGGGTTGTTCCGCTTGCCGCCTTTGCCATTTCTTCCGTGCGGAAACATCCGCTCGCGACAGCCGCCGGAGGATTTGTCGCGGCGGTCGCACTGCTCGCGACCGGCTATTCGCTGTGGGAGTGCGGGCGGGTTTCCTGGAAGGCGGTGGCGGAACTGGTCCGCGATTCTGGCCGCGATTTGCCGGCGGCGGATGCCGGCGGATTTTTTATCGCGGAGGATCAAAACCTGGCCGCCGTCCTCGGGTATTATCTCCCGGGGGAGGGGAGCTATCCCCCGGTGTTCGTGCCGGAATCGCCCGACCTCTCCAGCCAGTTCAGCCTCTGGCCGTCCTACGCGGACTTTGTCGAAAGCGACCGCGTCGCGGACGAATATTTTCAGGAGCAAAAAGGGATAAATCCGTTCATCGGGCGGAATGCGGTTTTCCTCGGTTCCGACCTGCCGCAGACGATCAAGGGCGCCTTTCAGGACGTGCAGCCGCTCCGGAAAATCAGCGCCCCGGACGGACGGGAACTCACGATTTTCCTCTGCCTCGGGTATCAGACGCTTCCGCTCTGAGAGCCTTCAGGCCGAAGAGGAAGCCGCCGGCGGCTTGTCCCAGAAATAGCGTTTCAGAAGCACCTTCAACGTGGCGGTGAGCGGGACGGCCAGCAGCGCTCCGAGGAGGCCGCCGAGGATCAAGCTCCACGCCAGAACCGAGAGGATGACGGTCAGCGGATGCAGGCCGACCGAGTCGCCCACGATCTTCGGGGCGACGACCATCCCGTCAATGTTGTTGGCGACGATGAAAATCACCGTGACCCAGAACGGATGCGCCCAGTCCTGGAATTGGGCGCCGGCGATGATCACCGCGGGAATCCAGGTGATCATCATCCCGAGGTAGGGGATGAGCCCGAGGACGCCGACCATGAGGCCGATGAGGACCGCGAAATCGAGGCCCATGACGAGGAGCGCCGTGGCGATCATCAGCCCGTCAATCATGCTGACAAGCAGCTGGCCGCGGAAGAAGCTGACGAGGTAGGAGTTGATTTCGCCGACGAGCGAGACGATCTCGATCTTCAGCGGCGACGCCCGCATCGGGAGGTATTGGCTCCAGTTGTTCACGATCGACGCGCTTTCCTTCAAAAAGAAAAACAGAAAGATCGGGACGAGGATCAGGCTGAGGAGGAACCCGAAGACCCCGAGGAATCCGCCCAGGCTTCGCTGGAGGAATTTTCCCGATTCCAACGCCAGGTCCGGCACCTTTTGCTGGAGCCACGTGCCCGCCTCGCTGATGCTTTTTGCCGCGTACGCCGTGAACTGGTCCTTGCTTTGCGTCGGGTCGTCAGGGCTCTTGAACAGCGGATTTTCCGACAGCGCGTGCAGGCGGTCCATCGTCGAAAGCGCGAGTTTCTGGGCCTTTTGCGAGTAGGTCGGGAAGCCCTTGAGGAACACGTTGCCCTGCCGGTAGGCCGCCGGGATGATCCAGATCAGAATGCCCGCAAAAAGCGCGGTCACCGCCAGATACACGATGATAATGCTCAGGATCCGCGAAATCCTGAAGCGCATCAGCCACCGGACGACCGGATCGAGCAGGAAGGCCAGGATCGCGGAAATCGCCACCGGGATCAGAACCGGCTGCAGAAAGGAAATGGCTTGCACCAAAATGCTGCCCGCCTGGAAAACGAGATACCCGATCGCGTAGGCGGAGAGCGCCGTGAGCGCGGCCCAAAGAAGTTTCTTTTGAAACGGGGTCGGGTGCATGAACTGCCATTCACTAGTCTC
>JBAWVC010000060.1:0-12556 GCA_037147455.1 Verrucomicrobiota bacterium | reverse complement strand
GGATGACGCCGAGGCAGTGAAATGGTGGCGTAAAGCCGCGGAGCAAGGATTTGCAGATGCCCAATACAACCTTGGGATCCGCTACGCCACTGGCTCAGGCATAGTGAAAGATGCAGTTGAGGCTTACAAGTGGGGGCTGTTGGCGGGCGCACAAGGGATGAATGAAGCCAAGAAATTCATGGCCGATGTTGAACAACTGATGACACGGGAGCAGATCGCTGAAGGGCAGAAGTTGGCGCGGAGTTTTAAGGCTCGCATAGCACAAACTGATGGCACACCAAGTCCAGACAGTGAAGCGGCGGATACACGTCCAAAAGGTGCTGGCACCGGCTTTTTCATCACAGACAGCGGCTATCTCATCACGAACAAGCATGTTGTTAAAAACGCGAGGCAAATCCGTCTGGCCACAAGCTCGGGCTTGATAACCGCCAAAGTGGTGAAAGTGGATGAGGCCAATGATTTCGCCCTGCTCAAAGCGGAGGGGAAGTTCGCGGCGCTGCCCGTGTCTGCAAGCCGCGCAATGAAACTGGGCGCATCCGTTGCCACGGTGGGTTTTCCGAACATCGGGATGCAGGGGTTTGCGCCCAAGTTGGCCAAGGGTGAAATCGCATCGCTATCCGGGGCGACAGATGATGCGCGGTATTTTTAAATCAGCGTGCCGGTGCAGCCGGGCAACTCAGGCGGCGCGTTGGTGGACGAGCGCGGCAACGTGGTGGGCGTCGTTTCAGCCAAACTGAATGCGGCAGCGGCACTGGCCGCAAGTGGCGAATTGCCGGAAAATGTCAACTACGCCGTGAAGAGCAGTTTTCTGCTGGGCTTCCTTGAATCCGTCCCCAACGTGGCCAATGAGCTCAAAGAACCCAACACCCAAGAAGAGAAATTTGAAAACGTGGTGAATTCCGCCGAGCGTGCGGCCGTGCTCATTTTGGTTTACTGAATAAGCTCCTGCTTCGCAGCACTTCGGAGGTGCCGGATAAGTGTAGGCTTGTCCATCATCAAGCCGCGACCGGAGTGGTGGAGCGGTAGCGGAGGCGGGAGAAGCCCACATCGGGGGCATCCACGGAGGCGCGTTTGAGGATGCGGTGAATTTCGATCACGTCCGCCCCGATGATTTCCACCCCGAGCACATCGCCCGAGCGGTCGAGGTCAATGGCGACGAACGCCCCCGAGCCCCCGCGCGGGACAGTGCGGGCGACCTTGCCGCGCCGGAAGCGCAGGTAAGCGGCCCCAGCGTCATGATCCACCTCCAGAGTCGGAGCCCCAGAACTTTTCACAACCAAGCGATCAATCTTCACAATATCCGGTAACGACCCAACATTCTTTCCACTTCAACTCTGCCACGCAACACAGTATCTGTCCATCCACCGTCTTTGAGAACAGGAAAAGTTTCCCGCCATGCTGGCCGGTTCCCTGGTGTTTTTGAGAATCCGGGCAATTCACCACATTGCGCAGCGCCTCCAAACTCAACCCACGCTCTTCAACCGCACGATGAGATGCCGTGTATAGTGGAACCGCGCGGCAGGCATAGCCACTTATTCTCTTCTTTGCCGACCATTATACAAGGGCTTTCAGTTGTCAGATATTTGTGCCAAGCGGAATCGCTTGACCTTTTTGTGGGATGGCATAGCTTGGTTCCATGACGAGCACCATCAGCAGCAAGGGACAAATCACTCTGCCTGCCCGCCTGCGAAAGCGGTTCGGTCTTCGCCCGGGGATGAAACTTGAGTTTGACGAGGCGGCAGATTTTTTGGCGGCCCGGCCCGCCTTTGATCCCGGGGAAATGCACGCTGTCCTCGGCTGTGCCTCGGCCCTCGGAAAAGGTGCCGTCAGCCAGAAAATTCTACGCGAGCAGCGCGGGTATGAGCGCTCCGAACTGTGACGACGGCGGTGGATAGTTCGGTGGTCCTCTCGATCTACACCGGCGAACCGGCCGGCGCCGAGTGGCTTCAGATTTTGATCGGGCTCAGAAAAAGATCTGTTCTGCTCGTGTGTGAAGTCGTGGTCGCGGAAACACGGCCTGCATTGCCTTCGCTGGCAGAACACAAAAAACAGTTGGACAAACTGGGGTTGGTGTATTCCTCCCTTGGGTTTGAGGCGGCCTGCCGGGCCGGGGAAATTCACCGGGCCTATCGAAAAGCCGGAGGCGACAGGAAAAGGATATTGGCGGACTTTATGATCGGCGCTCATGCCTGTATCCAGGCCGACCAGTTGGCAACGGATGATGCGGGCTTCATGCGAAAGTATTTTTCCTCTCTGAAATTGGTCGGACGGTGAACGCCGTCGGGCGCGAGACCCCAGTTGGGAGATAACCGTTCCCGCAGGGGGTTGATTTTTCTCCTTGAACGGCGGGCTTGGGCCACTAGGTTGGACTCCCTTGATGAGGAAAGCCGCCGCCATTTTTTTTATTTTTACCGTATCCCTGTCCGGGCTGCGCGCCCAGATCGGCGGCATCCCGAACTTCGGGAGCTTCGGGGACGTGCCTGTCGAGATCACGGCTGACGGAAACACGCGCTTCGAGGAAGGGGTTGCGGTCGCCGAGAACAACGTCCAGATCCACTACAAGGAATACAGCATTTACTGCGATTATGCGGAGTATAACCCGGAGACTCGCGACGTCCTGCTCGTGGGGAACATCCGTGTTTACACCCCCAAGGCGGTGCTCACCGGGCAGCGGGCGCTTTTCAACCTTGAGAGCAAGCAGATGCGCGCGCTCGAGTTTTCGGGCTCCCAATCCCCGCTGCTCTTCCACGCCTTCAATTTCCGCGCGCTGTCCAAGACCGAGTTTCGCGTGAGGGACGGTGTCATGACCACCGATGACAACTCGAAGCCGGACTTCCATGTGAAGTCCCGCTCGATGCGCATCTACACCGACAGCCGCGCCGTGTTTTCCAACTCCACGGTCTATATCGGCCAGACGCCCATCTTCTGGTTCCCCTACCTCTTTGCAAACATCAACAATACCGGCTTCGCTTTTCTGCCGGGCTACGACAGCCAGTGGGGAGCCTACCTCCTGACGGCCTACAGCTTCCCCCTCATGTCCGGCGTCGAGGGCACGGCGCGCGCGGAATGGAGGTCGAAGTTCGGCCCCTCGCTGGGGTTTGACGCGACGATGAAATACGGAAAAAAGGACCGCAGCTTCGGCTACCTGAAGACCGATTACGTCTTCGAGACCAAGGATGTCACCACGGTCAGCTCGCCGGGAGAGCCCGCCGAAACGAAGACGACCAACCGATATCGCGTCTCGTTCCAGCAGCGGCTGTTTCTGACCGACGATATCTACGCCACCGCGGACATCAACCTGCTCAGCGATGTGGATTTTCTCCAGGACTTCTACCCTGGCGTATTCCGGGTCGACCCGCAGCCGGACAACGTTATCGCGCTCACAAAATGGAACGAATTTTACACGCTGAACCTCATCGCCCGCTGGCAGATGAACGCCTTCCAGGACGTGACCGAACGCCTCCCGGAGCTCGTCGCCGATTTCAAGCAGCTCAATTTCTTCGGGCTTCCGGTGAACTACGACGGTGAAACCGGCGTGGCCAACCTCCGCAGGACGTTCTCGAACGACCCGTCGTCCGGGGAGACGGGTTATCAAGACTACAGCGCGGCCCGTTTCGACACCTTCCACCAGTGGTCTCTTCCGAAAACCTATTTCGGGTGGCTGACCATCATCCCGAAAGTGGGTGTCCGCGGGACCTACTACAGCGAAAGCGGTTCGTTTGTCGGCGTGACCACGGCTGTCGATCCGGTGACCGGCACGATCACTACCATCAGTTCCAACGCCACGTCTAATACCTCCTCGTTCAATGACCCGACGCAGAAACTCGTTAATAAGGGCCCGGTCTTCCGCGCGGTCGCAAACGCCGGCCTCGAGATCTCCACGAAATTCTCCAGGTCCTTCGAGAAGATCCAGCTCCGCTGGCTCGGCTTGGATGGCGCGCGCCATGTCGTCCAGCCCTACGTCAATTATTCCGGCGTCTATAACGCCGGGCCGAGCCCGAGCGACATCTACCAGTTCGACCGGGTTGTCACCTCCACGCAGCTCCTTCCTCTCAACTTCCCGCAATTCACCGCGGTGGATTCGATCGACACGTGGAGCATCGCCCGGATCGGGGTCCGCCAGCGGGTTCAAACCCGGCGCAACGACACCACTTTCCAATGGTTTTCGCTGGATACGTTCATGGATATCAACATGCAGAATCCGTATTCGACGGGGGCTGTCTCGAACGTTTTTAACATCATGACGTTCCAGCCGCTGCCCTGGGCGTCGCTTACGATGTCCTCGCAGCTTCCCCTGCTCAACGAGGGATTTACCGAGGCCAACACCTGGCTGAACTTCATGCCCGCGCGCGATTGGTCGTTTTCTTTCGGACACCAGTATATCCAAGGGAACCCGTTTTTCTCGGACGACAGCCAGTTCAACTTCTCCACGTATTGGAGAATGAACGACCACTGGGCGTTCAGCCTCTACGAGCAGTATGAGTATTATACCAACGTGCTCCAGTTTCAGCGCTATATGGTCCACCGGGACCTCTCGAGCTGGATCGCGTCGTTCGGCGCCGAGGTGCGCAACAACCAGGGGGGCGACCAGCAGCTCGGAGTCCTGCTGGTCATGACGCTCAAAGACGCCCCGCGCATCACCCTGCCGCTCGCCTTCAGTCAGGCTACCAGCCCGATTCAGCCATCGGGCCAGTAGGGGGCGCTGTTTTCATCAACAATCATCTCTCTATGAAAATCTGCATCATCGGTTCCGGCTATGTCGGTCTTGTCTCGGGTGCCTGCTTCGCGGAAGTCGGCCACCAGGTCACCTGCGTGGACAACGACCAGCGCAAGATCGACGCGCTGCTCGCCGGCAAGGTTCCCATCTACGAGCCGGGCCTCGAAGAGCTGATCCACCAGAACGTCTCCGCGAAGCGGCTGCAGTTCACGACGAGCACGCAGGAGGGCGTTGACAACTCGGAGGTGGTCTTCATCGCCGTGCCCACCCCGCCGCAGGCCGACGGCAGCGTGGACCTCTCCTACATCGAAAAGGTCGCCCGCGAAATCGCAGCAGTCCTCAAACCCGGACAATACCGCGTGGTCGTGGACAAGAGCACCGTCCCCGTGAAAACCGGAGAGAAGGTCGCGGACACGATCCGCCGCTACAACAAGACCGGAGCCGAGTTCGACGTGGTGAGCAACCCGGAGTTCCTGCGCGAGGGGTGCGCGGTGCCCGACCTCATGAAGCCGGACCGGATCGTCATCGGCAGCAACAGCGAGAGGGCGATCGCCCTCATGCAAAAGATTTACGAGCCGTTCATGGCCCCCGTGCTCGTGACCGACATCAACTCCGCGGAGCTGATCAAGCACGCCGCCAACTCGTTCCTCGCCCTCAAAATTTCCTACATCAACGCCGTTGCCCAGATTTGCGAGGCCAGCGGCGCGAACGTCGAAAAAGTCGCCGACGGGATCGGCATGGACCGCCGGATCGGCCGCAATTTTCTCAATGCCGGAATCGGCTACGGGGGCTCGTGCTTTCCGAAGGACATCGCCGCGTTCATCGCTATCAGCGAAAACCTCGGCGTGCCGTTCACCCTGCTCAAGGAAGTCCAACGGATCAACCGGACCCAGCGTGACCGCTTCATCGCCAAGATCCGCGAGGCGCTCTGGGTGCTCAAGGACAAGAAGATCGCGGTCTGGGGGCTCACGTTCAAGCCCGACACCGACGACGTCCGCTCCTCGGTGGCGGTCGAGGTCGTGCACGACCTGGTCGCCGAGGGGGCCGAGGTCACCTTCTACGATCCCAAGGGCATGGACAAAGCCAAGGAGTTCAAACTTGTCGAGGGGGCCATCCGGGCCTCCTCGCCACTCGAGGCCGCCAAGGGGGCCGAGGCGCTGATTATCGCCACGGAATGGAAGGCCTTCGCTGCGGTCGACCTGGCGGAACTGAAGGCAATCATGCACACCCCGCTCATCTTCGACGGGCGCAACCTTCTCGATCCGGCGACAGCCCGCGAATTCGGCTTTACCTACACGAGCATCGGCCGGGAATAGGCCGGTTGCCTCTGCGCTGGCTTCCTTCGCTACGGTTGCGTTGACTCGCACGCTCCCGCGTGTCTCTCTTCGGGCTGCCTCTGGCACTCTTCCGAGCGGCTCCCCGCCTGGTTCCCTGGGCCAAACATTCGACTCGTCCCCGTTTCACAAAGCGCTATCGCACGGGTTTTCCTTGATGGACACGGGGCGGGCTCTGCTAGAGTGCTGGGCTTATGAATTCCAAGTCCGCCGCCCGCCTCCGCCCCCATTCCTCGATTGTTCTTGATGGCCTGAGCCGGGCGCCGAGCCGGGCGATGCTCTATCCGGTCGGCTACAAGGAAAGCGATTTTGCGAAGCCGCAGATCGGGGTGGCCTCGACGTGGAGCATGGTGACGCCGTGCAACATGCACATCGACCAGCTCGCCCGCGAATCGGCTCTGGGCATTGATTCGGCGGGCGGCAAGGCCACGATCTTCAACACGATCACGATTTCGGACGGCATCTCGATGGGCACCGAGGGCATGAAGTATTCGCTCGTGTCGCGGGAGGTGATCGCGGACTCGATCGAGACCGTCGTCGGATGCCAGGGGTTCGACGGCTTTGTCGCGATCGGGGGCTGCGATAAAAACATGCCGGGCTGCATGATCGCCATCGCGCGCATGAACCGCGCGGCGGTTTTTGTTTACGGGGGCACGATCCTTCCGGGCTGCCTCGCCGGAAAAAATCTCGACGTGATCTCGGTGTTCGAGGCCGTCGGCCAGCGGGCGGCGGACAAGATTTCCAGCAAGGAACTCCACGACGTCGAATCCTGCGCGATCCCCGGCCCGGGCTCGTGCGGCGGCATGTACACCGCGAACACCATGGCCTCGGCCATCGAGGCCCTCGGGTTCAGCCTCCCGAACAGCTCCGCGCAGGCCGCCATCTCGGCGCACAAAACCAAGGACTGCCGCGACGCAGGGGCCGCGGTCATCAACCTCCTGAAAAAAGGCATCCGTCCGTCGGACATCTTCTCGAAGGAGGCGTTTGAGAATGCGATCACCGTGACGATCGCGCTCGGCGGTTCGACAAATTCCGTCCTCCACCTTCTCGCGATCGCGCACTCGGCCGGCGTGAAGCTCACGATCGACGATTTCACCCGCATCGGAAAAAATGTTCCGGTGCTGGCCGACCTGAAACCCAGCGGCCGCTTCCTCATGTCCGAACTGGTCGGGATCGGCGGCATCGTCCCCATGATGAAAACTCTCCTCGGAGCCGGCCTCCTGCACGGCGGATGCCTCACCATCACGGGGAAGACCCTCAAGCAGAACCTCGCCGCCTTCAAACCCTATCCGAAAAGCCAGAAAATCATCGCCCCGCTCACGAGCCCGATCAAAAAGGAAAGCCACCTCGTGATCCTCCGCGGCAACCTCGCCCCCGATGGCGCGGTCGCAAAAATCTCGGGTAAGGAGGGCGAGAAATTCAGCGGCAGGGCCCGCGTGTTCGAATCCGAAGAAAAGGCGCTCGACGCGATCCTCGGCGGAAAAATCCAAAAGGGTGACGTCATCGTGATCCGCTACGAGGGGCCGCGCGGCGGCCCCGGAATGCGCGAAATGCTCTCGCCGACAAGCGC
Source organism: Verrucomicrobiota bacterium (assembly GCA_037147455.1). Lineage (GTDB taxonomy): Bacteria > Verrucomicrobiota > Verrucomicrobiia > Chthoniobacterales > Terrimicrobiaceae > QYQL01. Next base: position 4,935 of record JBAWVC010000060.1, on the reverse strand, counting down.
CGTGATGGGCTGCGGCCTCGGCAAGGATGTCGCCCTCATCACCGACGGGCGGTTTTCCGGAGGCACTCACGGATTTGTCGTCGGCCACATCACGCCGGAGGCGTTCGAAGGCGGCCCGCTCGCCGTCGTCCGCGAGGGCGACACGGTCACCATCGACGCCACCACCCGCAAACTTTCCCTCGACATCCCGGCGAAGGAGATCGCCGCGCGCCTGGCCAAGTGGAAAAAACCCAAGCCCCGCTACCGCCGCGGCGTCCTCGCCAAGTATGCCGCCCACGTCTCGACAGCGTCCCTGGGCGCCGTCACCGACTTCGGTTTCTAGGACAGGACGATGAACGAACGCGAGGCCAACCCCATGCAGGCAGCGGCGTTTCTCCGCGACCGGAACGCTGCGGAGAAACACCATACCCAGGTCTCGATCAGCTTCGGCGAACGGATGGATTCCGGAGCCCTGCGCGCCGCATGGGACCTGGTTTGCGCGGCCCATCCCATCCTGCGGACGCAATTTTCCCGCTCCGCCGCAGGGGAAGTCACGCTCCAGGAATCACCTTCCCCGGCAACCGCCTGGCTGGAAATGGACTGGCAGACCCTGAGCCCGGAAGAGATTCCCGATAAATGGGAGGGGCTCCAAAAATCCGACCTCGCCGAACCGTTCGCTCCGGATGCCCTGGTCAGAATCACGGAAATCCACCTGCCAAGTTGCGCATCGCATTTTCTTCTGACCGCGCCTTCGTTTCTTCTCGACGAGCTATCACTCGCGCGAGTCCTCCTCGACTGGCTGGCCGCACTCGAACGCCCGCCCGCCGCGCCGGCGGATCTTCCGGCGCCGCTGGCTGCCTCCTCCGCGTGGACGGACATTTTGAAGTTTGCGGAGGCCCCGCTGGCCGTGCACCCCAGACCGCCGGCAACAGTTTCCGCATCCGCTGAGCTGGCCGTCGGACGGGAGGAATCCCGCGCGTTTCTGGATTCCTGCAAATCGAAGTCTCTGGACCCGCGCGTCGTCCTGCACTCCCTGTGGGCGCTTCTGCTGCGCCGCTTGGGTGCCACCGGGAACGTGACGCTCGGGCAATTCGATGCGAGGCGCAGCCGCGGCGAGGCCGGCTATTTTGAGAACTGGCTTCCCGTGGTGCATTGCTGGGAATCGAAAAACTGGCTCCGGGATGCCCAGAAATCCTTCGATGCTGCATCCGCCGATTCTTGGATTTCGCCGTCTACCGCTCTGGCCGCAGCCCCGGCCGCACTCGCGATCGACAGCCTTCAGACTGGGTTTGTATGGCGCGGCCCTGAAGTCCGGGACATCATCCAAACCGCCCTCCCCCGGTGGATCAATTTCGATGCGAGGGTCCGGAGAGCGAATCCGGAGGATCTTTTTTTCCTCGAAGCCCGCGCCGCGACGCAGATCACCCTGCAAATCCACGGGCCGATCGGCAGCGAGGCCATCGGCCGCGATCTTCTCGCGCGCCTGGCGGGATTGATGGGATCGCTCGATTCACTGGAAAGCATACCGGTCGGCCAGATCCCGCTTCTCCTTCCCCAGGAAACGCGGACGCTGAAGGAATGGTCGCGCGGACCCGAGGGCGTGGAGCGCCCGCCGAACGCATGCGCGGCTTTCCGGGACTCGGTCGCCCGTCATCCGAAAAACGTCGCGGTCCGCGATGGCGACTACGAGCTCACCTACGCCGAACTCGACACCTTGTCCGATCGCCTCGCCGCCCATTTTGCCCACGCGTCGCTTGCCGGCGGTTGGCATGTCGCCCTGTTTCTCTCGCCGTCGTCGTGGATCGCCATCGCGCTCATCGGTTCCTGGAAAGCGGGAAATTCCTGCCTCGTCCTGGATCCGGCCGCCCCGCCGGAATGGATCGAGTCCATGCTCACGTCCCACGATGCGGGCGTCGTCATTTGCGATGCTGCAAGCGCCCCGCTTCTCGATGCTTCGACACGAAGGAGGATCGTTCTGGATCAGGAATGGGACAACCTGGAGACCGGCGAGATCCCGGCCCCGGAAATCACCCCGGACTCCCCGGCGGCCATTTTGCCCGGGCATGCGGACGGCGCCCCGCCCCAAATCCGCGCCCTCACGCACGAATTGCTTGTGGCCGCAGCACTCGAAGGCGCACGGGTCCTCGACTTCGGGCCGTCCGACTCTTTCCTAGCCCACTCCGCGGCTGGCGGAGGCGCATTTTTTGACGAGTGGCTGCTGCCGATCCTGGCCGGCGGGACGGTCCGCGTGGCGGATGACGACGTGCTGGATCCGGTCGCAGGCAACGCCACCCACCTCCGCCTCACGGCACCGGAATGGAACAACCAGGCCGCCCGCTGGTCGCAGGGCGAAGCCGAAGTCGCATCCCCACCCAGGGTCGTCGCCGTGGAAAGCGGAACCGCCACCAAACACGCGTTGGATCTCTGGAACCACTGCACGGGCGGCCGCGTGCGAACGATCACCTTTTTCAGCCCCGCCGGACTCTGCGGGCTCGGGATCGCAGGCGAAGCTGCGGCGGATGGCCCGCTGCTCATGGTTGGAAAGCCCACCCCCGAGGTGGAAACCTCGGTCTGCGACGGGGACGGGCAGGATGTGCCGCCGGGATTTTCGGGCGCCCTGTGGATGAAGTTCCCGGGCTGGAAAAAAATCTCCCAGCCCCACGGCCGGAGGGGCATCGAGACCGGGATGCGCGCGTGGCGCAACGGAAAGGGACTCCTCCAACTCGAAGGCACGGGCGGCCGACTTCCCGATTTTTCCCGGTCAGCCAGCCTGCTGCGGGCGCTTCCAAATGTCATCGACTGCCTGGCCGGCGAACAACTTTGGACGCTTTCGTCCGGGTCCGTGGAGGGCACAATTTCTGTCGCGGAGTGGCCGCTCACCCGCGGCGGCTGGATCGATGTGGCTTCGCTGCCAAGACCGGAGCCAGCCGCCACGCACAAGGCGCCGAAAGCCGCTCCGCACGAACAGCCGCGACCGGCCGGCCCATGGACACCGGTCAGCATTCTCCAAAATGAGGGAACCTCCCCGCCGCTGGTGCTCGTGCCCACAGCCTCGGGGGTCCCCGAGACTTACCGGGATTTGGTTTCGGCGCTGGGAAATGGGCGCCTCCTCCTCGGGTTGACGGCCCGAGGCGCCTGCGATCCCGAGGCCTGCCACACGACGATCGAGAGCGCCGCGGCAGCATGGATCGTCGCCCTCGCGGAGGAAGACCCCTCCCTGTCGTTTGATTTGTGCGGATTCGGCTACGGAGGAATCGCCGCCCTCGAGATGGCCCGCCAGCTTGCGGCTGCGAAGCAACGCGTTCCCGGACTCACCCTCATCGGCGCACCGCCGCCTCAAACCGAAAAACCTTCCGGCTGGCTCTCCTCGATGAAAAGCGTCTTCAAGCGCCTGAACCCCGAGAGCCGCGTGGAGCCGTTTTCCTCCATCGGAGAACCCGCGCGGACCCACGAGGCGGCCTGGCGCAAATACCGCTTCGTCGCCTGCAACCTTCCGGCCCGGATCATCATCCCGTCGGACTTCCCGCCGGACGCCGCCGCTGCCTGGCTCGCGATCCTGCCCTCGGCTCGCATCGAGCCGGTCAAATGCACCTGGGCGGAGATGCTCGCCTACCCGGCGGTCAAACGCCTGGCATCGATTATTTCCGACACCTGATCCGTATTCATGAACCACATCGAAAAAAACCTCGGCGTCCAGAGCTATTGCTTCCGCCACTTCAATGACAACGCCACCGTGGCAAAAAAAGTCCTCGGAATCGGCCTTGAAAAAATCGAGCTCTGCGGCGTCCACGCGGACTTCAACGAGCCGGAAAAATTCGGCGATGTTGCGCGCATCTACGCCGATGCCGGGGTCGGGATCGTCTCGATCGGCGTCCAGACATTTCAGGGCTGCGACAGCGAGAAAGCCTGGTTCGAATGCGCGGCTGCAGCCGGAGCCAAACACATCTCCGCTCACTTCGGGGTCGGCACCTACCTCAACGCCATCCCGAAAGTCCGCGCCTGGTCCCGCGAGTTTGGAATCCGGGTCGGCATCCACTGCCACGGAGGCTACATGTTCGGCGGCTCGCTCGACGTGCTCGACCACCTCACCGGGCTGGGCGGGCCGGAGATCGGCGTCTGCATCGACACCGCGTGGGCGATGCAAACCGGCCCGCACGCCGGAAACCCGGTGGCATGGGCATCAAAATTCGGCCCGCGCATCACAGGGATCCACTTCAAGGATTTCGTCTTCGAGCCGAACGGCCAGTGGAAAGATGTGATCGTCGGGACCGGCACCCTCGACCTCCCCTCCTTTTCCAAAGCCCTCCTCAATGGCGGCTTCGACGGCATGGCCGTCATCGAATACGAGGCGGATGTCGAAAATCCGGATGCCGCCTTGAAAGCGTGCGTGGATTCGATGCGGGCAGTCCTTTCAAAGCTGTAAGCGTCGGACAGGTAATCGCGGAAAACCACGTGGGTAAACATGGCAGCTCCGACAAGGAATTCAGCAGGATAGCGGCAGCTTCCCGTGTTGCATGCTGCGCGCTATCTGGCGCCCCTCCCGGACACGTCGGCCGGTCACTCCCGCCAAGGGGGAGTGATCGCAGCCTGACGTTATTTGTCTCAGGCCTTCGCCTTGACGAGCGCCTTGTTGAGGCGCCCCTTCCTGCGATCGGCCACATTGCTGTGGATGATCCCGCGCTTGGCGGCCTTGTCGAGGGCGGATGTGAGTTTGACAAACTCCGAGCGCGCGGCTTCGGTCTTTCCCTCGGCGAGGGCGGCGCGGAATTTTTTCTGTTCGGTTTTGAGCCCGGTGATCACACCGGCGTTGATTTCGCGCCGGCGCACGCTTTGGCGGGCGCTCTTTGCTGCGGATTTTGTGTTGGCCATAAATAGGTGTTGGTGCCAGAGGGGAGAATCGAACTCCCGACCAAGGGCTTATGAGTCCCCTGCTCTACCGCTGAGCTACCCTGGCAA
>JBAWVC010000059.1:0-12559 GCA_037147455.1 Verrucomicrobiota bacterium | reverse complement strand
CCGACATGGCGATCGGGCTCGGGCTCATGCTCGGGTTCGTCTTCGCGAAAAATTTCGATTCCCCGTATCTCGCGACCTCGGTGACCGATTTCTGGCGGCGCTGGCACATCTCGCTTTCGAGCTGGCTGCGCGACTACCTGTATATCCCGCTGGGCGGCAACCGCCGCGGGGTGGTGCGCACCTACATCAACCTGATTCTGGTGATGCTCATCGGCGGGCTATGGCACGGGGCCTCGTGGAACTATGTGATCTGGGGCGGCATCCACGGCTCGATGCTCGCGGCTGAGCGCTTCCACGGCAAACACGGGCCCTTCCACGGCCTGCCGCGCCCGGCTCAGGTGATCTTCACGTTCCTGGTCGTCGTCGTCGCATGGGTTTTTTTCCGCGCCAAAACCCTGCCTGCCGCGATCGAATACTGCCGGTGCCTCGCCGGATTCGGGCAGGCGGCAGACGGGGCGGGGCTGATCGCGGGCGTCATTTTTCAGCCCTACTACGTCGGGAGCTTCCTGCTGGCGGCGGCCGTGGCCTGGACCGCGCCGCAGACATGGGATTGGACCCGCTCGCTCAATCTCCGCAAAGCGGTTGTTTTGGTGGCCCTGTTCTGGCTGGCGGTTGTTGTCATGACGACGCAGGCCTACAACCCGTTCATCTATTATATTTTTTAACGATGCGCTTTTTGCCACCGAAAATAGATTTCAGCCGCGAGGAAGCGGCGGAGCGCGAGATCGGCAGCACGAGCGTCCGGCCGTTCGTGCGGCGGTTTCTGGCGGCCGCATTTCTTCTCACGATCGCCGCGGTTCCGGCGGTGCAGTATGTCCACGAGGCCGTGCGGACGCGCCAGTTGAAGCCGCGCGCGCTGGATTTTCTCTCCGCGTTTCCCGCTGCCGGGCAGGAGTTCGTGCGGGCGGACGGAATCGCCGGGGGAGTGGCCGCCGCCAGCGCCTCGCTCCGGCGCGACTTCAAAGCCTTCGAGAAATCGCTCGAGGACGAATCGCTGCTCGTCCGTCACGCGCTGCCGCCGGTGCAGGAATTCGCCGCCCGTTTTCTCGGCCTCGGCAACGAGAAAGTTTATCTCGGGCGCGACGGATGGCTTTTCTACCGCCCCGATGTGGATTACGTGGCGGGGCCGGGGTTTCTTGATCCGGCGGTCCTGCGCGAGCGGGGAAAGGGTTCGGGCATTCATCCGGACCCGCTGCCCGCGATTGTCCGGTTCCGGGAGGATCTGGCCGCCCGGGGGATCCGGCTCCTCGTCGTGCCGGTTCCGGTGAAGCCGGTGATCGAGCCCGAGCATCTGAGCGCCCGCCGCCACGCCAACGGAAATCCGCCTCAGAACCCGTCCTACCCACGATTCCTTGCGGACCTCCGCCGGAACGGAATCGATGCGCTGGACATCACCCCGGTGCTGGCGGCGGACAAGGCTGCCGATGGGATTCCCTGTTTTCTCAAGACCGATACGCACTGGTCTCCAAGAACAGTCGAACGCGTGGCGGAACTCATCGCCGAAGGAACGCGCATCGTGCCTGGCGCGCCGGGCAGCGCGTTCCGGCGCGGCCTTTCGAAGAAAGTCACCAATGCCGGCGATCTGGCTGTCATGCTGCGCCTCTCTCCGCAGTCCACGCTTTTTCCGAGGGAGACGGTTGAGATCCGCCCAGTGACAGAGGCCGGAGGAGCCCCTTGGCGCGCCGATCCCGCCGCGGAGATCCTTGTTCTTGGCGACAGCTTCACCAACGTTTACTCCGGCGAGGATCTCGGCTGGGGCACCGGCTCGGGGTTGGCCGAACAGCTTTCCTTTGCGCTCCAGCGCCCGGTCGATCGCATCGCCGTCAATGCCGGAGGAGCCTACACTGCCAGACAGACCTTGGCGCGTTCGCCAGGCCGCCTCGCCGGAAAGCGCTTGGTCATTTATGAGTTTGCGATGAGGGATCTGGCTTCCGGCGACTGGAAGGTGACGCCGTTGGCCGAACCAAAGGCGGAGGAAGCCCCAGCCGCATCAACCGTCACCGGGGTGATTCGCGAAATCTCCCGCGCGCCGCGGCCGGGCACGGTTCCTTACAAGGATCTCCTGATCTGCCTCCACCTCGACAGCATCGAGAATTTTCCGTTCCAGGAAATCCTGGTCTTCCTTCCCGGGATGAAAAACAACGTCCTCACTGCGGCCACCTCGCTTGCGCCCGGCCGACGGGTCACGCTGCGGGTTGTCCCATGGAACACGGTCGAGGAAAAAACCGGCACGATCAACCGGATCGAACTTGCCGGACCGGCCGCCGATATCGGAGAAGTTTATTGGGCTGGCGACCTCCCTTCCATCCCACCCTGAGAACTTGTGAAAAATATAATGATCCAGCGTCCGGTTTTCCTGCGATCCCTCGCATGGAAGGGGATCCTTTTGGCGCCCGCCCTCGTTGTTTTCGCCTCTGCCCCTCTGCCGGCCGCCACCGCCGGGGATGCGGAAATCCCTCTCAGCAAAACCGAAAAACTTTCTGCCGGAAAATTCGAATGGCAACCCTCGCGTTCTCCGGGCGGGATGGTGTCGGTGCTGGTCGATCTCCCGACCCAGATGCTCTCGGTTTTCCGCGGGGAGGTGGTCATCGCCCGTTCCAGCATCAGTTCCGGGAGAGCCGGGCACACTACGCCGAGCGGTATTTTTACAATCCTTGGGAAAGAGGTGATGCATTACTCCAACCTCTACCGCCGGGCACCGATGCCCTTCATGCAACGGCTCACCTGGGAAGGGGTCGCCCTGCATGGCGGCTACCTTCCCGGGAGGCCCGCCTCCCACGGTTGCGTTCGCCTTCCCCGCGCATTTGCGAAGCTCTTGTTCCAGATCACCTCTTGCGGGGATCAGGTGATCGTGACGAATAAACCCGCTCCGGCGGCTCCCGGCCCCCCCGTGGCGAAGCCCAAGGCCGGGGCCCGGCCAGCTTCTGCAGACGCGGCGCCGCACGTTGCTGCGGACACGCCGGCAAAGAACGCTCCGAAGGCCGCAGACGACGCAAAGACCCGCCCCCGCAAGAGCATGGTCGAGCTCGAGATCGAGGAAGTGGGCATCAGAAACAATTCCAACCTCACCAGCGCAGAACGCCAAACGGAGTTGCTGCGCGTCTGGAGCGAGCAGCGAGCCCTCATGGGGGTCCGCTAGTCCGGATAAATGCGCCCCTTGGCAATATTTTCTAGCTTTTCAAAACGCATCTCCGCAATACAATCCAAAATATGAAAAAGCAATTTTCGGCAGTGGCCCTGTTGTTTTTGATTTTTTGTCAGGGGATCTGGGCGGCCGCCTCCACTCCCTCGACACCGGAGGAACAGGCCGATTTTCTTGCGGGAATCCCCCTGCCCGGCAGCAGCGTGCTGGCGCCGCTGCAGGAATCGTCCTCCTACAAACTCCACCAGAAGGAGCTGAATGATAAATGGACCCACTGCAAAAAGGTGCGGTATGACGCGATGCAGAAGTGGGGGGAGGATCACCTGAAAAAAGAGGCGTCCTCCCGGGATGTCGTCCGATACCTGTTCGGCGGTCCGGATTTTCTCAATGCGTTCGCCTTTTTTCCCGATGCGCGCGTGATCGTTCTGGGCGGGCTTGAGCCGATTGGCGAGGTTTCCCAACCGGAATCCCTCAAGCCCGGTTCAGTTTCCAACTCGCTTGACGTGTTGCGTCAGGCGCTCGTGACTTCCCTCTATTGCGGCTACTTCATCACCAAGGAAATGAAGGTTCAACTGCACCAGGGAGATTTTCGCGGGGTTCTGGCCGTGCTTTACACCGAGCTGGCACTGACAGAAAACCGGGTCGAATCCGTCGAGATGGTCAGCCCGTTCGGAGCACCCGGGGTGAAGATCACCTACCGGCGGCCCGGGCACGCCTCTCAGACGCTCTACTATTTCCAAGCCGATCTCGCCAACGGAAACGGGTGCCAAAAGTTTCTCTCCTGGCTCGGGGGGCTTGGCAACGGGCCCGCCTACCTGAAGGCGGCGTCCTACCTTCTCCACAACGATTCCTTCTCGCAGACGCGGGATTTTCTTCTCAATACCTCCACGCTCGTGGTCGAGGACGATTCCGGCATTCCGTTCCGGCACCTGAACAACGGGAATTGGAAGCTCCAGGTTTTTGGCGCCTACACGCCGCCGCTGCCGCTTTTTTCCAGCCGCAAGCAGCTCGATTTCGATGCGGCCTATTACACCGGCGCCAACAGCGGGCCGATTTCCTTCGGGGCCGGATACCACATGCAGCCGAAGAACGCGAACCTTCTGCTGGCGACACGAACCGGGAAAATCGAGGCCCGTCCGGTCGCTGCCGCTCCGGCTCCCGTTCCCGCGCAGAAAACGACCCCTCAAACCACCGTGAAACAGACGGCAAAACTCGAGCCTGCGGGCCAGCAAAAAACCGTTTCCCAACCCGATGCCGCCGCCCCGGCAGGCCGGGAAGACCGCCACAAGAGCCTTGCCGTTTTGGAGGACGAGGAGAGGCACATCAGGGACGACAAGAATCTCAGCCGCGAAGAGCGCACCGTGCTCCTGCAAACCATCTGGCGCAAGCAGCTCGCAGTCATGGGGCAGCCGCCTGATGCCGCCGGAAAATCCGCGCCTTCGAAGGGCGCAGGGAAGGCCGCTTCACCTGCGGGGTCCGCCCCCATCCAGACCGCCGAGCCGCGCCCGCCGGAAACACCGAAAGCCACGGACACGTAGCCGGTGCGCCCGCGACCGTATGAACCCACTGCCTGCGGGATTCGCCGGACGGAGCCTCAGACATCCTGACGTGGATGGAAATGAGACGAGCCGGGAAAGGACAAGGGAGCATGGGCGTCCCGCCCGTGTGGGCGCAGAATTCCGCCTCGAAGAGGATGCTCTATTTTCCTCACCACCTCTTTTTCTCCGGGCGAAGACAGGATGTCTGAGCCTTGCGGTGCTCGCGGCCGTCGCGTGCGCTTCTGCGGGGACGATTTTTGCCGAGACAGGGGCCGCGCTGACCCCGCAAAGCCTGCGGGCCGCCGCCGCGTATTCCGCCGCGCACGGCGGGCTCTCGCTGCTCGTGATCCAAAACGGGCGGGTTGTTTTCGAGCAGTATTCCAACGGAAATTCCGCCGGTCAAACCCGCAAGATCTACAGCGGAACGAAGGCGTTCTGGACCACGGCGGCTGCCGCGGCCGAGCAGGACGGGATCCTGCGGCTCGACGAGCGGGCGAGCGATACGATCCGGGAATGGCGGCAAGATCCGGCCAAACGGGACATCACGCTGCGCGAGCTGCTCGGCTTCACCGCCGGGATCGCCCCGGGATTCGCGCTGCACCGCGGGGACATTTCCGACCTGAACAGCCACGCGCTGAAATTGCCGGTGGTGGCGCCGCCGCCCGGCTCGCGGTTTATCTACGGCCCCGCGCAGATCCAGATCTTCTGCGAGGTTTTGCGCCGCAAGCTGACCGCCCGGAACGAGACGCCGTGGGGCTACCTGGACCGCCGGATTTTGCATCCGCTGGGCTTGCGCTCCGTGGATTACCTCTGCGACACGAAAGGGACCCCGCTTCTGGCAAGCGGCATCAAGCTGACAGCTCGCGAGTGGGCGGCCTTCGGCCAGATGGTTCTCGGACGCGGCACCTGCCGCGACAAAAAAATCCTCCGCCCGGAATCCCTCGAGAACTGCCTGCGCGGCTCCCGGGCCAACCCGGCCTTCGGGCTGGCGTTCTGGCTCAACGGCAGGGCAGGGGATCCGGGAGCCAGCGAGATCGACATCGAAGACATGCTGGAAAAAGGCTGGCAACAACAGGACTGGCGCAACGCCTGCATCTGCCGGGACGCCCCGGCGGATCTGCTGGCCTGCGTGGGTTCGAGAGCCCAGCGGCTGCTCGTGATCCCCTCGCTGAACGCCGTGGTCGTCAGGCAGGGGGCGGGCGGGCCGTTTCAGGACGGCAGGTTTTTGCGGCTCCTCCTGGGGCTTTGATGCCGCCTGCTTGCTTTTGGCTTTGTTGCTGGAGGGACGACCTCCGTGACGTCCGTGGATAGCAACAGACCGGACAGAGCCGGTCCCTCCAAATTGGCCTCGAGGCTCGCCCCGAGGTTCTTTACTGCGCTTTGTTAGCGCGGCGCTCGGCCTCGGTGGCCAGCGCGAGAACCGTGTTCTTCGCCTCGGTCAAGGCCTGGTTTTTCAAACAGGAGACGAGATTCGTGATCGGGACACAGAGGTTTGTGTAGCACAGGAGCGTCCTGTTGCCGCTGTAGGGCTCGATGCGGAGCGACCCGTCACTCTTTTTGGCGAGAGGAGACTGGAGGAGCTTCCAGGACACGGTGAAATTCGCGCCCTGCTTCAGGTAGGAGTTCCGGACGACGTAGCTGGTGCGCTGGATGATCGGAACCTTGACCGTATAGCGGACGTCTTTTGTGCCGTCCGGATTCGTTGCGATGACCTCCGCCTGAATGATGCCGGGAGTGTATGTCGGGGCCGCGTTGTAGTCGGTGAAGAGGTTCGAAACGACATCTGGCGACGCATTGACAACCCGGTAGAGGCTCAGCTCCGGCCAAGGGACCCCGGGCACGTCCTTGCTCATGACGACCGTCTGGCCTCCGGCCAAATCGGCGCGATCGGATTTCGGAACCTCCTTGACAAGGTCGGCGCGAAGGGAGGCGGAAAGAAAGAGAGCCAAGGCAAAGACCGCATTCAGTTTCATACGCGCAGCGTAACCCGGATGACCATAAAGGGCAACCAGCGATAAGCCCCCCACCTCTCAAAAGATACAGACGGTAAACTGTCGGAGCAAAACAGGGGCGTTAGGTTAGTGGCTTCCGGTGAGCGAGCGATAGTAGTCGGCGACCTGTTTTCTATACGCTTCGGGGGCTTCGCCTTCATCGCCGCCGAGCAGTTGCTTGTCCCCTGCTCTGCCGGATTCCTCTTGCGAGAGCACGAGCGCTGAGCCGGATTGGATCCCTCCCTGCGTGGCGTGGAGTTGTCCGACGATCTGCTTGTGCAGGCGGTTGAAATCGTCCACCCGGCCGTCCTTCAGCGCGGCCTGGGATTGCTCCATGAGGCGAGGGACATCGGCGAGCCCGTTCGCGTGCAGGTAGAGCAGGGATGCCTGCGCGTATTTTTTGGATGTCTTTTCGGCGAGCAGGGCCTGCTTGACGGCGAGGGCGTCGCCTGCGGGGATCGAGGGGGCCTTGGCTGCGCGCAGCGGCGCGTTTCCGTCCATGCCGTTGCGGTCGCTGAAGCCTCCGGCCTTGCCTCCGCCGGTGGCGCGCGTGGAGTTGATCCCCCCGTCGTCCTTCACCTGCCCCTGCTGCATCGGGTCGCTGGTGCGGCGGACGTCCGGGGTCGTGCCTTCGAGGTTGCTCGCACGGTCGCCGACCATCTCGCCGTCGCTCATGCCTTCGCGCCCGCCGCTCGAGCGGCCGGTCTGCTCATTTTTGTTCGGCCGCTCGTTGCCGGATTTTCCCTGCGCCCCGAACCCCGGCATCGGGCCGTCGCGGATCTCCCATCCGTTCCCCGGGTTCTGGGCGAACGCCTGGTTCGAGGCCGCATCCTGGACTTCCTGCGCCAAGTCTTTTTGCTCGTCGAGAAGCTTGCCCACAATGTCTTCGAAGGCGTCCGGCAGCGGCAGGTTCGGGATTTCCGGAATTTCGGTTTTGTCGAAATTCTCGAGCAGCCACTTCTGGGTTTCGTTCTTGTTCGGCAGCCACATCTCCATGTCAGCCGCAATCTTCTGCGCCTCCTCGATCGCCTTGAGGAGCCCGTCTTCTTTTTGCACGGCGATCTCGCTGGGGTTGAGGGTCCCCTCGGCGGCGGCTTGTTTGTCCTCCTGGATGACGTCCTCGTAGATCTGGGTCAGCTCCGAGCGCAGCTCGTTCGAAGGCTTGAGTTCGGGAAAGGCGTGGGCGTCGGTCAGCATCTGCTCGACGGCCTCGGCCATGAGGTCCTTGGATTTCTGGATTTCTTTCGCCGTGGCCTGATCCTCCGCACGGAAGTCGTCCTTCCGCGCCATCTCTTTGCTTTTCTCGACGATCTCGCGCTGGATTTCCGCGAGCCTGCCGAGCTTGTCCTTGAATTCGGCGGCATCCTTTTTGAGCGCATCCGCATTCGTCGCGGCGTCCGCCAACTGCCACCGGGTCAATACCTCGACGATTTTCGCGAGGTTGACGACGATCGTCTTTTCCACTGCGGCAGCCTCGGGGAATTTCGCGCCCTGAAGCTTTTCGGCGGCGGCCAGCATGTCCTCGTAAACGCGGAGTTCCCCGAGCATGGCGGCAACTTTGGATAGCCGGTCGCGGAACGCTTTGTCGCCCATGGCGGCGTTCCTCGCATTTTCTTCGACCTGCTTGCGGACGCGCGCGGACCGCTCCGCCAGGGCATCCTGTCTTTCGGAGAGTGTTTCGGAGGGCTGCGGCTTGTTCGTCTCGCGATAAATTTCGCGCTGCTGTCGCAGTAAATCCTCCACGCCCGCGATCAAATCCTGGATCTGTTCCTTCCGGGCATCGCTGTCCACGGCGGCCGGGGCCCCTTTGAGCCGGGCGAGGATCGCCGCCTCAAGGTCGGCGGCGAGGGCGAGGGATTTTGCGCGCGGAGCACCGCCCGCATTGGCCGCGTTGCGCAGCGCGAGCACGGCGTCCCGCATTTCCTTCTCCCCGAGAGAGCGGAGATCCGACCGCAGCGCGGGGGAAATGGGGTCCGGAGAATCCCCGATCGCTTTCCCCATGTCCGCGATTTGGGATTGGCGGTCCAGCAAGCGGGCATCGTCCGCGGCGACCGCCGGCTCCCGGCTGAGGACCGCGCGGGTTTCGTCGAGGTTCGTCTGCTGGAGCTTGATGAGTTCCTCGATCCCGAGGCAGAGGCGGGCGCGTCCATCGGCGGATTGTTTTTGCAGCTTTTCGGGCGAGAGCACCTTGACGACGATCGGGCGCGAAACGGCAACCCCCGGGCCGCTTACATCGTTCTGGTCCTTCGCGATGACGTAAAATGTCGCGCTGTCCTCATCGGGCGAAACGAACTGCCGGAGCGGAATTTGCGTTTCGGCAACAAACGACTTATTGCCAGCGGCCTCCTTCCACTCGTAAACAAGCTGTGCATCGGTTTTGTCGCTGGTGCTTTTGAACGCCGCGACGGACCCGAGGCCAAAATCATCGGTGACCGCGCATTGGATCGGAATCGATGCGTCCCGGGTTGTCGCGATCTCGCGGCCTTCCGCCGGCGCTGTCAGCCGGATGACCGGCGGCGTATCCGGCTTGACCGCGACCTGCAGAGCGTCGGTGTCCGCCACCCCGTTTGCGTCCGAGTATTCGAGCTTGATGGCCCCGGTGGAAACGACATTTCCGTCGAGTTGCCAGCGGTTGCCATCGGCTCGGGCAACGGAAAACCCCGCCGCTCTTTCTCCCGCAACACGCAGGTCCTCGACGGGGTTGTTGAACTCCAGGCCGATGGCGACGCGCGAGCCCGGAACAAGATTTTGAAGCGTCGAAAAGTTGTGAACCGTGCTGGCGGGAAGATGCGTGTAGGCCGGCGGTTCGATCTGGGCCGAGCGGCTGCGAATAGCGGTGCGTGGACGCACGCGAACCCTGCAGATCGCCGAACGGACGTCTCCCGCTTCGACAAAATACTCCATCGGCTGCCGCACCTCTTTCCATGTGAAGCGGAAATCCGGCCGGCAGGCCTCGCTGTCCATGAGAGCCTTCTGCCATGTCGCGCCCGAATTGCGAAAATGGACCCATGCCGAGCCCGGGATCTCGCCCCCGAGCTTCGCGGCCAGCGTGACTTCGCGGCCATGCGCGACCTCCGTGTCGCCCGGCTTCAAGTCCAGAATGCGCGTGCGGGTGAGGGGCGCGATGTTTCCGCCCGGAAGAAAGATCCGCGCCGCGGAATTCGAAAAGTAGGCCGGCTGCAGAAGCGCCCATGCGGCCAGAACGAGGGCGACGCCCGCGAGCGCGAGAGCCAGCTTCTTCAGCAGATCGAGATCGAAAACCTCGGCCCACCGGACCCCCGGAAACGGGTCGCGCATTTCCTGGAAGAGCGCGGATCGGATCGGGGAGTCCGCGGCGAGGTCCCGATCGAACTGGACGGCGCTGATGAGTGCGTTGCCGGCACCGCTGCACGAGCGCTCGATCCGCCGCGCGATTCCCGCATGGCTCACTTTTTGAAACCACGCCGGCAGGGCCAGAAGGACGCCCGCCAGCACGGGAAAAATCGTCAGGAGAAATGCCGCCCAACGCCCGGCCGGGCCGAAATGAAAACGGGCGTCGCAGAGCAGAAACACGACGAGAAAAAACATCGAGACCGCCGCGCCGGAAATGAGCCAGCGGATACCGCGCGACCAGCGGAATCGGTTCGCCGCTTCCTGCAGGCGCCCGTGAACGGATTGTGAGTCGAGGGCCATTATCTAATTCATCTCATTTTCACGAGCCGGAAGTTTGTGAAGAACGACTTGCCGCTGTTGGGAGTTGTCGCATAGACGACCGCTTTGACGGAGAGCAGCTCGGGCACATGTTCCTCGCCCGCGACAACGACCTTCTCCGGCACGGTGAATTCCCGTCCGGTGGCGCTCCACATTTTTGAGCCGGCGGGCGGATCCGGGATCTGCGCCCGGTAGCACATCACGAGCGCGGGGTGGCCGTCCGAGGCCGGAACGCGGAACTTGTCGGGCTTGTCAATCGGTTTGGGATCGTGGGTCCACGCCTCGGCGTGAAGCTTCGCGGCGAAATCCCAGGTCATGCAATCGACGTCCACGCGATAGGTCGCCCCGGGTTCGGCCTTCACGAATGCGGACTCGATCTTGCCGCCCTGGTTGCCGGCAATGCCGGGAGGAAGCTCGACAAGGGCGCAGGTTTTTCCCTGCTCCGTCGAGGGTTTGACGTAGGCGACATTACCCACATACCAGGGCTCGTAGGGAAATGCCGTGCGCCAGCCGAGCAGTGGATTTTTCGCGTCGGAGAAATTCGGGTTCGGGATGAGGTTCGTCTGCGCGCGGGCATGGCAACAGGCGAACACGGCGATGGAAGCGGTGAGGGTTCGGATGTTCATGGCAGATTCCAGGACTTTCGGATGACCCACTCGGCGACGATGAGCAACAGAAGAAACCCCAGCAGCAGCGGATTGTTCCACAAATCCTCGAGCCGCACCCGCGAGAATTGCTGCTGCTTGAAATGGAGGTCGCGCGACCAGGCGTCCCAGTCTTCCATGGCGAGAAATTTTCCGCCCGTGGATTCGGCGATCTGCTGGAGAAGCGCGCGGTTGGCCGGCTTCCCGGTGATCTCCGTCGGCGGGCGGCTCACGACAAACCGGGTTTCATTGCTGGCCTCCGTGCCGTCGAGGGTGGCCGACGATTGCGCGAGGAAGACCCCCGGCATGTTCGGGTCCACCTCGGCGCGGTAGCCGTTCACCGGCTTGCCACCGGGAGTCTGTAGCGTTGCGGCTTTGAGGACGTAATCGAAGACTTTGTCGTCCGGCGTCCGGATGCGGAGCGGCAGGGTTGCGGGCAACGGCGCGCCGGAGACCGGGGTCCGGACAATCGCGCGGACCTCCGGACGTTCGCCGAGCAGGTAGTTCGTCCGTTCGGTAAACAGCTCGATGCGGCTCCCGTTTTGTTTGTCCTGCTCCTTGGGAATCAGCCAATCCATCAACTGGGACCAGAACGTGTCGTAGGGCGAGCGGTCCGCCGACCATCCGCTCGCCGCCAGTCTCCAGCGCCAGAGCGTGTCGGTGAGAACCGCGACGGTCCGCCCCTGCCCGAAGCGCATCCCCACGACCAGCGGACGCGAAGTCCCGCCTTCTTCGGCCTCCATGAGAACCTCCGATGCCGGGGCAACGGTGTTGGCGACATTGCAGGTGAGCAGGGGCGGAAACTCTTTCACCTGCGCAAAGAGCGGACCGAACACCGGGTGGTGCAGGCCGGTCTCGGTGATCCGCACCGGGAATTTTCCCTCGCGGTATGGCGCCGGGAGGCCGACCGGAATCGCCGCGGCAAGCGGGCCGGCGGCGAGATCCCCCGACGTAAAAAGATTCGGTCCGCCGAGCAGGACCAGCCCGCCGCCACGATCGACAAAATCGCGCAGCGCGGCGGCGTTCTCCGCCGACAAGGCATCCGGGGCCAGATCCCCGAGGATCACGACCGCGCAGTTCGCCAGCGCCTTGGGAGAAAAATCCGCTGCCCCCTCCGCCTGACCGCCGCTGCTGTCGAGCATGGCGAGCCGTCCATCCGCCCAGCGGACAAACGCCGAGAGCTTCAGGTTCCGGTCCCCGGCGATCGCCTTGCGGAGGAATTTAAAATCGAACCCGAGCGCGTTCTGCACGTAGAGGACGCGGTTCCCCGGCTCCATGACCTCGATGAGGAACGGGTGCGAGCGGGCTTCCTTGTCCGCAGCCGGGTCGTTGACGCGGATTTCATACTGGACCGTTCCCGGCTTGTCGTGGGAAACGGCGAACGCGGCGGATCGGGTCTGCTCGTCCTCGTTGAACGAAACCGGCTTCTCCGATTGCAGGTGCCCGTCCTGCCACAGCTCCACCGCAACCGTCTGCCCGGCGAGTCCCGATCCGGCAAGCGACACGCGGATCTCGGTGTTCGAGTTGCGGGGCTATACACTGGCCCTGGTGGCG
>JBAWVC010000058.1:0-12580 GCA_037147455.1 Verrucomicrobiota bacterium | reverse complement strand
ACTCCCGACCAAGGGCTTATGAGTCCCCTGCTCTACCGCTGAGCTACCCTGGCAAAAGGTATTGAATTCAATGAGTTAAATGATGAGATCCGCGCCGCTTCCTGGCATTGTTCTCCTTTGATTTTGTAAAAAGCAAAGCAGATCGCATGAAAAAGAATCCACGGTCCGGAACCACGGGGCGCACTTTACCGCAGCCACCGATTCGCGCAACCGAAAAATCTGCCGCCCATCAGGTGGCAAAATACTCTCGAAGATCGGTTTGACCTGACGCTCGCGGCCTGTATCATCCGCAGCTCTTCGTCAGAAAACTTGGAAACCAAACTATTACCGTGAGCGACAAAGCACCTTGGATCACCTTTCGCCCCGAATTGCGCGTGCTGGACTGCACGATCCGCGACGGCGGGCTCATGAACAACTCCCGCTTCTCCGACGAGGAGGTCCAAGCGGTTTACCGGACCTGCATCGAGGCCGGGATCGACTACATGGAGATCGGGTATAAGAACTCGCACGAGGCGTTCCCGAAGGCGGAATACGGCCCGTGGCGGCACTGCGACGAGGAGGATCTGCGCCGCGTTGTCGGCGACCACACGTTTGAAAAAACCGGCCTGCGGCTCGCCGTGATGGCGGATGCCGGCGGCAAGTGCGACTGGCAGAAAGGAATTCTGCCCGCCGGCGAGAGCGTGCTCGATATGATTCGCGTGGCCTGCTACGCGAACCAGATTTCCGAAGCGGTCGAGATGATCCACCACTGCCACGAGCTCGGCTACGAGACGACCCTGAACATCATGGCCATCTCGACCGTCCACGACGTCGAGATCGACCAGGTGCTCGAGATCGCGCGCGAAACCCCTGCGGGAACGGTCGTCGTCGTGGACAGCAACGGGGCCCTCTACCGCGAGCAGATCGACCACCTCGTCAACAAATACCGCAAGGCCCTCGACGGGACGGGCAAGGACGTCGGCATCCACGCCCACAACAACCTCCAGCTCGCGTTCGCCAACACCATCGAGGCCATCATCCTCGGCTGCAACCGCGTCGACGCCACGATGCTGGGCCTCGGCCGCGGCGCCGGAAACTGTCCGATGGAAATCCTCCTCAGCTTTCTGCGGAACCCGAAATTCAAGCTCCGCCCGGTCCTGGACCTGATCCAGAAGACGATCATGCCCATGAAGCAGCGCTTCGACTGGGGCCCGAACATCCCGTATATGATCACGGGGGCGATGAACGCCCATCCCCGCGGCGCCATGGCGTTTTGCGAGAGCGAAAAGGACGGCGACATCGTCGCCTTCTACGACAAGATGCTCAACGAGGGCTGAGCGCGCATATCTTCGCGGGCGGGTTATACCGGCGCTCTATGAGCGTCGCATTCTCGAACGTCAACCCCCGCGGAAAAAGCCGACGGCCATAGGCCGCCGCTACAATCCGACTACTTCATCAAAAGCACGGCGCGCGCACGCTTGATCTCGCCCGTGATTTTACGGTGGAGGCGGGCGGACATGCCGGTGACCCGGCGGGGAAGGATCTTCCCGCTCTCGGTGACGAAGCGCTTGAGCAGGTCGGGGTTTTTGTAGTCGATCGCCTCGAGGTTGAGGTCCACGCGGCGGCGCGGCATCGAGCGGTTGGCTTTGCGGAAATTGGTCCGGCGTTGAGGTGTTTTCGGCTGCATGGCGTGTTATTTGATTTCGCGGTGGAGCGTGTGGCGCTTGAGGAAGGGGTTGTATTTTTTCTTCTCCAGGCGGTTCGGCGTCTGAGGGCTTTTTTTGTTGCGCGTGGTGATGTAGCGCGAAGCGGGTTTGCCCTCGGCTTTCGCCTCGGTGCATTCGAGAGTGATGTTTTCCTGTGCCATGGTCTATTCTTTGCTGTCGGTTGATGAATCGTCGTCGTCGCCGTCGCCGCCCTCGTCATCGCCCAGCCCGAAGAGCGAGGCGACCGGCTGGCGGACCCGGCTGTAGCGGTTCTTCTTTTCGATCTCGGACTGGCACTCGACGGTGTAGCGGGTAAATGGAAGGGCCTCCAGGCGGGCGTGAAGGATGGGCTTGCTGGAGATCTCGCAAATCCCGTAGGAGCCGGTATCGATGCGCTTGAGCGCCTCGTCGATCTCGTAGAGCGAATCCTGTTCCTGCGAAAGCAGGCTGAGGGCGAAGTCGCGGTCGTAGGCATCGCTGCCGGCATCCGCCTGATGCATCCCGAAGGCCGAGGCCTCGCTGCCTTCCGCGCGGGACCGGAGGCTGTCCTTCGCGACGCCGGTCATCGAATCCAGAAGCGTGTCCTTGAGGGTCAAAAGCCGGGCGCGTTGCTTCGCGAGGAATCCGACCAGCTGGACCGGCGGTTTTTTTCCCGGCGGCTTGACGGGCGGCTTGATTTGTTTCGCCGGGACCGGAGGGGTTTTTGTTTTTTTTGCGGCGTGGGCCGGTTTGGATTTTTTGACGGCTTTGGCGGCCGGTGCCGGCTTAGCCTTTTGAGCCGGCCTTTTCGCGGGCAGGGATTTTTTGACAGGCTTTGCGGGCGTGGCCTTTTTGGCAGGCTTTGCGGCCGGCTTTTTCGCTTTGGGAGCGGGTGCAGCAGGTTTTTTTGCCGGTTTCACGGAGGCCTTCTTCACCGCCTTTTTGGAGGTGGGCTTGGCCTTGGGGGATATCTTGGATTTTGTCGCCATGTGATCGCTGAAATAGAGAGAAAGGGGGCGATATGTAGCGCCTGCAATGCCCTTGTGCAAGGGTATTCTTGGAAAAAATCCTTCCTTGGCTGGGATGGGGCTTCGAGGGGAACCCCTGCGGCTACTTTCCTACGAGAACAATTCCCGACCATTCGCGGAGGGAATACTGTTTCTTGAGCGGCAGCGGCCGTTCGTCGCCGGGATCGCAAATGTCCTCCGGGGCGGGGAGTCCGGTATCGGCAAACCTGTGCCAGGACATCCCCTGCGGGAGCACGGGAAGCGTGAAGGGAAGAGGTTTGAAAAACATGTTGAAGGCGACGTAGAAAAAGTGTGGCGGGCCACCGAGAGCCTCACCGTGGCGGCCGCAGAGCATGTAGGCGAGCGAGCGGCTGGACGCCGACCAATCCGGCCGCCAGGGCAGGACCCCGTGCCAGCTGATGTCCGGGTAGCCGCTTCCGACCTGGTCGCGGGCCGTGAGAAACTCCGGCTGGCGGAAGGATGGGTTGGCTTTCCGGAAAGCGATCAATGCCTTGGTGAAGCGCAGCATCCCGCTGCTCCCGGCGGCGAGATCCCAGTTCAGCCAGTTCCAGTCCTCGTCGTGGCAGTAGGCGTTGTTGTTGCCGCGCTGGGAGCGCCCGCACTCGTCGCCCATCGAGATCATCGGAACCCCCTGGCTGGTGAGCAGGAGGAGCATCGCGTTCTTGCACTGGCGATGGCGCAACTCGAGCACCTTCGGGTCGTCGGTGTCCCCCTCGACACCGCAGTTCCAGCTGTTGTTATCGTCCGTGCCGTCGTTGTTGTTCTCCCCGTTTTCGAGGTTGTGTTTTTCGTCGTAGGAAAACAAATCGCGCAGGGTGAAGCCATCGTGGCAGGTGATGAAGTTGACCGAGGCGGTGGGCTTGCGCCCTGCGGCGGCGTAGAGGTCCGGCGAGCCCATGATGCGCTGGACCATTTCGCCTGCCGTGCCGGCCTCGCCTTTGAGGAACCGCCGCGCGGCGTCGCGGAACTTTCCGTTCCACTCCATCCACCGCCCGTAGGAGGGAAAATTGCCGACCTGATAGAGCCCGCCCGCATCCCACGCCTCGGCGATGAGGTCGCATCCTGCCAGGACCGGGTCGTAGGCGAGCGATTCCAGCAGGGGAGGGTTGAGGAGCGGCGCCCCGCTGACATCGCGGCCGAGCACCGAGGCCAGGTCGAAGCGGAATCCGTCGATGTGGTATTCCGAGGCCCAATACCTGAGGCAGTTGATCACGAATCCGCGAATCGCCGGATGGTTGCAGTTCACGGTGTTCCCGCATCCGGTGTAGTTCAGGAAGCGGCCTTTCGAGTCGAGGAGGTAGAAGGTCTTGTTGTCGATTCCCCGGAACGAGATCACCGGACCATCCGCGCCGCCTTCTGCGGTGTGGTTGAAAACGACATCGAGGACGACCTCCATGCCGTCCGCGTGGAGCTGCTTGACCATGTCCTTGAATTCGTGGACCTGCCGGCCTTCCGGGCCGCTGGCGGCGTAGCTGCATTTCGGCGCGGAGAAGCCGACCGTGCTGTAGCCCCAGTAGTTGCAAAGCATCTCGCCGGTGGCGGGGTTGGTGCGCGTGTTCTCGGTTTCGTCAAACTCGAAGACCGGCATGAGCTCGACGCAGTTGACCCCGAGGTCGCGGAGGTAGGATGCCTTTTCCGCGAGCCCAGCGAATGTCCCGGGCTGAGCCGCCGCCGAGCTGGGGTGGCGAGTGAACCCCCTCACGTGCATCTCGTAGATGATCAGCTCGCTCTCGGGGCGCCGCAGCGGCCGGCTGTGTTCCCAGTGGTATTCCTCGTGCGGGATCCGCCCGCGATAGACCGGTTTGTGGCCGGAGGGCTTTCCCATCCAGACTTCCCGGCCGGCAATTTTTCTCGCGTGGGGATCGAGCACGACATTGTTCCGGTTGAAATAATGCCCCTCCCTCGGATCGTAAGGCCCGTCGAACCGGAACCCGTATTCCATCTTTTCGTAATCCAGATCGTAAACCGTCATCGCCCAAACCTGTCCGAGGCGGCATTCGGGCGGAAAAGGAATTTCCGCCATCGGGTCGGGAGCGCCCTTCTCGAAGAGCACCAGGGTGCAAGCCGTCGCATGCACGCTGAAGATGGAAAAGTTGACCCCGTGGGGGACGTGGCTTGCGCCGAACGGCAGCGGGTGACCATAGCGGAGTTTGAACTCTCCGTGCGAGTGGGTCGGGATCGGGCGGTTGGGCATCTTGAAGGGGAACTATCGTAAACACCCGGCCAAAAACCGCAAGCCGTGCCTTCTGGCTTGTGATCGCCGGACGTTGAGGCAAATTGAATGCCCCGATGGCCGGATGTTACGCCGCATTTCACAAGCAGCTTGGTGACCTTGTTCTCCTGGAACCGGCTCTGTCCCGGCTGCGCACGCACCATGGACCGCCGGTCCGGCTGATGACGAGGAACGGCCACGCCGACCTGGTCGCCCTCATGCTTGGAGTCGAGTTCGTGAAGGGGCTGGCACTGGTGCCCGCCCACTCGCTCTACTGCTTCGACCCGTTGAGCAAATCGGCGTTCCGCTCGCTGCTGGCTCCGGTTCTCGAACGGCACCTGATCCGCCCTACGCAGGCGGAGATGCGATGGTATCACCCTCTCGTTTTCTCCCGGCCGTCGAATCCCGAGCTCGGAGATTCCTACGTGGCAGAATTTTTCTGGGCGAACACGCCGGTTCCCACGAGCGGGCCGTTCCGGCCGCCGGTCTTGTCCAAGCCGCCGGGCAGTTGGGCGCCGGAAGGATGGAACCCGGGGGAATTCATCCTCGTGAACCCCACATCGGGCTGGAAAAAAAAGATGTGGACCGTTGACGGCTGGACGGCCGTGCTCCGTTCGATCGGCTCTGGCTGCCGGTTCGCCATCACGCATGCCGGCTCCGAGTGGCAGGCCTCGCATTGCGAGGGCATCGCTGCGGCGACCGGGGCGACGATCCAGCCGACGACAATGAGGGAGTATCTTTGGCTCTGCGCCAACGCGAGGGCGGTCCTGACGGTGGACGGCGCGGCATCGCATCTGGCCGCGGCATTCGGCGTGAAGTGCTTCACGGTTTTCGGGCCGTCGATTCTTGCACACTGGCACCGCCCCGCACCCGGCCATATCGCCTTCCAGGCCCCGCCGGATCAAAAGGGAGTCCGCAGCTTGAAAAAGCTGGAGGCGGGACCGGTGGTCGAGGCGCTTGCCGCGCTGAATCTCTGAGGCTACTTCGCCTTGCCCTGGCTGGCCACGGCGTTCATGGCGGCCGCGATCGCTTCCTGGTCGCCGAGGTAATAATGTTTGATCGGCTTGAGATCGGCGTCGAGCTCGTAAACCAACGGCACGCCAGTCGGGATATTCAGGTTGATGATGTCCTTGTCGGAGACGCTATCGAGATATTTGACGAGGGCCCGGAGGCTGTTGCCATGGGCGGCGATGATGACCCGTTTGCCGGATTTGACGGCCGGCGCGATTTTTTCTTCCCAGAGCGGGAGGACGCGGGCGACGGTATCCTTGAGGCACTCGGTGAGAGGGAGGTTGGGAATCCCCTTGTATCGCCGGTCGTGGCCCGGCCAGCGCTCGTCGGATTTTTCGAGCGGCGGCGGCGGGACGTCGTAGCTGCGGCGCCACACGAGCACCTGCGCGTCGCCGTATTTGGCGGCGGTCTCGGCTTTGTTCATCCCCTGCAGTGCGCCGTAGTGGCGCTCGTTCAGGCGCCAGTCTTTTTCGATCGGGATCCAGACGATGTCCAGTTCCTGGAGAACGGACCAGAGGGTGTCGAGCGCGCGCTTTTGAAGCGAGGCGAAAGACACATCAAACGTGAACCCTTCCTTCTTCAGCAGTTCCCCTGCGGCCTTCGCTTCCGCGCGGCCTTTGTCGCTGAGCTCGACATCGGTCCAGCCGGTGAAGCGGTTTTCTTTGTTCCAGGTGCTTTCGCCGTGGCGGATGAGAACGAGTTTATACATGGTTTGCAAATCTGTGAGCCGTGCGTTATACAATCTGAAATCCGTCGTTGGCAAGAAACGCTTCATGACTTTCCGCACCATCACTTTCAACATGCAGAACGGCCAGCCCTGGGACGAGGCGGCCCCGGACGACTCGCGGATCGATCTGGTGCGGACGGCCGAGTTTCTGAGCGGGCAGGAGGCGGACGTGATTTTTCTGCAGGAGGTCGAGCGGGGGTTCGACGGCGGGAACCAGATCGACCCTCCGCCGAATTACAACTTTCTCAGGAAGCACCTCAAAGGCTACGACTCGGTTTTCGCGTATCCGGTCGCCAATCAAACGGAGATCCCGTTCGGCCTCGGGCTGGCGATCTTTTCCAAGTCCAAACTGCGCGACTTCCAAAAGACGGACCTCCCGGCGTGCGGGGGGGAATTTGAATTCGAGGGCTCCCCGCGGAAGCCCTCGCAGCGCCTGCTCATCTCGGCCGCTACCGTGATTCAAGGCCGGGAAATCCGCCTGCTCAACACCCACCTCCAGGCGCTTTTCATGATCGGCTCCACCAGCGCCGGGCATCCGGAACAGCGGAATGCCGTCGAGGCCGAACTCCGCCTGCAAAACGGTCCCGCGATCCTGGCGGGCGACCTGAATTGCACGCCCGCCGAGGGGGTCGTCGAGCAGTTCGAGCTTGCTGGGTTCCGCACGGCCCAGAACCAGGAGATGACCTGGCGCCGCATGCCCTACGTCCTCGACCACCTGTTCTACAATGCGCCCCTCCGCCTCGAAAGCCATGCCGTGATCCCCACGCTCGCCTCGGACCACCATGCGGTGCGTGCGGATTTCTCGTTCGTCTGACGCGGATGAGGCTCGTCTCCTGGAACGTCAACGGGCTCCGCTCGATCCTCGGGAAAGGCCTCCCGGATTATCTGCGGGAGGCCGGCGCCGACATCGTCTGCCTGCAGGAAATCAAAGCCCGCCCGGACCAGGTCGATCACGGATTCGAGGGCTGGAACATTTATTGGAATCCGGCCGTGAAGCCCGGGTATTCGGGCACCGCCATCCTCACCCGCGAAAAACCGCTCTCGGTCGTGAACGGCATCGGGCATCCCGCGCATGACAACGAGGGGCGGGTGATCACGGCGGAGTTCCGCGACTACTTCGTCCTCAATGTTTACACCCCAAACTCGCAGCGCGAACTGACCCGCCTGGACTACCGCACGCGCGAGTGGACGCCGGCGTTCGTTTCGTTTTTGGAGGCGTTGGAAAAGCGAAAGCCCGTGATTTTTTGCGGCGACATGAACGTCGCCCACCGGGAGATCGATCTCGCCCGGCCGAAGGAAAACGCGCGGAATGCGGGATTTACGATCGAGGAGCGGGAGGCGTTCGACCGGGTCCTCGATGTGGGGTTTCTCGATTCGTTCCGGCATTTTGAAAGCGGCGGCGGACATTACACCTGGTGGAGCTACCAGAGCGGAGCGCGGGAACGGAACATCGGGTGGCGGATCGATTACGTTTGCGTTTCCCACGCCCTCCGCTCCGCCCTCCAATCCGCATTCATCCAGCCGGCGGTCGGCGGAAGCGACCATTGCCCGGTCGGCATCGATTTCGAGTGAACTTATTCTCCTGCAGTGGATTGCAGTAATTTCTCTCCAGCCCCCCAAAAGCCTCCCCGTTTATTTTCTTCTTTTTTTGAACGCCAGCCCCCCGGGCTGGTCAAATCTATCGGTTAAGGCAGCAATTCGGGCCACCGCGGATCAGTTTTCTTTGTTTTCTGATCATTCCCGCAGGTGGCCCGAATCTTTTTCCGGCTGCGGCATTTTGGATCCGGAACAAATGGCCTCCTTAATAACCGGAGCTTGCCGAGGTGGCCGGGCTCGGGTATCGCGGGAGGTGCATGCAGGATACAGTCCTTGTCGTTGATGATGAGCCCGATGTTGTGGACCTTTTGCGCTACAACCTCGGAAAGGCGGGCTTTGAGGTGCTGGTTGCCGTATCGGGAGACCGGGGGCTCGACATGGCGCGCCAGATGCGGCCGGACATCATCGTGCTGGATCTGATGCTGCCGGGGATGTCCGGCCACGAGGTGTGCCGCGCGCTGAAGGGCGACGCCAACACCGAGGGCATTCCGGTCCTGATGCTGACCGCCAAGGGAGAACTCCACGAGCGGGTGAAGGGGCTTGAGCTGGGGGCCGACGACTACGTCACCAAGCCGTTCAGCCCGCGCGAGCTGGTCCTGCGGGTCCAGGCTCTCCTCAAGCGCCACCGCATCATGCCGCGCTCGGGGACCCTCCGGGTCGAGGGAATCTCCCTCGACAAAACCAAATTCGAGGCCCGGCTGGACGGCCTCCGTCTCGACCTGACCACCACGGAATTCAAGCTCCTCAGCGTGCTGCTCGAGCGGCGCGGCAGAACCCTCTCTCGCGAAACGCTGCTCGCCGATGTCTGGGGCTATCAAAACGCCTCGATCGACACGCGCACCGTCGATACCCACATGCGGCGGCTCCGGGAGAAACTGGGCGGGTATTCGGGCCGCTTGGAAACCATCCGCGGCGAGGGCTACCGCTTCAACGCGGTGGCAGAAGATTGAGTCCGCTTTGGGCAGCTTCGGTGATCGCCATCATGGCGGGGCTGGCGCTCACCTTCGGAATCCTCCGCCCTTACACCCGTGTGCGGCAATCGCTCAGGCGTCTCGCCGAACGCGATTTTGCATCGGCCCCGCTGCCTTCCGCCGAGGGCCTTTTCAAGGGCCCCACGAGCGATATCCGCAAGATCTCGGAACTGCTCCAGCAGCTCGAGCGGCAGATTGCTGACGAGGGGTTCAGCCTCAAGGCCATTCTTTCGAGCATGGGAGAGGGCGTCCTCATCGCGGACCGCACGCAGAGGGTCCGCCTCGTCAACGACGCTCTGGTCAAACTGCTTGCCCTGGAGGAGTCCCCGCTCAACCGTCCGGTGATCGAGGTCTTCCGCAAGCACGAGCTCCAGAACGCGATCGAAACTGTCCTGGCGGACGGGGCCCCGCAGGAGATCGAGATCACCCTTGAAGTCCCTTCTCCGGGCGGAGGCCGCGAAATCAAACATCTGGACGTGCATGTCGGAGGGCACATGCCAAACCCGCAGTCCCGCCCGATGGGGGTGCTTGTCGTCTTCCATGATGTGACGGCCGTCAGAAATCTGGAGGCTGGGCAGCGCGAGCTGCTCGCGAACGTTTCCCACGAATTCCGGACGCCGCTCACCATCATCAACGGCTATGTCGAAACGCTCATGGACGGCGCGCTGGCGGACCCCGGGATGGCGCGGCGTTCCCTCGAGGCCATACATAAAAATTCCCGGCGCCTCGCCCTTCTCATCGACGACCTCCTCACGATGTCCCGGCTGGAGGAACGCGCCAAGCTTCTGGAGTTTCGCCCGGTCAACCTGCGCGACCTGCTCGGGCAGGTGCTCGAGAACCTGGAGCCGAGCATCGCGGCGCGAGGCGCGGAGGTCGTCGTCGATTGGCCGGAAGATGCCGTCCATGCCGAGGGGGACGCCCGGCGGATCGAGCAGGTCTATTCGAACCTCGTGGGCAACGCGCTCCGCTACGGAGAGGCCGAGCATTTGACCGTGAGCATCTCCGCCCGAAGGCATGACAACGAGATCTGCATCGCTTTTTCCGATAACGGCCCGGGGATCCCGCTCGGCGACCAGCCCCACATTTTCGAACGGTTTTATCGCGTTTACAAAGACCGCTCGCGCGACGCGGGCGGCACCGGGCTCGGGCTCTCGATCGTAAAAAATGTCGTCGAGGCCCACGGCGGGCGCGTCTCGGTGGAAAGCACCCCGGGATCGGGGGCCACCTTCCGGGTCTGCCTGCCCGCGAGCCAATCAGCTCCCCTCTCATCCTCCCTTTGATTTTTTCTGCAACTTTCCGGGAGCGGGCGGGTTGTATCCGTTGCAATCTCAAAACCAAATGAAAATCAGAATCCTTCTTCCCCTTCTCGCCGTCTGCGCCGGCACGCTCTGCGCGCAGTCCCCGCAGTCCGGCTCCCGACAGAATTCCGCTCTGCCTCCCGGCCAAGGCGAGCAGATGAAAGAACGCTTCCGCGACAAAATGATGGACAACCTGCCGCCGGAAATCCGCGCGCGCTTTGAAGCGGCGCGCGAAAAGGCCATGCAGGACCCGACGGTCCAAGAGCTGAAAAAGAAAGCCGACACCGCGAACGGGGATTTCCGCAAGGCGATGCGCGAAGCGATCACCAAGGCGGACCCGGGGCTGGCCGACATCCTCAAGGAACACATGAAAGACAAAATGAAGGACGGCAAGCGCGGGGAGCCCCCCGGTTTTGCCAACCTCAGCGAGAGCGATCGCCAGAAGCTCAAGGCCGCCCACGAAAAAGCCAAAAGCGATCCGGCAGTCGTGGCTGCCGAGACCCTGAAGCAGAACGCGAAAACCCCCGAAGAGCGCCAGGCGGCGATGGAACAATTTCACAAGGCGATGAAGGCGGCTCTCCTCAATGCCGACCCGACCCTTGGCCCGATCCTCGATCAGATGAAACCGCCCCAGGGCCCGCCTCGCGGAACCGACAGCAAGCCGGGCGCGTAATCGTATATCGCAAACAGGCTTCCCACCTGTGCGGCGGTTTTTTTGTAAATTCGTTGTGCCGCACGGGGCCTTGCGCCGGCCTTGCGTATGACATATAGGAAGCCGATGAATATCCCCTATCAGGCCCGCCTGCGGCAGATTGTTGCCCGACAGGAAGCCTTGATCACCCGCGCGAACGAGAACGACGACCGCTGGGAGAACGGCGTCTTCCGGCGCTACCGGTTCCCGGTTCTCACCAACGACCACACGCCGGCCTACTGGCGGTATGATTTGAATCCGGCGACGAACCCGCGGCTGCTCGAGCGCCTGGGAGTGAACGCGGCGATGAATTCCGGCGCGATCTTTCTCGACGGGCGGTTCTACCTGGTGCCGAGGATCGAGGGCGTGGACCGGAAGAGCTTTTTCGGCCTGGCCGAGAGCCCGACCGGGATCGACAACTTCCGGTTTCACGACCATCCGATCCTGATCCCCGAGTGGGACAATCCGGCGACGAACATGTATGACATGCGCCTCACGCAGCATGAGGACGGCTGGATCTACGGCGTCTTCTGCGTCGAGCGCAGGGACCGGAATGCGCCGGCCGGCGACCTGTCCTCTGCCGAAGCCCAATGCGGGATCGTTCGCACGAAGGATCTCGCGAGCTGGGAGCGGTTTCCGGACTTCCAAAGCCCGTCGCCCCAGCAGCGCAACGTCGTCCTGCACCCGGAATTCATCGGTGGAAAATACGCGTGGTATACTCGCCCGCAAGACGGGTTCATCGACGCGGGAAGCGGCGGCGGAATCGGCTGGGCGCTGTCCGATTCGGTGAACCCCGCAATCTGCGGGCCGGAGGCGATCATTGACCGCCGGGTTTACCATACGATCAAGGAGGTGAAAAACGGGCCCGGTGCGCCACCGGTGAAAACGGAGAAGGGCTGGCTGCACATCGCGCACGGCGTGCGGGGCTGCGCCGCCGGGCTGCGCTACGTGCTGTATTGCTTTGTCACCGATCTGGCCGATCCGTCAAAAGTGATCGCGGCGCCCGGCGGGCATTTTCTGGCGCCGTTTGATACCGAGCGGGTGGGCGACGTGTCCAATGTGGCGTTCAGCAACGGCCTCGCGGTGCGAGGGGAGGAAGTCTTTCTTTACTACGCGTCGAGCGACACGCGGCTGCATGTGGCCACGAGCGATATTCCGACGCTGCTCGACTATGCCTTCAACACCCCGCCCGACGCGCTCACCTCGCACGCCTGCGTGGTGCAGCGACGCGAACTGATCGACCGCAACCTGGCCTTCGCGAAAGAGGCCGACCTCGATGTCGGCCAGCAGGCCAACTGGCGGCGGTGATTCATCTAGAGCGGTTGAAATGATCGGGTGGCCCTGACGGGATTTCACCCGCCAGGGCTCCCACACCACCGGAC
>JBAWVC010000057.1:0-12827 GCA_037147455.1 Verrucomicrobiota bacterium | reverse complement strand
GCCCATGCTGTCATGTCGGCTCCGAAGAAGTGCTGCTTGTCGGCCTGGAGGTTGCGGTAGGGATACGTGATCAACTCGCGGCTATCGATGACGCGCATCCCGTTTCCCTCGTGAATCCGGAGCTGCCCGACCAGCGTGTCTTGCGCCTCCCGCGAAAGCTTTCCGGCGGACGGCGGGGAGACCCAATAGATTCTTTTGACCGCCGGCGAGGCCTTTGCAAGAAACGGGGTGATGTAGGCCTGCAAACCCCGGCTCTGAAGAGAATCGTGTTTTCCTTTCAGCAAATCGAAGAGGTTGTTGCCGAGCTGCACGACAAGCACATCCGGCCGCACGGACGGCAGGAGATCCTCGATCTTCGGCACAATGTGGGCGGCCGGCCGGTGCCCGCGGGTCATCCCGTAAGTGTCCTGGAACGATGATGGCGGCCCGCCCCCCGTTCCATTTTCGATTTTCCAGAACCCGCAGTGCGTCTTGGCTCCCGCATAGGCCTTGAGCGTTGTCCACGAAAGGGGTTGCGTCCCGCAGGCCATGTAGGTGTTGACCTCGCGCACGCCCGCCGCCCGGAACCTCGAGTCCAGCCGCTCACCGAACCCGCACAGCGCCATCGAGTCCCCCAAAATCAGCACCGACTGCGGCTGCCTGCCCGGGCCGGACGCCAGCGCGCGCGCGACCCCGCCCCCGAACGCCAGAGCCCCGATGCCGAAAAGAAAGCTCCGCCTTGAGCAGGATGCCGCACGTTGTCCGCCTGGATCAGTCACGGGACAGTTGTCGCCAAACGCGCGCTTGTTTTCCAGCCTTTATTCCCCCACATTGAACGGCCTCCTCATCCGGCTATATTTCAGGACCCGTGAATCTCGGCATGCCAAACCACAGCAAGACATCCCATGGATCCGGGTGGATCGTCCGCGCGCTGACCGCGGGATTTCTTGCGGCCGCCCTCCCGGCCGGGAGCGCCCAAACGGCGCCCGGACCAATCGTGGCCGGAGTGCCGGTTTCCCTGGCTACGCGCACGCCGCTGGGGGAGGCCCGCATCGAGATCCCGGCAGGAACGGCGATCGAAAGTTACGAGGTGTCCGGCGATTGGGTGCGCGTGAGGAAAGGGCCGTTCTCGGGATGGGTTGCGTTCCAGGACACCAGCCTGGCGCCCCGGACGACCCCGAAACCTTCACCCGAGCCGACCCCCGAGCCGTCGGCCTCACCCTCGCCGGCCAACCCGCCTCCAAACTCGGAAAATATTCCCGCCCGACCCGCCGGCGCTGTCGTTTGCGCGACCGCCGTGCCCCCGTCCAGCCCCCCTGCGGACAATCCGCTCACGGGCGCGCTCGCCCTTGCTGCCGCGGCTGCCGCCCTTGCCTGGCTGAGCCTGCGGCGACGCTGCGCCTCCCTCTCCTCCGAGTTGGAAAAACTCCGGACGCAAAAACCTCCCGCCCCGGAGGTTCCCGCGATTTCCGCGCCGGAGAAGCCGGGAAAAACTCACCTGCCCGATCCGGGTTCTCCGGTTCCCTGCCCGCTGTGCGGAGTCCCGCTGCCAGGGGGTTCCTTCAAGTTCGGAAGAAATTCCTGCCCGTCGTGCGCGGGGTCGTTTGTCTGCGAGTAGAGCCGCTCAAAATTCGGAGGCCGCCTTTTTGGCCGCCTCGACGGAAAATTTTTCGTATCTGGCCTGGAGGTCGTTATTGAAAATCAAGGCGCGCCCTTCTCCGGTGGCCGGGTTGGCGTTCAGTTGCATGCTCGCGTTTTTTCCCAGCCAGACAAAAGAATTCCCCTCCTTGTTGACGTGCGGGCGTCCCCCGAAGGCGATGTCGGCCGCCTGGCGGAGGATTTCAGTCTGGCTGCCATCGGTCGTGAAGATTTCGACGGCGTAAAAACTCTCTTCAAAAAAGCAATAGACGATTTCCCGGAGCGTGATGCCGCCGATGTTTTTTGTCTCGTCATTGCGGATGAAAAGTTTGAGGGGGTTGCCCTGCGGGGCATCGTCGGAAAGCGGTTCGAGCTGCCAGAGGGATTGAACCTTCGCCAACGGAGTCCCGAACGCGACGCCCCGGAACGAATTTCCCTTGTCCGCAGGCGCGCCGGAAGCCGCCGGGCCCGCTTCCGGCTCTGCGGCCGCTCCCCCGGTCGGCACAGCGGCAATGCAGAGGATTCCGGCCATCACCACCGGGCGGAAAAACCCTCTGGAAATACGGACGGCAAGGGACGAGGACATCGCCCGCATCGTTACGGGGACCGTCCGGTCGAATCAAGAACATTGTCCGCAGGAAAAAGTAGCTATTTCAGCCTCGCGTTCCGCAGGCGAAGGGCGTTGCTGATCACGGAGACCGAGCTCAGGCTCATCGCGGCGCCGGCGATGACCGGGCTGAGCAGCAGGCCGAAGAACGGGTAAAGCAACCCCGCCGCCACCGGGATGCCCAGCGCGTTGTAGAGAAAGGCAAAGAACAGGTTCTGCCGGATGTTCCGCATGGTGGCGCGGCTGAGGCGGATGGCCTTCGCGATGCCGCGAAGGTCGCCCCGCACGAGCGTGATGCCCGCGCTTTGCATGGCCACGTCGGTCCCCGTGCCCATGGCGATGCCGACATCCGCCTCGCTGAGGGCGGGGGCGTCGTTGATTCCATCGCCGGCCATCGCCACGTGTTTGCCCTCCGCGCGCAGCTTCCGGACATAGGCGGCCTTTCCGGCGGGATCGACTTCCGCCTCCACCGCATCGAGGTCGAGTTGCCTGGCGACCGCTGCCGCGGTGCGGCGGTTATCGCCGGTGAGCATGATGAGTTTCAGTCCGAGCGCGTGGAGTTCTTTGATCGCTTCGGCAGTCGTCGCCTTGATCGGGTCGGCGACGGCGAGGATTCCGGCCGCCCTGCCGTCAATGGCGACAAGCATCGCCGTCTTGCCTTCTTCTTGAAGTTCTGCGGCATCGGCTTCCAGCGGTTCCAGTCCGGCAACTTTTTCGTCCTTCAGAAAATCCGGCTTTCCGACGATCACCCGGTGCCCTGCGACCGTGCCGGCAACTCCGCCTCCCGTCACCGAACGGAAGTCAGTTACATCGTCGAGCGGCAGGTCCTTTGCCCCTTTGACAATCGCGGCTGCGAGCGGGTGCTCGCTGCTCCGCTCCAACGAGGCGGCGAGGCGCAGGAATTCCTTCGCCTCGAAACCGCCAGCGGGCAGGATATCCACGAGCAGGGGTTTGTCCCCGGTGAGCGTGCCCGTCTTGTCCACGACGAGCGTAGTGACTTTCTCCAGCCGTTCGAGCGCCGCCGCGTTTTTCACGAGCACGCCTTCCTGCGCGCCGCGCCCGATGCCGACCATGACGGACATCGGCGTCGCCAGGCCGAGGGCGCACGGGCAGGCGATAATGAGCACCGCGACGGCGTTCACGATGGCGTGCGCAAGCTTTGGTTCCGGCCCGAGCCCCATCCAGACAAGGAAGGTGATCGCGGAAACCGTCAGCACGGCCGGCACGAAGATGCTCGCGACTTTGTCGGCGAGACCTTGAATGGGCGCGTGGCTGCGCTGGGCATCGGCGACCATTTTTACGATCTGTCCGAGCAGGGTGTCGCTGCCGACGCGCTCGGCGCGCATGGTGAAACTGCCCGTGCCGTTGACGGTGCCGCCGGTCACCGCGTCGCCCGCGGCCTTTTCCACCGGGAGCGGTTCACCCGTGATCATGGACTCCTCCACGCTCGAGCGACCTTCGACAAGAATTCCATCAACCGGCACCTTGTTGCCGGGCACCACACGCAGAAGGTCTCCGGCTTTGACCTGATCAAGCGGGATTTCTCGATCGCCACCCGGCGCGATCAGCCTCGCTGTCGGCGGCGCGAGGTCCAGCAGTTCCCTGATGGCGCTGCCCGTGCGGCTGCGGGCGCGGAGTTCGAGCACCTGGCCGAGAAGCGCCAGCACGACGATCATCGCGGCCGCTTCAAAATAGATCGCCACGTGGCCCCCGTGCCGCATCGCGTGAGGAAAAATTCCGGGCACGAGCATCGCTGCGGCGCTGAAAATAAAGGCAGCGCCCACGCCGATGGAAACCAGCGTGAACATGTTCAGGTGGCGCGAGACGACGGAGCGCCAGCCCCTGCGGAAGAACGGCCAACCCGCCCAGAAGACCGCCGGCGTGGCCAGCACAAACTGGATCCACCGCGAGGCGTTGCCATCCGCCCACGGCTGTCGGGCGAGCGCAGGAATCAGATGGACCATCGCCAGGACAAACACCGGCAGTGTCAGCGCCGCGCCGATCCAGAGACGCCGGGCCATGTCCTGCAGTTCGGCATTCCCGTCGTCATCCAAGCTGCCAGCCGTTCCAAGCCAAGCGGGGTTCTGCTCCAGAGCCATCCCGCATTTCGGACAGTCGCCCGGCACGTCGGACACGACACCGGGGCACATCGGGCAATAATACTTCGCAGCGGCGGCGGGTGTCACCGGTGCGTGTTCGTGATGGCAGCAGCCGTGGGAGGCCTCCTGCTTCTCCTGGCAGCAGGAATGTTCTTCTCCGCCGTGTTTTTGGCTGCCGCGCGCTGTCTCCTTGTGACCTCCGCAGCAAGAACTCCCGGCGGGGCCCGCAGGTTCAGATCCGGCCAGAAACGCTTTCCGGCAGTGCGCGCTGCAAAAGTAAAACGTCTGGACGCCTCGATCAGCGCTCAGGGCGGTCGCTTCGTCCACCGTCATTCCGCAAATGGGATCTTTGGTCACAGCGATGAAGTTTGCTCCGGCTTGAAGCATTTTGAAAGAGGCATCGCGCGCGGTCCGCGCGGGAAAGATCCCATCGGGTTTGTCTATGATCTTCCTGGCTTGGAGGTCAAGCTGTGAACGCCCCCCATCAGAATCCGATGCGGAATCGGCAACCGGGAACACCGCCCTCATGCCGGGAGGACGAACCTCCGCGTGACCCATGATCAACGGGTTCGGATACAGGTGCCCCTCCCCGTTTAGAAATATTTAAATTATAGGCCTGACCCCATCTGCACTGCCGGAACGGCAGCCGGGTTACCCCAGAAGCGGGTGCAATTTTTTTGAAATCGGGATTTCGATGACGCTGGTGCCCTTGAACGCCAGGGCTTTTTGGAAGGCGGCGGCGATTTCCTCCGGCGTGGAAGCCGATGCCGTCTCGGCTCCGTAGCCTTTGCCGAGCGACACGATATCAATTCCGGGAAGGTCGAGCCACGGGACATTCGGCGTGTTTTCCAGAACGGCGAACTCCTTCAGAATGGCATACTCCTCATTGCGGAGAACCACGAAGATCACATGCGCCGCCTGCTGGACACCGGTGTAGATGCTCTGGACAGAATACTGGAACGAGCCGTCTCCAATCACCGCGATCACCGGCCGGTTGCGGCCCGACTGTTTCTCGGCCAGGGCCAGTCCCACGGCGGCTGGCATGTCCCAGCCGAGCCCGCCCGACGCGAAGGTGTAAAAGCTGTCGGGCTTGACAACTTTGAACCTTCTTTGGAGATCCACCACATTCGATGGAGATTCCTCGACAAGAACCATGTCAGCGGGGCAGAGCGGAAATAGTATTTCAAAAACCCTGTCCGGCGTGAGAGGAAGCTCATTCGACGCAGGCGGTACCACTCCGGATTTTGCCGCACGCTGGCTGCTTCGCAGGACGACAAGCGGTTGAATGCTTTCAAAAAACAACCGGCTGTCCGACACCAAACTGTCCCCGACGGGAGCCTTCGAGGACATGTTGGGGTCGTCGGTCACATGCAGCAGACGGGCGCCTGGCGGCAGGTATTTCCCGGGAACGAAGGGATAATAACGGAACACGGGGGCCCCGATGACAACGATCAGATCGTGGCTGGATAACTTGTCGGAGAGCGGACCGATGGCTGCGGGGAGCACCCCGTCAAATAACGGGTGATTTTCGGGAAATGGCGTGCGCTCGGAAAACGGGGCGGCCCAAACCGGGGCGCCAAGCGTTTCCGCAAATCGGATCCCCTCGTCCCACGCCTCGCTGCGGGCAATATCCGAGCCATAGACCAGAACAGGATTTCTGGCGGCATTGATCGTGGCGGCGAACTCCCGGACCCTGTCCGGCTCGGGACCTGTCCTCGTCGAGACCGTCCGGAAAACAGCGGCTTCTTCCATCTCCCTATCCCAGTCATCGAGCGGAAGGGACAAAAATACCGGCCCGGCAGGCTGTTGCACCGCCGTGGCGTAGGCGCGCATGAAGGCGGCGGGAATATCCTCGGGCCGGGATGGCTCGTAGCTCCATTTGACCCACGGCCGGGGCAGGTTTACCGCGTCGATATTCGTGAGGAGCGGCTCCAGCAGGAGCATTTCCCGGATCTGCTGGCCAGCCGTGATGATGAGAGGAGTCTTGTTCTGGTAGGCGGTGAGGATGCAGCCCATCGCGTTGCCCATTCCGGCCCCGGTATGGACGTTCACGATCACCGGCTTTCTCAGCCCTTGGGACAGCCCGTCGGCAATGCCGACCACGCTGGCTTCCTGAAGGGCCATCACGTAGTTGAAATCCTCCGGAAAGTTTTTGAGGAACGTTTCCTCCGTGGAGCCCGGGTTGCCGACGATCGTGGTGAGCCCGAGCTTGCGCAGCAGATCGAATGTGATGTCTTTGACGGTTCGCAAGGTTGAAAGATAGGCGTTGGTCAGCGCTGGAGTCAACCGCCCTCGCCGGACGGCGGCTGGTCTTCCTGAAGGCTTTTGAGGAGCTCGGAGGTGTCCTCGACTTCTTCCCAGACGACCCCGCTCACGTAGATCGGCGCTTTTTGTTGCGCCGCCATAGCCATGCAATCGCTCGGACGGGCGTCAAGTTCGATGATCTTCTTCTGCTGGAGCTCGTTTTCCGCCGACAGGATCAACCGGCCGAAATAGGTGCCGCTCTTGAGGTCGTTGATGACCACCCGTTCGACCTTCGCGCCCACTGCGGCTAGGACGTGCCCGAGAAGGTCGTGCGTGAGCGGGCGTTCCTTGTCGGCTCCGCTCAGAAACATCCCGATCGCCGCCCCGACCCCCTGGTCCACATAGATCACAAAAACCTTCTCCTCGTTTCCAAGAAAAACCGCGCAGCCCGCGTTTGTCGGGATCAGCGCGCGGATTTGAACGGGAATCACGGTCTTGTCCATGCGTTTACCGTAGAGGATTTCTGCGGCGGGCGCGAGGAAGATCAGACATCCTGAAGTCATCCAATCAAACAGCCGTCGAAGGGAATCCGCGTGAGACCGGAAACTGTGTCCCGGAGGGTGGACATTGCTTCGCTGCGCTACGGTTGTGCCCCTGCACCAAACTCTCGAGTTGCCCGTGTTACGAAGCGCTATCGCGCTGGTTTTCCTGTCCACCAAGCAGAGTGCGACAGGAATGTCGCACCTCCAAAGAATTGTCGGCTCACAGGTTTTCCCGATAGGTCAGGATATCTGAAGACAGTGAAATACCCAAGGTAGCGTCCGCTTCGCAGGCTTGCCTTGAGATTGTTGGATTCAGCCCCCGTTGGGGCAACGCCACCTGGACCGGATCAGGCCTTTTCGACCTGCCAGTATTCGAGGTCCACCGGCGTGTCGCGGCCGAAGATGCTGACCGAAACGCGGAGTTTGCCGCGCTCGGGATCGATCTCTTCGACGAGGCCGTTCTGGTTCTGGAACGGGCCGTCCGCGACCTTGACCTTGTCGCCGACTTCGAAACTGATTTTGGGTTTGACCGTGTCCTCACGCTCGCGGACCTGGGCGAGAAGGTTCTCGACCTCCTTTTTCCGCATCGGGATCGGGCGGTCCTTGGTTCCGGCAAAGCCGAGAACTCCAGTGGTGTCCTTGATGAAATACCAGGTCTTCTCGACGAGCTGGTTGTCGTCGTCGAGGAGGTGCATGTTCACGATCAGGTAGCCCGGAAAGAACTTGCGGGTGGTTTCGGTCTTCTTGCCGCGCTTGATTTCCTGGACGCGCTCGGTCGGGATGAGGACCTCGTAAACAAGGTCTCCCATCTCTTCGGTCTGGATGCGGCGGTTGATGTTTTCCTGCACCTTCCCCTCCTGGCCGGAGAGGACATGCACGACAAACCACTGGTCTTTCGGAGCTAATGACATGGGAATTATTTACGGGCGGGTCAGGAAGCTGACCACGTGGATAAGGGCGAAATCGAAGAGGGCGATGTATCCGCCGAGAATGAACATGGCGACGAGGACAACGACCGTCGAGTCGTTGAGCTCTTTGTAGCGCCGGAAACCTTTTTCATTCGGGTCCCACGGCCACTGGGCTTTGGCGAGCTCCACGCGGACCTCGGAAATAAATTTGCGGGATTTGGAAAACATCGGTGTGAGAGGGAAAATCCACAGGCCAGGAGGGACTTGAACCCCCAACACCCGGTTTTGGAGACCGGTGCTCTACCAATTGAGCTACTGACCTTTGGAAACTGCCTTTAAATAGGATTAGTCAAGGATGTCGGCGACACGTCCGGCCCCCACGGTGCGGCCACCCTCGCGGATCGCGAAGCGGATGGTTTTTTCCATGGCGATCGGGGTGATGAGCTCGACTTCGATCGAGACGTTGTCTCCGGGCATGACCATCTCCACGCCTTCCGGAAGCTTCACATTTCCGGTCACGTCGGTCGTGCGGAAATAAAACTGCGGACGGTAGTTCGTGAAGAACGGCGTATGGCGGCCGCCCTCGTCTTTGCTGAGGACGTAAACCTCGGCCTTGAATTTCTTGTGCGGCTTGATCGAGCCGGGCTTGGCGATGACCTGGCCGCGCTCGATGTCGTCCTTCTTGATGCCGCGCAGGAGAACTCCCACGTTGTCGCCGGCTTCGGCGCTGTCGAGGAGCTTGCGGAACATTTCGATGTCGGTGACGGTCGTCTTGACCGTATCCTTGATGCCGACGATCTCGACTTCCTCCATCTTCTTGAGGATGCCGCGCTCGACACGTCCGGTGGCGACGGTGCCGCGACCTTCAATGTTGAACACGTCT
This sequence comes from Verrucomicrobiota bacterium, assembly GCA_037147455.1. Taxonomy (GTDB): domain Bacteria; phylum Verrucomicrobiota; class Verrucomicrobiia; order Chthoniobacterales; family Terrimicrobiaceae; genus QYQL01. Next base: position 3,927 of record JBAWVC010000057.1, on the reverse strand, counting down.
TCCACCGGCATGAGGAACGGAAGATCCTTCGGGCGCTCCGGCTGCGGGATGTATTCGTCGATCGCGGCCATGAGGTCCGCGATGGCCTTTTCGCCGTCGGCGTCGCCTTCGAGGGCCTTGAGCGCGCTGCCTTTGACGATCGGGATCGTGTCGCCCGGGAACTCGTATTTGCAGAGGAGTTCGCGGACTTCCATCTCGACGAGGTCGAGGAGGTCCTTGTCGTCCACCATGTCCGCCTTGTTCATGAACACGACGATCGATGGCACGCCGACCTGACGGGCGAGAAGGATGTGCTCGCGGGTCTGCGGCATCGGGCCGTCGGCCGAACTCACGACCAGGATCGCACCGTCCATCTGGGCCGCGCCGGTGATCATGTTCTTGATGTAGTCGGCGTGTCCGGGACAATCGACGTGCGCGTAGTGGCGCTTCGCGGTCTCGTATTCGACGTGTGCGGTGTTGATGGTGATGCCGCGCTCTTTTTCTTCGGGAGCGGCGTCGATCTCATCGTATTTCTTTGCGGTTGCCCCGCCGGTTTTGGCGAGCACGGTCGTGATCGCTGCGGTGAGGGTGGTCTTGCCGTGATCAACATGGCCGATTGTGCCGATGTTGCAGTGCGGTTTGTTTCTCTTGAACTGTTCTTTAGCCATGTTGAGTTTATTCGGTTGTTTGTTTTTTTTGCGACCGATGTTCGTGGAGCCCATGACCGGGTTTGAACCGGTGACCTCGTCCTTACCAAGGACGTGCTCTACCAACTGAGCTACATGGGCATCTGGCGGCCGGAGCCGCTTGTTTTGGACATCGTGAAGCGTTTATTATTGAGCCGGAAAAAGGGTGAAAAACGCTTGCCGTTGTCGCCTCTGCGAAAACGGGCAGCGTTGTTCTCCCTGCTTCAGGCAGGACGGTCACACTAGCGCACGGAGATTTTCTGTCAAAAACAAAAAATCAGACTGGTCCTCTATTATTTGGCGGCTATCGCTGCGGCGACGGCCGGGCCGAGGCGTTCGCCGCGCAATCCGGCCCCGATGATTTTGCCATCGCGGCCGACGAGGACGGTGAACGGGATCGACTGGATGCCGAATTTTGAGGCAATTTTATTTTTCCAGCCCTGGCCGTCGAAATACTGCGCCCAGGTCATGCCGTCGTGACTTTTGAGGAAGGCGTCGAGTTTGGCGCGGTCCGAGTCGAGGCTGACGCCGACGATCTCGAAGCCGTCGCCGTGGTATTTGTTGTAGGCGGCAATGACGTTCGGGAGCTCGTTCACGCAGGGCCCGCACCATGTCGCCCAGAAATCCACGAGCACGACCTTGCCCTTCAGTGCGCCGATCGAGAGCGGCTTGCCGGCGAGGTCGGTTTCGCTGAAGTCGGGGAACGGGAGCCCGGGGGCAAGCGCGGCCTGGAGCTTCTTCGCCTCGGCGCGGGCGGCTTCCTGCTTCGAGAGGCCCTCGACAAATTTGGTGTCCTTGTAGTCGGACTTGAGCTGGTTCAGCAAGGTCTCGCCGGTTTTGGTGTCGTTTAGGATCTGGAGATAGAGAGTGGCCTTCATGTAAGCCGCCTGCGCCATCTCGTCGGTTTTTTCGCCGGGATGCTTGGCCAGGAGGGCGTCAAATGCGGCGATTTCCGGGGCGAGGTCGGCGGCGGTCGGCTTCCCTTTTGCGTCCTTGAGCTTCGCCCGGATGTTCTGGACGATGGACTTCAATTCGCTGGCGGCCGCGCCGGGCTGTGGTCCCGCCGGGGAGGTTGCTGGCGCGGGCGACTGGGCGGGCGCGGAGCAGGTTCCGAGGAGGATTGAGGCGATTACGAGGGCGGATAGAAGTTTCAAGCGGGTGATGGAATTTCTGCAGACATAGCATGGGTCCGTCCGCATTGAACAGCCTGCAATTGTGTGTTATGTGCTGGCCGATGCCTCTCCTCTCCATTAACGCTTCCCCGCCGGGGGAGGGGAATTCATCCGATGGCTCCCGGCCTGCCAGGTATCCGCCCGCACCAGCTTCGCGGAGAACAGCGCGTTACAGCCCAACGAGAATATACCCGTGGTGACCGACCCCTCCGCCGACCAACGAATCCACCGCCTGGTGATCCTCCGGCGGTTCTGGCAGCTCGTGAAGGCGTTCTTCCTTTACGGGTCCCGCCACGAGACGCGGGTGTTTGTCGCGCTCCTGCTCATTCTCAGCGCGGCGATCGGCCTGGTGCAGGTGCTGGTGAGCTATGCGGGAAGGAATTTCGTCACGTCGCTCACCGAGCGGGACACGGCCGGCTTTTATCGGAATATGCTGGTCTATCTCGGCACCTTCGCGGTCGCGATTCCCATCGGGGTTTTCTACCGCTACTGCGCCGAGCGGCTTGCGCTCCTGTGGCGGACATGGCTGACCAACATTTTGGTGAGCCGGTTCTTTTTCAACCGCGCCTACTACCGGCTGCGCGATTCCGAGCGCGTGGACAACCCCGACCAGCGCATCTCGGAGGATGTGCGGTCGTTCACGACCGGCGTGCTCGGGTATCTGCTCACGCTCATCAACTCGGCGGTGACGCTGTTCGCGTTCACGGGCGTGCTGTTCACCATATCGTGGAAGCTCCCGGTTCTGGTGCTGATCTACGCGGGCGGGGGAACCTGCCTCTCGATCCTCATCGGCCGGCGGCTCGTCGGCATGCATTTCCTGCAGTATCAGAAAGAGGCCGACTTCCGCTACGCGCTGGTCCGGGTGCGGGACAATTCCGAGAGCATCGCCTTTTTCCGCGGGGAAAAGCGGGAGCAGCGCGACCTCATGGGCCGGTTCGGAAAGATCGTGGATAACACCCTGCGGATCATCGGCTGGAACCGGACGCTGGGCTTCTTCACGAACAGCTACAGCTACCTCGCGCTGATCGTGCCGATGCTGGTCCTCGGGCCGATGTTCATCCAGGGACAGATCGAGTATGGGGTCGTGACGCAGGCCCAGGGGGCGTTCGCCGAGGTGCTCATGGCGCTCAGCGTGATCGTGGCGCAGTTCGAGGGCTTGAGCACGTTTGCGGCGGCCATCAACCGCCTTGGCGATCTCTGGGATGAGCTGGACGAATACGACATCGAGGATTTTCGCGCGGAGCGGGAGCAGGGGATCGAGGTGAATGAAAACGCCCGGGGGCTCCGCCTGAACGACCTGACAATCGAAACCCCCGATCGCGAAAAAACCCTCACGCGCGGGCTGAGCTTCGCGCTTCCTCCCGGCAAAAGCGTCCTGATCATGGGGGACAGCGGGACCGGCAAGAGCTCGCTGCTGCGGACGATCGCCGGCCTCTGGCAGAGCGGGAAGGGGACCATCGAGCGCCCGAATATCAACCGCCTGATCTTCCTCCCGCAGCGCCCCTACATGGTGCAGGGCTCCCTGCGCGAGCAGCTGGTTTACCCCCGGAGCCAGGATGCCCCCGACGACCGGCTCATCATCGGAGCGCTGAACACGGTGAATCTCACCGGGGTGCTGGACCGCGTCGAGGGAGATCTCGGGCGGATCGAGGATTGGACGAACATTCTTTCTCTCGGCGAACAGCAGCGGATTTCCTTCGCTCGGATTTTCCTGAACAAACCTCAAATCGCCTTCCTCGACGAGGCGACCAGCGCGCTCGATGAACGCGGCGAGAAGCAGCTTTACCAGAACCTGCTCGAGACCGGCATCTCGCTTGTCAGCGTCGGGCACCGTAGCACGCTCAAGCAGTTCCACGATTTCCTGATCGTCCTCGAAAGGGACGGCGGATTCCAAATCTCGGATTTGAAAAAGGGGACGGCCGGGCCATGAAGCACCGGAGTCACCTCCCGTCCCGGTAGATTTTTCCGAACGGGGTGAGCCGGCGCGCGTTCGGGTAAAAGATGCTGCCGAGGGCGTATTCGTCGCCGACCCGGTCGGCGAACCACGCATAGCGCTCGACGAACGGCAGGCGCTCCAGCAGGGCGAGAAG
>JBAWVC010000056.1:0-12856 GCA_037147455.1 Verrucomicrobiota bacterium | reverse complement strand
GAGGCCCGAGGCGTCGAGGGTATCGCATTTTTCTGATGACGGATTTTTCGAGATTCGCCCGTCCACCACAAACACGTCGGCGGTTTCGTCGCGCCGGTTTGCCGGATCGATAACCCGCCCGTTTTTGATGTGAAGATTTTTCATGTCGCGAGCCCTGCCCCTCCGGCGCAGAGGTAGAGGACCGCCATGCGGACGGCGATCCCGTTCGTCACCTGTTCCAGGATCACGCTGCCCGCGCCGTCGGCGACCTCGCTGTCGATCTCGACTCCGCGGTTGATCGGGCCGGGGTGCATGATCAGGCATCCGGGCTTGAGCCGCGCGGCACGCGCTTTGGTCAGGCCGAAGAGCGAGATGTATTCGCCGAGCCCCGGAAAATATTCCTTCCGCTGCCGCTCGTGCTGGATGCGGAGAAGGTTGATGACGTCCGCCTCTTCGAGCACGTCGTCGAGGCGGTGGGCGACGCGAACCCCGAGCTTTTCAAAGCCGGACGGAACGAGGGTGGTCGGGCCGACGAGGGTGACCTTGGCTCCGAGCTTCACGAGCCCGTGGATGTTCGAGCGCGCAACGCGGCTGAAGAGGATGTCCCCGACGATCAGCACGTTCAGCCCGGCGATCCGCCCGTGCTTCTGCCGCATCGTAAAAATATCCAGGAGCCCCTGGGTCGGGTGCTCGTGCGAGCCGTCTCCGGCGTTGATGACGCAGGACTCGAGCCGCTCCGCCAGAAACCGCGGCGAGCCGGCCGAGCTGTGGCGCAGGACGATGATGTCGGCGTGGAGGGCCTGCAAATTCAGCGCGGTGTCCTTGAGCGTCTCCCCCTTCTGCAGGCTGGATGCGGTCGCCGTGATGTTGACGACATCCGCGCTCAGGCGCATCGCCGCGATCTCGAACGAGGTCCGCGTGCGCGTGCTCGGCTCGACAAAAAAATTCACGAGCGTCTTTCCGCGGAGGGCGGGGACTTTTTTCAGGCTCCGCTCGCCGACGCCCTTGAACGCGGTCGCCGTGTCGAGGAGAAAACTGATCTCCTCCGCGCCCAGGTCGTCGAGTCCGATGAGATCTTTGCGCGTCCAGGTTTTCATGGGGCCACCACCTTCACCGAGTCGGGGACGCCGTCCATGTTCTCGAAGCGCACCCGGATTTTTTCGACGCGTGTCGTCGGAAGATTTTTTCCGACATAGTCGGCGCGGATCGGAAGCTCCCGGTGCCCGCGATCCACGAGGACGGCCAGCTGGATCTGCGACGGACGCCCGAACGAGGCCAGCGCATCGAGGGCGGCCCGGCAGCTGCGGCCGGTAAAAAAGACATCGTCCACCATCACAACCGGGCGCCCGTCGAGATCGACCGGAAGCTGGGTAGGAACCGGAGCGGTGACTTTTCCGCGCGTCGAGAGGTCGTCGCGGTGCATCGAGATATCCAGGGTCGCGAGAAATGGGCGTTTCCCCTCGATCTTCTCGATGTGGTCGGCCAGCCGCCGCGCCACTTCGATCCCCCGCGTGGGAATCCCCGCCAGCACCAGCGCCTCCAAATCCGCGTGGTGCTCGATGATCTCATGAGCCATCCGGCGGATCGCCTTCTGGATGGCGTCCGCATCCATCTCGATGCGTTCTGTCTCTTGCAACATTTTCTCCTTCGTACCCTCTCGGGAGCACATTAAAGGCCGCTGTTAATCTATCGGGTTAAGCTTTTGCCTGTCGGGACCGGTCCGACCTCCACGTCGAGCGATACTTCACAATCCAATCCAACAGGGCACGTTCGAAACCAATGTCCTGCCCGATTTTTTCGCTTTCGATCCACTTGTGCCGGAGGATTTCCTCCCTCTCGGCAAGAAATTCTTTGTAGAGAACCGAGTTCTTCACGAGATCGGCGCTCTCGTTCTTCTGGGAGCTCATTGGCATCGTATCATGTTGTGGCGCGCGGGAATGTCAAACGGTTTCCTGTGACCACAGACATCGGCTGGTTTGCAAATATCTTAAGAACAAATTATTGCAATAATCTCATCCCTGTGAGTTTTTTCAGGAAAACAGCGCATTCAAAACCGTCTGGGTATCGCGTAAGTCCTCAAAAAGAAAATCCGGCGAGTGTTCGGCCAGCGATGCCCTGTCGTAGTTTCCGGTGGCGATGGCGATGGTCTTTGCACCGATCGCCCGTCCGCATTCGATGTCCCGCGGCGTGTCTCCGATGACAAAAATCCGCTCGGGCTCGAAGTGGATTCCGTGTTTTTCTGCCGCGCGGGCCCGGGCGAATTTTCCCAACTCGTTGCGATCGTGGTGGTCGTCCGCGAAGGCGCCGAATTCAAAATAATCCCAGACCCCATAGTGGCGGAGTTTGATTTCCGCCCCCCGGACCATGTTGCCGGTCAGGAGCGCGACGACCGCATCCGGGTGCAGCTTCAGCGCATCGAGAAGCGGGATGATCCCCGGGAGCACCCGGCCGGAATGCCTGGGCATGCTCTGCGCGAGATGATGCAGGTAGCTGTCAAGCAGGGCGGCCGTGTTTTCCGGGGACGCCTCGAGACCGTGCTTTTCCAATAGCGCTGTGGCGATCAGCGCGTCGGTGGCTCCGGGAAGCGTGACGCCCTTCAAATCTTCCACGACGCCGAACCTCGACTCCATCGCTTCGATCAGGGCGGATTCCCCGGCGCCGCCGGAGGTGATCAATGTGCCGTCGATGTCGAAGAGAAAGAGGCGGCGGCTACTCGCCATCGTCCTGGTCCTCGGGTTCCGGTTCGAGGATCTCGCCATGCTTGCTGAACTTTCTGTGCCTCTTCCCGGCAGGCAGCGGGCTCAGCGTCATGCCGATCGCGCGCCCGACGAGCTTCGGTTCCATATCGACATGGGCCATCCCGGCAAGATCCTCGCGGACCCGCTTGACGACCAGCATGCCAAGCTCCTGGTGCGCCATTTCCCGGCCACGGAACTGCAGGTGGACCTTGACCTTGTTGCTCTTGTCGAGGAAATCCTCGGCGTGGCGGACCTTGGTGAGGTAATCGTGCTCGTCGATGTTCACCCGGAACTTGATCTCCTTGACCTTGGTCGTCGTCTGCTTCTTGTCCTTCTCCTGCTTCGAGAGGTCGTAGCGGAATTTCCCGAAGTCGACGATCCGGCAAACCGGCGGCTGAGCGTTCGGTGCGATCTCCACCAGATCCAGCCCCATGCTCCTGGCCCTGCGGATGGCCTCGTCCAGGCGCAGGACGCCCAGTTGTTCGTTGTTTGATGCGACGATGACGCGCACTTCGCGTGCGCGGATCCGTTCGTTGATTCGAATATCCTTTAAGTTAATAGGGCCTCCGGGGTTTGTTTGAGGACAGGCGCGTCCTGAGTCGGTTGAACAACGGGCCGCACGATGCGGGGAAAGATGGGTTCATGCGCGGCATGAATCAGCTTTTGCGAAAAATAAAATGCATGTTCAACGTGTCACCAATAATTGCGTGCGCAGGATGAGAGGAATTCAGGGCGGCACGCAAGCGCAAATTGCAGCCCGGCATCAAAATCCCGGATTGGGCCCTGCGGCAGCGGTGGTTCCCGGCGCTGCGGCGGGAACAGTTTTTTTGGCGCTGGTGTCGAGGAACGTGACCGCCGCGACGCCTCCGTTGGAATCGGCCAGGGCGATGAGGTGGATCCGGCGATCCGCCTTGGGAAACAGCCACTCGCCGTTGAATCTCGAGTATCCCGCATTGAGGTGCAGGTCGCTCAGCTGGGGCACTCCCGCCCCGGTCTTCGTTGGCGGGCCGAACCTTTTGGTCAGATAATCCCGGAGCCCCTCCCAGCCTCCAGCCGTGGCGTAGGTGTGTTCGGTCGGCCCCCGGAAATACCGGAGCTCCATTTTCCGCACCCGGTCATCCTGAAACGTCAGCACCAGCATGCTGATGTAGGCATTCGGTTTGTAGATCTCGTAAACCTCGCGGCCGCCGCCGGACGATGCGCTTTTCTTGGCGCTTCCAAACTTGTGGAGCACGCCCTTCCCGTCGCCGAGTTTGACCCCCGCCACGTCAAGCTTCTTGAAAGCCGCTTCGCCGGGCGGCTTTGGCGCGGCGTTTTTTGGCTTGGCATCTTTTGCGCCGGTGGCGCACCCGGTCACCAACGCGGCGGCTGCAAACAGGCTGAGGATCAAACGGACAGGCATGATTTTGTCGAACTCGCGGAATCGCAACACACCGCCAGAAAAAAGGCCAGAAGAGAATTTTCCGGACATTGGCATCAGAAAGCGGTTGCATTTCTCCGCCGCCGGGTCCAGTCTCCCCGTCCATTCATTTTATGAGCCAGCATCCCAGTTTAAAAGGCAAAGGGGCCATCCAGGCCAAGCGCAGTGTGTTGAAAAGATTCGAGCGCGTCGATCTCTTGAAGAAGCGCGGCCAGTTCAAAGACGGCCAGCGCGTGATCGGCCTGCCCAAGACGAAGCCGGAGGATTAAACCCACTGCCCATGCGGCTGAACCGTTTTCTTGCCGCTGCGGGCCTCGGGTCCAGACGGTCCTGCGAAGCTCTCATCGCCAGCGGCACCGTCGTGATCAACGGCAGCCGTGTCGAAAAGCTGGCGACGGTGGTCGCCGACGGCGATGATGTCCGCGTCCACGGGCGCATCATCCGGGTTGCCAAGCCCTCTTACGTCCTCTTCCACAAGCCCCGCGGATTCGTGGTCACCAGGTCCGACGAGCGCGGGCGGCGGACGATTTACGATCTGTTGCCTCCGGAATTTTCCACGCTCTTCCATGTCGGGCGCCTCGACAAGGACAGCGAGGGGCTCCTCCTGCTCACCAACGACGGGGACTTTGCGCAAAAGCTCACGCATCCCTCGCACGGGATCGAAAAGGAATACGAGGTGGACCTCGACAAGTCATTCGATCCGGCCCACTCGGCCAAAATGATCCGCGGCATCTTCATCGAAGGCGGCCGCGCGCGCTTCGAGCGCATCCGCATCCTCGGACCGGGACGCGTCCGCGTCGTCCTCCGCCAGGGGATCAAGCGCCAGATCCGCCTCATGTTTTACGACATGGGCTACGAGGTCGAACGCCTCCAACGAACCCGGATCGGGAAAATCGGCGACGAGAAAATGCCCCCGGGAAGCTACCGTCACCTCACGCCCCCGGAGGTGAAGGCCCTCCAGGGACCCCAATCTGCCAGCCCGTCCGCCCCCCGCGCGCGCAAACCACCCCGCCGGTCCCGCCGCCCGAAGCCGACAAAGCTTTGATGCGGCCGCATCAAAGTTTTGTATTGGGTCGCAGGGGGCAAAAACTTCTGCTTGAGTCGCGGGGCCCGCTCGCCTTGGATACGCGACACATGAAAACCCTTGTCACGAGCGTTCCGGACGGGCCGCGGGCCATCGGGCCCTATTCTCTCGGCGTCGTCGCCGAAGGGCGGTTTGTTTTTGTTTCGGGAATGACGCCGTTCAGCCCGGCGACGGGGAAGATCGAGCGCGGATCGATCGCCGAGCAGACCGTGCTGGTTCTGGAAAACATCAAGAAAGTTCTCGGGGCCTCCGGGGCATCGCTCTCCGATGTCGTGAGCTGCCGGGTTTATCTTTCGGACCTGACCCCCGGGACATTCCAGGAAATGAACGATGTTTACGCGGGCTACTTTGGCGACTCCCCTCCCGCCCGCGCCACCGTCGGAGCCCAGCTCCTCGGGTTCGATGTCGAAATCGAATGCGTGGCGGCGCTTGCCGCAAAACCAATATGAAAATCGCACAGGAATTCCGGGAGTTCATCTCCCGCGGCAACGTCGTGGACCTCGCGGTCGGCGTCATCATCGGCGCAGCCTTCGGAAAAATTGTCACCAGCCTCGTCAACGACGTGATCATGCCTCCCATCGGGTCGCTGATGAAGGGGATCAACTTCAATTCGCTCTACATCTCGCTCGACGGAAAAACCTACGAATCGTTTACCAAGGCAAAAGAGCTGGGTGCGCCGGTGATCGGGTACGGCGCCTTTATCAACACGGCGATCGAGTTCGTGATCGTCGCGGCCTGCGTGTTCGCGCTCGTCAAGGCCGTCAACAAGATCAAGCGCGTCGTGCCCGACGCTGCAGCCGCCCCTGCCGCCCCGGCCCCTCCGACCAAGTCCGAACTGCTGCTGGAAGAGATCCGGGACCTTTTGAAAAAGTAGGCCCCCGGACGTGTGGCGCTTGGAGGGATGGCTGCCGTGCCGTCCCATAATTCATGGGCGCTGACGGCGCATCGTCCTCCAGTTCTCAACCTCAGACATCCTGAGGTCAGCCAGTAAAATCATGGAGCGAGGAAAATAGATGATCCAACCCGCGACGGTGGGGACGCCTCGCCGAGGCGTCCGTCGAGAGAAGTCGGACGGCTCGGCGAGCCATCCCCACCAAATATCGTCTCAACCCGCAATCGCCGCGTCTCGCAACCCCGCCGCGTATGCCTCGAAGACCAGCCGGATGCTGTCCCGGACTTTGCGGAACGATTCGAGAATTTCCTCCTCCGTCCCCACTGCATGCGCCGGGTCATCGAACCCCCAGTGATACCGCTTCACCTGGCCGGGAAACACCGGGCACGCCTGGTCCGCATTCCCGCAGACCGTAACGACGATGTCCACCTTTCCGGCGAGGAATTCGTTCATGTGCTTTGACGTGTGGCCCGAGATGTCGATGCCGATTTCCTTCATGACCTCGATCGCTTTGGGATGCACGTAGCCTGCGGGTTTCGATCCCGCGCTGCGGACGGCGAGCAGGTCGCCTGCGGCGGCGCGCAGGATGCCTTCGGCCATGTGGCTGCGGCAGGAGTTGCCGGTGCAGAGGATGAGGATGGTTGGTTTGGTCGTCATGATTTGTGCGGATTAAGCGAGTTGGGATTTTCCGCCGTCATACCAGTCCCGGCTTGCGGTGCAGATGCGGCATACGGAGAGCATCACCGGCACCTCGACGAGGACGCCGACAACCGTCGCAAGCGCGGCGGGCGAGGTGGCCCCGAAGAGGGTGATTGCCACGGCGACGGCGAGCTCAAAGAAATTGCTCGCGCCGATCAATGCGCCGGGCGTGGCCACATTGTGCTTCACTCCGAACATTCGCATCAGCCCATAGGCCAGCCCGGAGTTGAAATACACCTGGATCAGGATCGGAATTGCGAGCAGCAGGACGGCCATCCAGTTCGTGAGAAGGTTCTCGGCCTGGAAGGCGAAGATGAGCACCAGGGTCGCCAGCAGCGCGAAGATCGTCACGGGGCGGAACTTCGGCAGAAAGGATTTCTCAAACCAGACCAGCCCCCGCGATCTGATCAGCAGGGCGCGGCTGATCCATCCGGATGCCAGGGGAATCACGATGAACACAACGACCGAGACAAACAGCACCTGGCCCGGGATCGCCACCCCGCTCACGCCGACAAGAAACATGACGATCGGCGCAAAGGCGAAGACCATGATGAGGTCGTTGATCGCCACCTGGGCGAGCGTGTAGGGCCCGTCGCCATCGGTGAGGTAGCTCCAGACGAAGACCATCGCGGTGCAGGGGGCGGCCGCGAGGATGATGAGCCCGGCGACGTAGTTTTTCGCGGTCTCCGGATCGATCCAGCCGAGCCAGCAGGAGAAAAGCGTTTGGATGAAGAACCATCCGAGCAGCGCCATGCTGAACGGCTTCACCAGCCAGTTCACAAACAGCGTGATGAAAAGGCCGCGCGGCCTGGCAAAGACGCCGCCGATCCCGCCGAAGTCGATCTTCAGCATCATCGGATAGATCATCAGCCAGATGAGCACGGCGATCGCGATGTTGACGTGGGAGCCGCGGCCGAACTCCATTTCGCTGATCCGGCGCGTCAGGTCGGGGGCCTGCTTCCCTGCGGCCACGCCCACGACCATACAGGCGAGGACCCAGAGAGAAAGGTAGCGCTCAAAAAAATCGAGCCGCTTTGTGGTGGGTGCGCTCATCGGATCAGCAGCATTCCCCAGGGCCGCAGCAGCAGGAGCCGCCGTCCGCCTTGACCAATTCCTGACCGCCGATCACGACGCGCTTGATCGGCTCTTTCGTTTCGGGGTGTTGGGTGAGCGGCGCGTCGTCCGCAGCCTGTTCGATTTCGTAATGCCCGGGCTCCTGGCAGCAGGATTCCGGGATGGTTTCGTAGATGTATGTGGGCATGGTGTTGGTTAGAGTGAAGAGAGAGCCGGGCCGGCTTGGCGGGCAAGAGCTAGGAGAGCAGACGCCCCGACCGGTTCATCGGTCTGCCATCGGATCAGGGCGACACGCCGGGCGAGATGTTCGGCGACCTCCCGCAGATAGCGATGTTCCGTCTCCTCGCGCTGGCGAAGCAGGGGATCGCCCGACCCGCTTTCGAAAAGGCTCTGATTGATGGTCCAGCCGAAGGGTTCGATCCGCGCGCGGCGAAGGTCTTCCTGCAAGGCCGCTGCCTCATGCACCGGTGTGGCCTCTGGAAGCGTGACCAGGAGAATCCGGGTGAACTCCGGATCGCGCAGCCGGTCGAGCAGCCGCAAGACCTCCTCGGGCTGGGTCGAGCGCGCCTGGCGATTCAGTTCGCGCTGGTAGGATTCCGTGGCGTCGAGCAGAAGCAGCGTGTGGCCGGTCGGGGCCGTGTCGAGAACGACAAATTTGTCCGTCCCCTTCGCCACCTCGCGGGCAAAGGCGCGGAACACCGCGATCTCCTCGGTGCAGGGGGAGCGGAGGTCTTCTTCGAGCAACGCCAGGCTGGCCTCGTCCATATTCGCCCCCGCCGTCGAGAGGACATGCCGCCGATATGCTTCGGTCTCCGCAATCGGGTCGATGCGGCCGACAGTCAATCCCGGCACCTCGCCTGAAAGGGCGTCCGCGATGTGGGCTGCCGGGTCCGTGGTGGAAAGATGCACGGCATGCCCGCGATCCGCCAATGCGACGGCAATTGCTGCCGCGATGGTTGTCTTTCCAACCCCGCCCTTGCCCATCGTCATGATGACGCCGCGCCCCGGGGCGGACAGGTCAGCGATCAAATCCTCCAGCCCGCAGAACTCTAATCCTGGAGGGATGGCCGCCGTGCCGTCCCATATCCTGGATTGGGAAGCCGGGTCGGTGCTGACGGTGCATCCCCCTCCATTCACGTCCGCTCCCTCGTCGAAAATCGAGCGCAGCCCGTCAATGCCGAGAATATTCCGGGGCCGCAACGCCACCGTGGATACCGGGAGCGTCCCGAGAAAACCGGAGGCCCGTTCCAATGCCGTGTCTCCGCGTCTTTGTAACGCGGTTGCCAGCGCATCCCTGTGGCTGCGGGCTTCGAAGACCCCGTTGATGACCAGCATCTGGTTTGCGACGCCGAGCGCGCGCAATTCCCGTGACGTGCGTTCCGCTTCGCGCAGCGAGACCGCCTGAGGACGGCTTACCAGCACAAGAGTGGTGAGATTTTTGTCGGCGAGCGTCTCGACCGCCGCCGCATAGATAGCCCGCTGCTTTTCGAGCCCCGCCAGCGGGCCGAGGCAGGAGGCCCCGCTCGTATTGTCATCGAGAAATTGATCCCATGCCCGCACCAGGCTCATGAGGCGGAGGGTGTGGCCGGTGGGGGCGGTGTCGAACACGATGTGGTCGAAACTTTTTCCTGTTTCGGGATTTCCGATCAGCCCCGTGAACTCATCGAACGCGGCGATCTCCACCGTGCAGGAACCGGCCAGCCCCTCCTCCATGCTCCGGAGTGCCGCCTCCGGCAAAATCCCGCGCATCGGGCCGATCACCCGCTCGCGGTAGGCGCGCGCCGCCTCCTCCGGGTCGATATTCAACGCGGCCAGCCCGCCCATTCCTGGAACCGCTGTCGGCGTGTTGGAAAGCTCAACGCCAAGGACCTCGTCGAGGTTCGAGGCAGGATCCGTGCTGACGAGCAGAACCCGCCTCCCGCTTTCCGCAAGGCGCAGCGCCGTCGCGCAGGACAGGGAGGTTTTTCCGACGCCGCCCTTGCCCGTGAAAAATAGATGCCGGGTCCAAGCCGTTTGCCCCGCAGCGAACGCCGGGAAGATCATGATGCCACCCCGGCCGACTGCATCCAGCGCGCCCGTTCTGCGGCGTCGGGGTATTTGCCCTTCGAGACGATCTCGCCGTCCCAAAAGATGAGAGGGAGAGCCTCGGCGCCTTCAGTTTCCATCAGCGCCTTCACCCTGGGGTTTTGCACAAAAGCCATCGGCTGCTGGCCGAGGCTGTAGCGCTCGACGGCAATCCCTCCCGCGACGAACCGGTTCAGAAGCGCGGAAAATTGCGCCAGATCGGGATCGACGTCCGGCCCGCAGACCCCGGTCGAACAGCACATCGGCGGGTCGTAAATTTGGATGGTTTTCATGGCTCTCCAATTTTCCGAACGGCCTTCTCCGGTTTCGCCGGCTCCCCGCAGCGGCCGCGGGCTGAGCGAAGTTTTTTCAGGTCCTCGCGGAACCGTTTGTCCGACACCGAGCAATCCTGCAGGCAGGCGAGGTGCCGAGAGAGCTCCGCGGAGGGTTTTTTCGGAAGAGAGTAAATCATCCACGTTCCCTCGCGCCGGTTTTCGACCAACCCCCGCTCGCGGAGATACGAGAGGTGCTGCGAGACCCGCGCCTGCGGGATCCCCAGCACCGATTGCAAGTGGCATACGCACAGCGGACCCCTGGTCAGGAGCTGGATGATCCGCAAGCGCGTCTCATCACAAAGGCATTCGTAGATCCGGACCATCGACATGGCGCTAATATATTCGCACAAACGAATATTCGTCAATACGAATATTCTCATTGGCGCACCCCTTGAAAATCACGCGGATCCGCGATTTCCTCTTGACGAAAATCAATTTCCGGAGATGATTTAGCACAGATCTTATCGAGAGTGGCAGAGGGACTGGCCCTGTGAAGCCACGGCAACCGCTGGGAGCGACCGACTGTTTGATGCAGGGGGAAACTTCCGGGCCCAGGTGCCAAATCCAGCTCCGGATTTCCGCGAAAGCGAAGGCCCGGGGAAAAGATGAGGTGAGCAGGTTCCCTGGCAGGAGCCGGCCCGTTTCTTCGTCCGCTCCCGATTGGAAAAAACTACCATGAGCGAACAGCAGACCTATTTCTCCAACCTGAAATGCCGCGAGTGCGGGCGCCTCTACCCGAAGGAGGCGATCCACATTTGCGAGTTTGATTTCGGCCCCCTCGAGGCGGCTTACGACTACGACAGGATCTCGAAAGCCATCAGCCGCGACATCATTTCCTCGCGCCCGCAGACGATGTGGCGCTATCGCGAGCTGCTCCCGATCGACGGGCTGCCCACCGTGGGAGAACAGGTCGGGTTCACGCCGCTGGTCAAAGCCGACCGGCTGGCCGCGAAGCTCGGCGTCCGGGAGCTCTACGTCAAGAACGACACCGTCAACTACCCGACGCTCTCGTTCAAGGACCGCGTGGTTTCGGTGGCGTTGAGCCGCGCGAAAGAGCTCGGATTCCAGATCGTTGCCTGCGCCTCGACCGGAAACCTCGCGAACTCGGTGGCCGCGAACGCCGCCGCCGCCGGGCTGGCCAGCTACGTTCTCATTCCCGCCGACCTCGAAAGAAGCAAGGTCGTGGGTTCGCTCGTCTATGGCACCCAGGTCATCGGCATCCACGGCGCCTACGATCAGGTGAACCGGCTTTGTTCCGAGATCGCGGGAAAATATGGCTGGGGATTCGTCAACGTGAACCTCCGCCCCTACTACGCCGAGGGCTCGAAAAGCATGGGCTTCGAAATCGCCGAGCAGCTCGGCTGGAAGCTCCCGCGCCATACGGTCATCCCGATGGCCAGCGGATCGCTGCTGACCAAAATCCACAAGGCTTACAAAGAATTCATCGGCGTGGGGATATTGGACGAAACCCCGTATTCCGTTCACGGGGCCCAGGCCGCCGGATGCTCGCCGATTTCCGCCGCGCAAAAAAAGGCGACGGACATCGTCAAGCCGGTCCCGAACCCGCAGACGATCGTCAAATCGCTCGCGATCGGAACTCCCGCCGACGGCTACTACGCGCTCCGGAGCATGCAGGAGACCGGCGGCAGCGCCGAGGATTGCACCGACGACGAAGTCATCGAGGGCATCCGCCTGCTCGCCGAATACGCGGGCATCTTCGCCGAAACCGCCGGCGGGGTCACCGTCGCCTGCGCGAAAAAATTGATCAATTCCGGAAAAATCCCGCGCGACGAGAGCATCGTGCTCTGCATAACCGGCCATGGCCTCAAGACCCAGGAGGCGATCCACGGGAAATGCGGCGAACCGCGCCTCATCAACCCCAGCCTCCGCGAATTCGAGGCCCTCATCGCCAACGACCCCGCTGTCACGGGAAGCCTTAAGTTTTAAGAGCCCCCGAAATCGCAACCAACATCCGCCACGTCAAATTCCGCAGGCCCGCACAACGAACATTAAATATTAAAGCCACCGAAATCGCAGCCCACGACAACCCCCGCCAACTTAAAACTTAACATAAGACTTAAAACTCCACATGAACATCCAAGTCCGCATTCCCTCACCGCTCCGTAAACTCACCGGCGACCAGGAGGTCGTCCCCGCCGAAGGGGCAACCATCGGCGAGATCCTCTCCAATCTCGACAAAGCCTTCCCCGGTCTCATCGAGCGGATCTGCGACGAGCAGGGGAACGTCCGCCGCTTCGTCAACATATTCGTCAACGACGAGGACATCCGCTTCCTCGAAGAGAAGGCCACGGCCGTCAAAGACGGCGACGAGATCAGCATCGTGCCCGCCATCGCCGGCGGATAGGAAGTTCCCGGAAGTAATTACAGAGGGTGGGGCGCGGAATCCGACCCCGTCGCGACTTTCCCTCCCACCTGTTATGCAACGTTGCATAGAGAGGGAAGCCCGGCGGATTCCAGCGCGGCCATCCCATTTTGGACGGAGACGGAGATTTTGAGTCAGAGCCATTTCATCTGAAAAGCACTGAAGCAGGCACCGAATGCATGAAGTGA
>JBAWVC010000055.1:0-12906 GCA_037147455.1 Verrucomicrobiota bacterium | reverse complement strand
ACAGACCGCCAGCCTGACGGGAATCAGTCGATCATGTCAAGATGCATGGCCTGACCCCTGATCCGCGCGTAAGCGCTATCAATGGAGGGATGTCGCCCCCGGCATCCTCTCTGCCACAGCAAGGGCGCCGAGGGCGACGCCCCTCCCTTTATCTATCGTTTGTCGAGCTGCCTTCCCTGCGTCCAGCGTTCTTACGCACGGATTTGGGCCTGACGCTTTCTCCATAGCAGGGCTGATTTTTTCTAAATTTTCCATGCGGTTGGGGCCTTGGAGGTGACGAGGTCGAAGGCGCGGCGGTGATTGTCGGCGTTGAGATGCTCCAGGAAGTTGCGGGTTGAGGTGCGTTTGTTGGTCTTCATTTTTTCCTGGCTCCAAGGAATGGCAAAGCTAACGACAACGCGGCGGAACATTCCCAGAACCAGTGCGGCGTTGGGGTTTCTTACCCGTGAGCGATCTTCGTCCAGAACGTTGTCCAAGCGGTAGTGGAGTTTGCTTTCGATGCCCCAGTAGTCTCGTTTGATTTCCTTGAGATCTTTGCCGCTGGCCTTGCTCGCATCCAGGCTGGTGATAAGACGCACGGTTTCCTTGCTCGTTTTGTCTTTGCGCAAAATCAGGCGCGTCAGGGAAGCGACCTGCCGGGCCGAGGGAAAGCCGGCTTGTTCGGGATCGCTGGGCTCGCATCTGCCCACGAAGCGCAATTCGACCCGCCCGCGATTGATCTCCCAATCGCCCGGCTCCGGGACCGCTGGTTTACGAGTAGTGAAACGGGGTCAGCCATGAAATATTGATATTTTTCGGATCTCCTACCGCTGCGAAATGGAGCCGTGCCATTCTCCTCTGGGACATTTCTTTCCTGTCCGACGAATAGATCTTGAAATCCTGCATAAGCATTGCAAGATTTCACTGATGATCCCACGATTTGCCTATCAGAAAAAACTCGAGCGTGCCTTGGGCAGGAATCCTGTGGTGGCGCTGATTGGTCCGAGGCAATGCGGAAAAACGACGCTGGCGCATCAGATTTTGCCTTTGGATCACGCGAATTATTTTGATTTGGAGGATCCGGTTGTTACCGGTTTGATGGAAAACCCGATGACCGCCTTGGAGGGGCTGCGGGGATTGGTGGTGGTTGACGAAGCGCAGCGGGCACCTCGTTTGTTCCCGGTTTTGCGCGTGCTGGCCGACCGTCCGGGAAACCCCGCGACATTCCTGATTCTGGGCAGCGCATCGCCAGAATTGTCGCGCCAGAGTGCGGAATCATTGGCCGGGCGAGTGGAGACCATTGAGATGCAGGGATTCGACATGGCAGAAACGGGAGCCGGCCAGGCAGATCTGCTCTGGCAGCGCGGGGGATTTCCCCGGGCGTTTCTGGCCGCGAATGACGCCGACAGCATCGACTGGCGGAAAAATTTCATCCGCACCTTTTTGGATCGCGACTTGGGGGCGCTTGGGTTCGGCATGTTGCCGGCGGTGATGGGTCGGTTTTGGACGATGCTTGCGCACTACCATGCGCAGGTTTGGAACGGCAGCGAGATCGCGGCATCCATGGGCATCGCTCCGAACACGGCCCGCGCCTACCTGGATGCCTTGGAGCAGACGTTCATGATCCGCCGCTTGCTCCCCTGGCAGGCGAACCTCGGCAAGCGCCTGGTCAAGACCCCGAAGATCTACTTTCGCGACTCCGGAATTTTTCATGCGCTGAGCGGCATTCGTTCTCCCGCCGACCTGCTCACGCATCCCAAGCTTGGAGCCTCCTGGGAGGGCTTTGCGCTTGAGGAAATCCTGCGCTCGCACCAGCCGGACGAAGCCTATTTTTACGCGGTTCACAGCGCTTGCGAGATCGACCTCCTGATGTTCCTTCACGGCAGGAAAGTCGGCGTCGAATTCAAACGCGCCGACGCCCCCACGCTCACCCGCTCGATGCAGACCGCCATCGCCGACTTGGAACTCGACGAGCTCTGGGTCGTCTATCCCGGACAACGGAGCTACCCGCTCGGCAATAAAATCTCCGTCCGTCCACTGGCAGAATGCATTGCACCCGGAGGATAAGGCAGAGGGGCCGATTTGGATGGTCCCTTTTTCAACTCCTTCCTGACTTTGTGTGCCCGCCTCCGTGCGAAACCTCTCCCGGCACCGGCGGCCCTCTTTGTAGTAGGTGATGCGACACGAGAAGTAGGAATTTCCCTTTACCGTCGAGGGTTCTTTGGAGATCGTTACGCCTTTCGTTTCCAAGACCTGAGCCTTTTTTCATGAGCAGCTACTACCTCGACCACCTTCAAAATCTTGAAACCGAAGCCATCCATGTGATGCGCGAGGTCGCGGCCGAATTCGAGCGCCCGGCCCTGCTTTTCTCCGGCGGAAAGGATTCGATCTGCCTGCTTCGTCTGGCCGAGAAGGCCTTCCGGCCCACGGAGATCCCGATGCCGCTGCTCAACATCGACACCGGACACCATTTTCCCGAGCTCAACGAATTCCGCGACCGACGGGCGAAGGAGTTGCGCGCGAAGCTGATCGTGCGGACGGTCGAGGACGCGCTCGCCAAGGGGATCGCCGTGCAGGCCCCGGGACAAATCAGCCGGAACCACCTGCAGATCCCGACCCTGCTCGCCGCGATCGAGGAGTTCCGCTTCGACTGCTGCATCGGCGGCGCGCGCCGGGACGAGGAAAAAGCCCGCGCCAAGGAGAGGTTTTTCAGCTTTCGAGATGGCTTCGGCCAGTGGGATCCGAAAAACCAGCGCCCGGAAATCTGGAACCTCTACAACGCCCGCATCAACCCGGGGGAGAACATGCGCGTCTTCCCGCTAAGCAACTGGACCGAGATGGACGTGTGGGAATACATCCGGAAGGAAAGCCTCGAAGTTCCCTCCATCTATTTCAGCCACCCCCGCCGGTGCGTGCGCCGGCAAGGCCAGTGGCTGCCGGCCAACGACCTCGTCCCGCCCAAGCCGGGCGAGCAGGTCGAGGAACTCGTCGTTCGCGTGCGCACGATCGGCGACATCATCAGCACCGGATGCGTCGAATCGCCGGCCATGAGCGTAGACGACATCATCGCGGAGACCGCCGTCGCGCGTGTCACCGAGCGCGGCTCCCGCGCGGACGACAAAACATCTGAAGCCGCCATGGAGGACCGGAAAAAAGCCGGGTATTTCTAATGTCCGTACCAATTCACCATCCGGTCGATCTTCTCCGGTTCAACACCTGCGGGTCCGTTGATGACGGCAAGTCCACGCTCATCGGCCGCCTGCTTTACGATTCCAAATCGCTGATGGACGACCAGGTCGAGGCGCTCGAGCGTTCGGCCGACCTGACCGGGGGCGGCCAGATCAACCTCGCGAACCTGACCGACGGCCTCCGCGCCGAGCGCGAGCAGGGGATCACGATCGATGTCGCCTACCGGTATTTCGCCACCCCGCGAAGGAAGTTCATCATCGCCGACACGCCGGGCCACGTCCAATACACGCGGAACATGGTGACCGGCGCGTCCTCGGCTAACCTTTCCGTAGTCCTTGTGGACGCCCGCCTCGGCGTCATCGAGCAGAGCCGCCGACATTCCTGCATCGCTTCGCTCCTGCGCATCCCCCACCTCGTCGTCGCCGTCAACAAGATGGATCTCGCCGGCTACAGCGAGGAGAGGTTCCTCGAAATCCGCGACCAGTTCGAGGGGTTCCTGCCGCGCCTCGACCTCAAGGATGTCAAATTCATCCCGGTCAGCGCGCTCGATGGCGACAACGTGGTGGACGCATCAAAAAACATGCCCTGGTATCCGGGCCCGACACTCCTCGGCCATCTGGAAGACGTCCATATCGGCAGCGACTGGAACCTCAGCGCCTTCCGACTGCCGGTCCAGTGGGTCAACCGCCCGAACAACCCATCCGATCCCCTCCTGCACGATTTTCGCGGGCTGAGCGGGCAGATCGCCGGGGGGATCGTCCGCGTCGGCCAGCCGGTGATGGTCCTGCCCAGCGGGTTTTCCAGCACCGTAAAGGAAATCCTGACCACCGAAGGCAGCGTCGCGGAGGCGTTCGCGCCCCAGTCTGTCACGCTCGTGCTCGAGCACGACATCGACGTGAGCCGCGGCGACACGATCGTGGATCCGGAAAACCTGCCGGGATCGGCCACCGATCTCCACGCGAAAATCTGCTGGCTTCACCCGCGGCCGCTCCAGCCCGGAAAAAAATATTTTCTCAAGCACACCACGCAAACCGTCCAGGCGTCGGTGACGACGATCGAGCACCGGATCAACATCTCGACGCTCGAACCGGAAAGCGAAGCGCAGGAACTCGGCATGAACGACATCGGGGAAGTCCGCCTGAGAACATCGGCGCCGATTGTCTTCGACGGCTACGCGTCGAACCGCCTGACCGGGTCGTTCATACTCATCGAACAGGGCACGAACGCCACCGTCGGCGCGGGAATGCTCCACCCGCCGACCGAACTCGCCAAACCGGAATACAAGGACTTTGCCATCTGAGTCCGATGCCAATTTTTGTTTCACCTCTGCCGTGCCGGTGATAAGAAATAGCCTCATGACTGCATTGCTGGCACTTGAGGACGGGCGCGTCTTCCGCGGGGAGAGCTTCGGCGCGGTGGGGACGGCCGCCGGCGAGATCTGCTTCAACACCTCGATGAGCGGATACCAAGAGATCCTCACCGACCCCTCGTATCGCGGGCAGATCGTCGCGATGACGTATCCCGAAATCGGGAACTACGGCATCAACGGACTGGACGTCGAGAGCGACTCGCCGCACGTCCGCGGCTTTGTCATCGAGGAGCTCAGCCCGGTGCCGAGCAACTGGAGATCCACGGAAACGCTCGGCGACTACCTTGCAAAAAACAACATCCCGGGCATCCAGGGCATCGACACCCGCGCGCTGACCCGCCACCTGCGGACGCGCGGAGCGATGCGGGCTTGCCTGACCACGGAGATCCAGGACGAGTCGGAGGCCATCCGCCGGGCCTGCGAGGTCGCTTATGCCGGCGTGGATTTCGTGCGTGAGGTCACCGCCGGATCTTCCTACCGGTGGGATCCGGAGCAGACCGCAAGCCGGCAGTGGATCGTCCGCGCCGCAGGGACGGAGCCCGCGGCCACGGACGAAACCGGCAACGTCTTTTCCCCGCTTCCGCCCGTCGCCCACAAGCTCGCCGCGATGGATTTCGGCATGAAGAAAAACATCCTGCGCTCGCTCCGGCGGAACGGCTTCGATGTCACGGTTTTCCCTGCGACGTCCACGGCGGAAGAAGTTCTGGCCTCGGGGGCTGATGGAGTTTTTCTCTCGAATGGCCCCGGCGATCCGGAGGCGCTCACCTACGCGCACGAGACGGTGCGGCAGTTGGTCGGGAAGAAGCCGATCTTCGGGATCTGCCTCGGCCACCAGGTGCTCGCCCTGGCGCTGGGAGGCCAAACGTTCAAATTGAAATTCGGCCACCGCGGGGCGAACCAGCCGGTCAAGGACCTGCGCAGCGGGAAAATCGCCATCACCTCGCAGAACCACGGATATGCGGTGGACCCGGATTCCCTGCCAGCCGACGTCGAGGTGACGCACGTGAATTTGAACGACGGCACGGTGGCGGGACTGAAGCACAAGGCCCACCGGGCGTTCAGCGTCCAATACCATCCCGAGGCCAGCCCGGGCCCGCACGACGCGGATTACTTTTTTCAGGAGTTCGCCAAAGAGGTTGCGGCGGCCAAGGCTGCCGGAGTATAAGGGAGAACCTATGGCAAAGCTGCAGATCTTCCTCCCCGACGGCACGCAAATTTCGCAGGACCTTCAGGACGAAAAAGTCGCGATCGGGCGCCTGGCGGACAACGACCTCCAGATCGACGACGGTTCCGTGTCGAGCCGGCACGCGGAGATCGAGTTCGAGGCCGACGCTTACCAGCTCCATGACCTGGGGTCCACAAACGGCACATTTGTCAATGGTGAGCAGGTGACCGATGCGGTGTTGCGCCACGGGGACGAAGTCCGGTTCGGAGTCGTCGAGGCCGTGTTTCACGGCGAGGAAGAGGCCCCGGACCAGCCGCTGCCGACCTCGACCAGCGTCGAGTCCGAGGCCGCAAAAATCAGCTCCCGCCCTGAGCAGTTTGTGAACTCCTCGCCGATCCCGAAAAACGTCCAGACCAAAGACGCTCTGGCCGCGGTTCTCTTTGCCGCTGCGGTTCTCGGCATCCTGGCGTTTGCCGCCGCTGCGTTCATCATCATGGGCATGGCCCCGCCGGCCTGATCCCCGGGACAGAACGGCCGCGAATTTTCATGGAAGAACAAACCGACCTTCTCGCCGTGCGCCGGCAAAAACTGGAGGCCCTCCAGGCCGCGGGCGTGACACCCTACGGGCACCGCTTCGATATCACCGGCCGGCCGGGGGAAATCCGCGCCGCGTTTGCGGAAGGAAATCCCGTGCGCACCGCCGGCCGGATCACCGCCCACCGCAACATGGGCAAAAGCCATTTTCTCGACCTCTCCGACAGCACCGGCAGGATGCAGGTCTATCTCCATTCCAAGGAGGTCGGACCGGAGGCGGCCGCGGTCTTTGACCAGATCGACATCGGGGACTGGATCGGCGTCGAGGGCGAGACGTTCACCACGAAAACCGGAGAGCCGAGCATCAAGGCCAAATCGTTCACCGTCCTTTCAAAATCCCTGCGCCCGCTCCCGGACAAATGGCATGGCGTCCAGGACACCGAAATTAAATACCGCCAGCGATATCTCGACCTGATCGCCAACCCCGAGTCCCGCGAAATCTTTTTGAAGCGCGTCGCGATCGTGCGCGAGATCCGCCGGTTCCTCGAGGATCGCGGATTCATCGAGATCGAGACCCCGATGATGCAGCAGGTCGCTGGCGGCGCTGCCGCCCAGCCTTTCCAGACCCATCACAACGCGCTCGGCGTGGATCTATTCCTGCGCATAGCGCCCGAGCTCTACCTCAAGCGAATGCTCGTCGGCGGGTTCACGAAAATTTTCGAGCTGAACAGAAATTTCCGCAACGAGGGGATTTCGCGCCGGCACAACCCGGAGTTCACGATGCTCGAGGCCTACTGGGCGTTTGCGGATTTCGAGCAGATGGCGTCGCTCGTCGAGGAGATGGTCTGCCACCTGGCGAAGCAAGTCATCGGCAGCTTCGTGATCGAGCACCGGAACCCGGAAGGGGAAGTCCTCAAATCCATCAACCTCACCCCCCCCTGGCGGAGAGCCCGCTACGCGGATCTCATCCGCGAAGTGAAAAGCGACTGGCATGAGATTTCCTCCGCCGCGCGCCGCGAATGGTGCGCCGCGAACGGCCTCGACATCTCGCATTGCGCCGAGGACTTCGAGGTGACCCAGCACGTCTTCGAGAAGCTGGTCGAGGAAAAGACCATGGACCCGCTGTTCGTCACCCATTGCCCGAAGGAGCTCGTCCCGCTCGCCAAGCAGAACGCGCAGGACGGCTCGGTTGTCGATGTCTACGAACTCATCATCAACGGCCAGGAAATTTCCCCCGGCTACTCCGAGCTCAACGACCCTGACATCCAGCGCGCCCGGCTCGAGCAGCAGAGCGGCGGGGAAACCCAGAAGCTCGACGAGGAATTCCTCCACGCCCTCGAATATGGTATGCCCCCCGCAGGCGGCATCGGCATCGGCATCGACCGCCTGGTCATGATGCTCACCGGCGCCGAAAGCATCCGCGACGTCATCCTCTTTCCCCACATGCGGCCGCGGGCGTGACGCCATTTGCACGGCAGAGCGTCTTCCAAGCGCGCGGGCATGCCTCCAGACCGATCAGAAAAACAGTCAGAGTGTTGCCGTCCCTTCCAGATCAGGGAGACGATATTTCCCTCTACCAAGAAATCTCCTGCCCAGAAATACTGAGACGCCCGCCAGAACCGTTCAGGCGTTATGGAGTTCTTCCAGGGCGTCGCTTTTTGTAAGCGAGCTTGGCTTTGGACATCGAGGAAGGGAGAGGGGGGTTCCTATCCCACTCTGCTTCAATTAAATCCTCAAAAAGCTGAGATAGGGATCTCCTCCTTCGATTCGCCATCGCTTCTGCTGCGGCTCGAATATCCGGGTCAATTGTCAAATTGAGTTTTCTCTTCATAGTGGGAGCCTCCTAAGGAAAAATACTATAACCAAACATTTCAACAAGATAAATTTTGTAAAAATTTCCGCCGCGCCGGATTGATTCAATTGGTGCAAAAGTTTTGGATTCTCGTGCGGATCGCCCGGCCTTCAAGTTTCAGCTTTCTCCCCTCCCCCGGTAGCTGCGCGGGGTGGTTCCGGTGTAGCGTTTGAAGACGCGGGAGAAATAGCTCTGGTCCTCGAACCCGCATTCCATCGCGATCTGGACGATGCTCTTGCCGGTCCTCCGCAGCATGGTTTTCGCGCGGTCCACGCGGTATTGCGCCATGAGGTCGGTGAATGTCCGCCCGGTCCTCTCGCGGATGAGGTGCGAGAAATGGCTGCCGGAGAGCCCGGCGGCCCGGGCCACGGAATCCCGGTCGAGCGGCTCGCCGAGATTTTCTTCCATGAATGCCACCGCGCGTCCGAGCAGGACGGCATTGGGGAACTGCTTGTGGTCGCGGATGGCATCCATCACGCGCTCGAGCATCCCGCAAAGCCAGGTGGAGACTTCCTCCTCGTCCGACAGCCCCGCCAAAGCCGTGGCGCTCTCGAAGTTGCAGCCGAGCACCTCCGAGGGGTCGGCGCCGGATTCCACCGCCGCCCGCGACATCACGACCACCAGCTCGAGCGCGAGGCTCTTGAGCAATTGCGGGCGGGACCGTGCGGCGTGGTAGATGCCGACAAGGACCCGGTTGATCGTCTCGCGCGCCGCCTGCCTCTCGCCGCGCTTGATGGCTGCGAGCAGGCCCGGCTCCTCGCGCAGGTAGAGGTCGCGGATGCCGTCGTAGAGCCGGTTCTTGAGCGCATGGATCGCTTCGGCGCGCTCGCGCTCGCGCCGCGACTCGTTGCGGCGCGCGCGGAGAAAATCGGCGTTGACCAGGTTGGCCTTCTCCATGAGGTCGAGAAGCCCCCCGGCGGCCGCGCGGATCTGCCGCGAGATCTCTCCGGGCTCGCCTCCCTCGAGCGGCACCCTCTCCACCAGCAGGCCTCCGGTCACGAGCGAGTTTGTCATCAGGGGAAGCCCCCAGCCCGCGAGGCCGTCGTCGTCCGTCATCACGCAGGCTTCTCCCCAGCGCAGTGCCTCGCGGATCACCTGAATTCTCCAATGGCTTCTTTTCCCGGACTCGTGACGGCCGATCAAATTTCCGCCGGCATCGGTTTCTACAACATTGAAGCCCGTCTCGCGGCGGAATACCCGCTGAAGATCCCGCAGGGTGTTAGAAGGCATCGTGATCCTGCCGCCAGTCGAAAGCGCGGGTGGTTTCACTGCGGGTGGGAAGGAAATGTACGGGCGCACACGCGGCCGCTCCCTCTGATCAAGCTGCGCGACTGCGATGATAGTGCCATCAATTTTCACGGAACGGATTGACGATGCGGACGCCACCGTAGTTCTTGCCGCATGTTTTCATATTTATGGAAAAATGCAAAAAGCGAATTTTCAGATTTCCAAATGAGCAATTTGTCAGGCAGAACGCCATTCTGTCAGGTGTTTTTGCGCGCCAGGCGGAAGGGAATTCTTCTTTGCGCCGCGTTGCCTTCTTTGTTGCCCCCCGGCGGCATGGGGAGGCATGATGGTCGGCCTGTGAATGGACCATTGATCATCGCCGGACGGAAGTTTTCCTCGAGGCTCCTGCTGGGGACAGGAAAATTTTCCTCGAACGAGACGATGCGCGATGCGCTCGAGGCGAGCGGCGCGCAGATCGTGACCGTCGCCCTGCGGCGCGCGGATCTGAGCGGGAAGAAGGACCCGTTCGCCAACATCCTGGATTTCGTAGATTCGAAAAAATACCTCCTGCTTCCGAACACGAGCGGGGCGATGAACGCGGAGGAGGCCGTGCGGCTGGCCCGCCTGGCAGCGGCGGCCGGCCTTCCGATGTGGGTGAAGCTCGAGATCCACCCCGATCCGCATTACCTTCTTCCGGATCCGGTCGAGACGCTGGCGGCGGCAGCCGTGCTCGTGAAGGAAGGGTTCACCGTCCTGCCATACATCAACGCCGATCCTGTTCTCGCCCGGCGGCTCCAGGATGTCGGCACGGCCACGGTGATGCCGCTCGGTTCGCCGATCGGCAGCAACCGCGGCATCGAGACGCGCGCCCAGATCGAAATCATCATCAAGCAGGCGACGGTGCCGGTGGTCGTAGATGCCGGGATCGGCGCGCCGAGCCACGCGGCGGAAGCGATCGAGCTCGGTGCCGACGCCGTCCTCGTGAATACCGCAATCGCCGCCGCCGAAGATCCCGTCCGCATGGCGCGGGCATTCAAACAAACCGTCGAAGCCGCCCGCGAGGCGGTCGAGGCCGGGCTCCCGATGCGGGCCACCCACGCATCAGCAACCAGCCCCCTCGCCGCCTTCCTCGACACGCTCTGATGTCCGCCGAAACCATCACGCCCATGATGCAGCAGTATCACGCCGTGCGGCGGGATCTGCCGGCCGGCACGCTGCTGATGTTCCGTCTGGGGGATTTTTACGAGATGTTCGGGGAGGATGCGCTTGCGGCCGCCCCGGTGCTGAATGTGGCGCTGACGAAGCGCGGGGCGACGCCGATGTGCGGGGTCCCGTTTCATGCCGCGCGCGGATACATCGAAAAGCTGATCGCCGCCGGCTGGCGGGTCGCGATCTGCGACCAGGTCGGCGAGGTCACCGCCGGGAAACTCGTGCGCCGCGAGGTCTCGCAGATCCTCAGCCCGGGAACGCTCGACGACTTCGGGCTCGACGACCGGAAGCCGAACTACCTCGCCGCGGTCAGCGAGCGCAAGGGCGCGTTCGGGCTCTCGTTCGCGGATCTGAGCACCGGGGAATTCCGGCTCACCGAACTGGAGTCGCTCGCGGCGCTGCTGGACGAACTGGCCCGCGTGAGCCCTGCCGAGATATTAATTCCGGACCATCAGGCGGAGCTTTTTGCCCCACTCTCGAAGCATGCTGCGATGGACGGATACCTGTTCGAGCACGAGCCCGCGTCGGAAATTTTGCTCGGCCATTTCAAAGTCCAATCCCTCGATGGATTCGGCTGCGGGGATCTGCCGGCCGGAGTGGGATCTGCCGGGGCCCTCCTGCATTACATCACCCGCCAGATGCGCCGCCAGGCCGGACACCTCCGGCAGTTGCGGCCCTACCGGCGCAGCGCGTATTTGATCCTCGACGCCTCGACCCAAAGCCACCTCGAGCTCGTCGCCTCGCGCGCCGGACGCGGCATGACCCTGCTCGGCGCGCTCGACCGGACAGCCACGCCGATGGGTGCCCGTCTCCTGCGGGAGTGGGTGCTGCATCCGCTGAACGCCATCGAGGAAATCGAAGCCCGGCAGGATGCGATCGCAGCGCTGCTCGAAGAGGCGCTCCTCCTCGGCGACCTCCGCTCGCGCCTCGCCGAGATCCGCGACATCGAGCGCGCAACCGCCCGCCTGGGAGGACTGTCCGGGAATGCCCGCGACCTCGCCGCGCTGTCGCAATCCCTCGAGCGCATCCCGGTCCTTGCCGCGAGCCTCGGGGTTGCCGACCACATGCCTTCCGAACTTCTGAGCGGCATGGGCATGCGCCTGCATTCCCTCCCCGAGCTGACCACGCGGCTCCGCTCGGCTTTGGTGGACGAGCCGCCCGCGCTCGTCCGCGATGGCGGCATGATCCGGCCCGGGTTCGATCCGGCGCTGGATGAGGTGCGCTCCGCTTCCCACGAGGGGAAAAACTGGATCGCCACGCTCCAGGAAAAAGAGATCGCCCGCACCGGCGTCAAGTCGCTGAAAGTCCGCTACACCTCGGTCTTCGGGTATTTCATCGAAATCACAAAAGCGAATCTGTCATCGGTCCCCGACGACTACATCCGCAAGCAGACCACGGTCAACGGCGAGCGCTACATCACGCCGGAACTCAAGGAGGTCGAGGGGAAAATCCTCGGTGCCGACGAGCGCTCGCGGGCGCGGGAGATCGAGCTGTTCGCCGGCCTCCGTGCCGATGTGCTTGCCGAGCTGCCGAAGATCCAGGAAACCGCCAACACGCTCGCGGCACTCGACGCGCTCTGCTCGCTCGCCGAAACCGCGCGGCTGCACGGCTACTGCCGCCCGGACATCGAAGAGGGCCCGGTCCTGCACATCGAGGACGGACGCCATCCGGTTCTCGACCAGCAGCCGGGAGGCGAGCGGTTCGTGCCGAACGACACCGACCTCGGCACCGAGGGAAAAACATTCGCGATCCTCACCGGGCCGAACATGGCCGGAAAATCCACCTACATCCGCCAGGTCGCGCTGCTCGTCCTGCTCGCGCAGATGGGAAGCTACGTGCCCGCGAAATCCATGCGGGCCGGGCTGGCCGACCGGATCTTCACCCGCGTCGGGGCGAACGACGACCTCGCGCGCGGCCAGTCCACGTTCATGGTCGAGATGAACGAGACCGCCAACATCCTCAACAACGCGACCTCGCGCAGCCTCGTCATCCTCGACGAAATCGGCCGCGGCACCTCGACGTTTGACGGGCTCTCGATCGCGTGGAGCATCGCCGAGTATCTCCACGACACGATCAACTGCCGGACGCTCTTTGCCACCCACTACCACGAGCTCACCGACCTCGAGCGCACGCGCGCCGGCGTCCTAAACCTCAATGTCGCCGTCCGCGAATGGAACGACCAGGTCATCTTCCTGCGGAAAATCGTGCCCGGCCGCGCGGACCAGAGCTACGGGATCCAGGTCGCGCGCCTGGCCGGACTCCCCGACGCGATCATCTCCCGGGCGAAGGAGATCCTCGCGAACCTCGAAAAGGCCGAGCTCAACGCCGACGGCGAGCCCGCCTTCGCCAAGGGCCGCCGCAAACGCCTCGTCCCCGACCCCG
>JBAWVC010000054.1:0-13203 GCA_037147455.1 Verrucomicrobiota bacterium | reverse complement strand
CGATCTTCGACTACGCCACGTATTTCCTGATGCTCTACTTTTTCAACTGCATCCTCTTCTCGGCCGCCGGCACAGGAGCCGCGGACAAAGAGTATTACGAGAAGCTCTTCCACACCGGGTGGTTCGTGGAGTCGATCCTCACGCAGACGCTGATCGTCCACATTATCCGCACGAGAAAAATCCCGTTCCTCCAGAGCATCGCCAGCCCGTTCCTCCTGCTCACGACCGCCGTCGTGATGGGGGTCGGGGCCTGGCTGCCCTACAGCCCGCTCGCCCATTACCTCGGGCTCGTCCCGCTGCCGGGAATCTACTGGCTGTGGATCCTTCTTTTCCTTGTCTGCTACTCGATCCTCACCCATTTTGTGAAGGTCAACTTCCACAAGAGACACGGCATCGACTGATATGAAAAGCCTCCTCCACGCCTTGAACGACGGCCGTCTCATCGAGCTGCCGGATAACGACAAGACCATGGCGCTGGAGTATCTGGCCGCCCTCCTCGAAGCGATTCCCGACATCCATTTCGGAGACCAGGGCATCGCGGAAAGAGTCCTCGCCAGGGAGCAGTCGTTCAATACCGGCATCGGCAAGGGCTGGGCCTGCCCGCATGCACGGTTCGCCGGGGACGGCGATGTCGTCTGCGCGGTCGGATGGAGCCCGGAGGGCATCGACTACGGCGCGCCGGACGGAATCCCCGTCCGCTTCATCGTGATGTATTTCGTCCCCGAGTCGCAGAAAAATTCCTACCTCAAGGAGATCTCGTCGCTGGCCAAGGCGATCAGCACACTCCCCGCCCTTCAAAATCTGGAAGCCCTCACCGATCTCGCCGAGGCCCGCCACCGGCTGCTCGACGCCGTGAGCATGGCCGTGGAATCGACCGCGCCGGATGCGCGCGCCCGAATGATCCGCCTCGAGACCCGCCACGCGCAGGCCGAAGACGCCGGAGCTCCGGGCCTGCTGGACGGACTCCTTGGCGCACTGACTCCGCTGAGCATCGTCTCTCTGGCGCCGTCCCGATTTTTTGTCCTTAGCCAGAACGTCACGCTCGTCGAGGCGCTCGAAAAGCTGGATGACCTGCCCGCCAAACTCCTCAAGGACGGCACGTTCACCCATTCGGACCTCCACGTCGTCCTCCGATCCTCGTCCCACTACAAACCGGATCGCACCGTCCACGACTGCATCTGCTATTCGCTGAAGAGGACATGAAGATCCCGCTTGCAAAAGTAAGGAATTGCGTAAGGATATTTGGTATGCACGCAACGCTGACATCGAAAGGGCAAATCACCCTGCCCATCAAGATTCGCAGAAAGCTCGGGCTCAAGGCCGGTGACACGCTGGAATTCGATGAGACCGTGCCGTTTATCAAAGCGCGAAAGCCGTTTGATAAAGACGCGATGCGCAAAGCCATCGGACGGGGGAAATCGCGGAAGCCAGCCCGGACGAGTTCGGAGTGGCTTGAAGTGCTTCGAGGCCCCGTCGAGCGTCCATGACCACGGCGGTCGATACGTCGGTCTTGATTTCCATCGACCAGGGGGAACCGGATGCCGGAGCCTGGGTGGATTGTCTGGAGAAGGCCCGAGAGGAGGGCGAATTGGTGGTCTGCGATATCGTTGCTGCCGAATTTTTTGCCGTGGTCATGGATCGGGCAGCTTTCCATGAGACGCTGGACGATCTGGGTGTGCGTATGGTTTCCATCAGCCTCGAAGCCTCCTGCCTCGCCGGCTCAATCTTTCGCAAGTATCGAGATGCCGGAGGCCCGCGCGAGCATCTGATCCCCGATTTTCTCGTTGCGGCGCATGCGAAGGTTGACTGCGACGCTCTGGCTGCCGCCGACCGCGGCTATTTCCGCCAGTATTTCCGAGATCTGAAGATCCTCCGGCCCCGGTAGCGTTTGGCAGCCGGAGCGCAGCGTCCTCCACCGCAAAGGACTCGCGCGCCGCTGTTACGGAGAAATCCTTACCGCAAACTCCTCATACGAAACCTTCAGCCCGGCAATCTGCGCCGCGTATTCCAGCGCCGCGGAACCGGGCACGTTGTCGAGGGACAGCGTGATTTTCTTCGGGTAGTTTTCCGGCACCGCCCAAACCATGTTCGGATGGAATCCCTGCGGCGCATTCCGGTTGAGAAGCTGGAAAACAAACTCGAAGGCCTCGCGTGCCAAGGCATCCCGCAGGTCCACCTTGGAAACAATGATCGCATCGATTTTCTTTTTCATCGCCACCTGGCCGGCTTGCTTCGTGGCGATCTGTCGCATGTAATTCTGGACCGCCTGGTTTTTCGGCTCCTTGGCGGCCAGTTGCTCAAACATCGCCTTCGCTTCCGCAAGATTTCCGGACTGATAGGTTTTCACCGCATCCTGCATGTCCTCGGCAGCGAATACTGAACCGACAAAACAGATCGCCAGACTCACGCTCACGAACCAGCGCATCTGCGATTTCTTGCCCATGGCGCAGGCCTATTTGCGCACCGGCACGACGACGACCGGGCACGGGCAGTGCTTGAGGACGCCTGTCACCACGCTGCCGCCGAACAAATGGAACAGCGCGCCGTGCCCGTGGGAACCGAGGATGATGTAATCGGTGCCCTGGGTTGTCGCCCGGTCGATGATTTCGTCCACGGGGATCCCGAAGCAGGCCTCGCACGCGACCTCGAGGCCTTTGGAGCGGAGCGGGGCGGCGAGCTGTTCGAGGCGGCTCAGGGCGACATCCGTTTGCCCGTCGTCCAATTCGGGCGGGGACGTGGCGATCAGGTCCATGGCGGCTCCGGCGGGGACGTAGGTGGCGATCGGCTCAACGACATGGAAAAGGATCACCTTGGTCTTGAGCTTCAAGGCGAGCGATTCGGCTTCGATCAAAACCTTGGAAGCGATCTCACTGGTATCCAACGGGACGAGGATTGTGGCCATGCGGAATTTGTAGCCCATCGGCTCTTGGCTTGCCAGAAAAACCCGCGATACTGAGGGGAGTGGACGAGCTTTTTCCTATCGCTGTTTCGGAGGTCGCCGCAGACGCGCCGCTGGCCACCCGCATGCGCCCCCGCACGTTGGAAGAATATGCGGGCCAGCAGCACATCCTCGGGCCGGGCAAGCTCCTCCGCCGCGCGATCGAGGCCGACCGGATCTCTTCGCTCATTTTGTTCGGCCCCCCGGGCACCGGAAAAACCACCCTCGCCCAGGTGATCGCGGGCGCGACTCTCGCGAAATTCGAGCGCCTCAGCGGGGTCGAGAGCAACGTCGGCGATATCCGCCGGGTGGTGGCCGCCGCAGCCAACCGCCGGGCCCACGCCAAGACAATCCTTTTCATCGACGAAATCCACCGGTTCAACAAAGCCCAGCAGGACGTCCTGCTGCCGGAGGTCGAGAACGGCGTCGTGCGCCTCATCGGCGCCACCACGCAAAACCCGTTCTTCAGCGTCAACAGCGCCCTGCTCTCGCGCTCGCAGGTCTTCCAGCTCCAGCCGCTCTCGGAGGAGGACCTGAACTCGCTCATGCGCTGCGCCCTTGCGGACAAGGAGCGGGGTTTGGGAAATCTGCCGGTCGTCCTCGAGCCCGAAGCGGCCGCCCTCCTCGCCAAACTCAGCGACGGCGATGCGAGGAAAGCCCTCAACGCCCTCGAGATCGCCGCCCTCACCACCGCCCCAGGCGACGACGGCTCGATCCGCATCGACCTCCACGCCGCCGAGGAAAGCATCCAGCAGAAAGCCGTGGTTTACGACGGGACCGGCGACGAGCACTACGACACGATCAGCGCGTTCATCAAAAGCATGCGCGGCAGCGACCCGGATGCCGCGCTCTACTGGCTGGCAAAAATGCTGCACGCCGGCGAGGACATCCGCTTCATCTCGCGGCGGATTGTCATCTGCGCGAGCGAGGACATCGGGATGGCGGACTCGAACGCGCTCGTCGTCGCCATGGCCGCCCAGCAGGCGGTCGAGTTCATCGGGCTGCCCGAGTCGAATCTGATCCTCGCCCACGCGACCGTCTATCTGGCCACCGCCCCGAAAAGCAACCGCTGCACGGTCGCGATCGGCAAGGCCTCCCAGGAGGCCCGCGAAGGAAGGACCCTGGCAGTCCCGCCGCACCTCCGCGACGGCCACTACAAAGGCTCCGAGCGGCTCGGGCACGGCAAGGGCTACAAATACAGCCACGACTTCGAAGGCTCCTACGTCCCCCAGGCCTATCTCCCGGAAGGCAGGGTCTATTACGAGCCCACCGAAAACGGCATGGAAAAGCGCGTCAAAGAACGCCTCGCCCACTGGCGTTCGATCTACGAGGCCGCGGCGAAGGAATAGAAAATCAGGGCCCGGACCGGCGGGGTTCGACAGGCTTTTCTTTGTGCGGCGCGAACAGCTTGAGAAACCAGATTTTCCGGACATCGATGAGAAGTTCGTCCGCCTTCTTGACCACGTCGCCGGATTGCCGGACCAGGTTTTCCACCTGGGGTGAGGCGGTGTGGGCGGTGTGCTGGAGCTCGGCGGTCGTGCCGCGCAGCGAGGTCAGCGATTGGTCCAGCTTGGCCACCAGCTCCGGAAGCCTTCGGTCCAAAGTGTCGCTGACCGAAGAAAGATGCCGGGCCGCGCGGCGCAGATCCGCGTCCGATGCGGTGACCTCGGTGAGGAATCCGCGCGCAGTGGAAGCCGAGACCTGGAGGTCGCGGAGGATCGGCGGCACATCCTGTGCCAGCGACACGCTCAGTTCATGGACCTCGTGGAGGGACTTGCGGACATCTCCCTCCGGCCCGTTCAACTCGGCCATGAGCTGGGATGCGGAGGCGACGACCGGGCTCAGCTCCTGCTGGATGCGGGAGGTGGCCTCCCCGAAGGAAAGCTCCCGCTCAAACGGCACCAACGCCCCTGGGCGCAGCGGTGGCTGGTCGCTGCTTCCCGGCACCAGATCGATGAACGGTGTCGCCAGCGGGTCCAGCCCGGTCAACCGCGCAACCGCATTCGCCCTCAGCCAGACCGTGGGTTTTGCGCGCACCCGCATCGTGATCTCCGGCCCGCCGGCCTCGTCGAAATCCACCGCGATCACGCGGCCGATGCGGATCCCGTGCAGGGTGACGTCCATGCCGGGAAAGATCGCATCCGCTCGTCCGGGCTTCGACCGGAAAACAACCGTGGAGACAAAGAAATCCTGCCGCCACCCGAGCAGCGCCGCCATGACCAGCAGCAGAAGCACGAGGCTGGCTAGAAAACTGGTCACTTTCAGCCCGAGGTATTGGAACCTCGGATCCGAATCCTGAAGGTATTTCATAGGGAAACCTCCGCAAGTGAACCCGAAAATCCCCCGGGCAAACCCGGTGCGCAGGTCAGGAATAGCCAGGCGGTCCCAGGCAGCCTGGCCCGGAGCCATTGAAATCCACGGATCAGGTCCGCCTGCTCCCGCACGGACAGATCGCCCGGATAATGGCAGCACATCACAATTTCCGGAGCCGCCAACACCGCCCGCAGGAGCCCGGCCAGCCAGCGCTGGAGATCTTCCAGATTGTGAGGGAGGAGGAACGGGAAGTTTGCGGGGGCGGGCCACGGCAGATCATTTCCTGTCAACAGCTCGTCGAGCTTGCGGAGCAACCCGGTCTCCGAATCCGTGCGGCGGACGAGCGCGGGAAGCATGACATTGTCGCGGATATTCAGGTTGGCGATCAGCGGCCCGTCGCCCGTGAGCGTCATCGTCCGGCAGAGCAGCCGCAGGATCCCGGACTCCGGCAGCCCGGACAATTCCTGCCCGAACCAGCAGGTCCCGCCGTTTTGGACCGGCTGCAGGCCCGTGATCCCGTCGAGAACCACCAGCGCAAAGTCCGCGTCGTTGAGTTGCCAGCCGCCGCAGGCGCCGGGCTCGAGCGCGATGTCGGGGATGCTCCTGTCACCTACCACCAGGTCTTTGGATTGGAAAACCGTGTTCATCACTTGCTCAGCAAAAAGAAAACCGTGGACGCCAACACGATCGCTGCAAACCCGTGGACCACCGCCGTGCGCGTTGCCACGGGAATGCCCTGCGGCCCGCGCACCGCCCGCAGGCCTTGCTGGCAGGCCACCGCGCCGATCAATGCCCCGAAGACGGATGTTTTCAGCAGCGAAAAAAGGGCTCCCTCAGGGCTGATCCCGCCGTGCAGGAATTTTTTCATTGCCAGCGCGTAGTCCCACTCCATGAAAAAGGATGCCAGCGCAAACCCTCCCAGCACCAGCACGATTTGAAAAAAAATGCTCAGGGCGGAAACGCTGAGCATGCAGCCCAGCACCCTCGGCGCGATCAGATACTCTGCCGGGTCGATTCCCATGCGGTAAAGCGCCGCGACTTCGCCCTGCTGCTTGCAGCTCGCAAGCTCGCTGGCTATCGCCGAACCGCTCCGCGCCATCACATAAAACGCGACCACCAGGACCGCTCCCTCCTGAACAATCATCGACCGGAACACGTCCACCGTGCGCGAAAGATCCTTCGACATCACCTGGTAAAGCCGCGACGATGCCGTGAACCCGAGCAGGAGCGCTGTCAGCGACAAAAACGGAAGGGATTCGATCCCGTTGAAATAAACCTGCTTGAGAAGCACCCGCAGACAAGGCGGACGCAAAACCGCCGGGAAATGCAGGAACGCATCCGCCAGAACGCGCAGGTATGCGGACGCGTTCTCCGCAAAATATCCCGCAATCAGCCAGTTCCTTCGATGCGCCAGGGTCATCTTGCTCCAACCCTGATTGCAGGGGCTCCTGCTGACAAGCCGGATTTTTGCACGCGCCCGCATCCGGCTATCTGGCGCGCCCGCTTATTGCTGGACGTCTTTTCACCGCAGTCATCTAGCGCTTGCATGGCGGCGGGGCATCTCCTTTACTGCAAACCCCATGTCGTCGAAATCTGGATTCCCGCGAATAGCTTCCTTCAAGCACGTCCATTTTCTGGGCATCTGCGGGACGGCGATGGGCTCGGTCGCGGCGGCGATGCACGACCGGGGGTTCCAAGTCACGGGTCAGGACAACAAGGTCTACCCGCCGATGTCCACATTCCTGGCATCGAAAGGCGTGACGATCATCCCGGGGTTCCGGCCCGAGGACATCCCCGCTGCCGACGTGATCGTGGTCGGCAACGCCATGACGCGCGGAAACCCGGCCGTGGAAGCTGTCCTCAACCGGAAACTTTTCTATCTGTCGCTCCCGGAGATCCTCAAACAGTTCTTCCTGCGCGGGCGTCACAACCTCGTCGTCACCGGCACGCACGGCAAGACCACGACGACCTCCCTGCTGGCCTGGATTTTTGAATCCGCAGGGCTTGCGCCCGGCTACCTGATCGGCGGGATTCCGGCCAATCTCGGCCAGGGAGCCTGCCTGCGCGACTCGAAGCATTTCATCATCGAAGGGGACGAGTATGACACCGCATTTTTCGACAAGCGGTCGAAGTTCGTCCACTACCTGCCCGAGCTGGTGATCGTGAACAACATCGAGTTCGACCACGCCGACATCTACCGCGATCTCGACGAGATCAAGACCAGCTTCCGGCGCATGCTGAACATCGTTCCCTCCGAGGGCCTGGTGCTCCTGAACGGCGATGACCCGAACTGTCTCGATGTCGCGAAGACGTGCCCGGCCCCGATCGTTGAGGTCGGGTTCTCGGCGAATGCGGGGAACCAGATCCGGAATGTCGCGCACGGCAAAGACGGATCCACGTTCGAGCTGTTCGGAGAAAAATTCATGATCCCGATGTCCGGGGACTTCAACGTCCGCAACGCCGCGATGGCGGCCTCCGCGGCGCACTACTACGGGATCGCTCCTGCGGAAATCCGCAAGGCGCTCGCGTCGTTTCTCGGGATCAAGCGCCGCCAGGAAGTCCGTGGAACCGTGCGCGGCATCACGGTCATCGACGATTTCGGCCACCATCCGACCGCGATCCGCGAGACGCTGGCCGGGCTCCGGGCGAAGTATGGAAAGGCGCGGATCTGGGCGATTTTCGAGCCCCGCTCGAACACGACGCGGCGCGCGGTTTTTCAGAACCAGCTCCCGGCCGCGTTCGAGGATGCGGACGGCGTCTTCATCGCCGGCGTCGCCCGGCTCGACCAGCTTCCGGAAAACGAGCGCCTGAATCCCGCGAAGGTGGTGGCGGACATCGCCGCTTCCGGAAAGCCGGCCTTCTACGAGCCGACGGCAGACGCCATCGTCGCCCGCCTCGGCCCGCTAGCCTCAACCGGTGATATCGTCGCCGTCTTTTCCAACGGCGGCTTCGACGGCATCCACCAAAAACTTCTCGAACGGCTCTGACGCCGGCAAGAAAGCCCGCCGTCAGCTCTGCGGCATCCCTTGCAGGACCAGGGAAGGTTGCTTGATAGCCTTGCTGGCACTGAGTTTTTCACCCGCGAACTCTTTCATTCCGCTTGCGTTATCCACCGGGAGCAGGACCCCGTGGCATAGCTTCACGCGGACGAAGTAACTTTTCCCGACTTCAAGATTCACAGGGAGGAAGTTGGGCAGGACCCCATCGCCTTTCCCCGCACCGGGCACGACCTTCACGCGGACGAAGTAATTTTTCCCGGCTTCAAGATTCACTGGGAGGGAGTCGCCATTTTCGTCGCAGTGGATCTTGTGGCTGCCCGGGCTTGCTTTGACGAGCACGTAGGTGCCTGGATCCAAGTCGGCGATGTCGATTTTATCCACCCAGACGGAGGTGTTGAAAGCGACTCCAACGAGATCGCGAGGCCGGTAGAATGTTATGGTGGCGGCGCCGGTTTTGGCGCCGGGGGTTCCGGTGACCGCAGCGAGGTTCACTGGCGGCTTCGGGGTGGATGAGCCACAGCCGACGAGACTTGTCAGAACAAGACCGAGAGCTGCGACTTGAGCGAGTTTATAATGTGGTGTTTTCATGGTGGATGTTGATCGAATATGAATTTCAGGTTTTGGAGGCGGTTGTCACAAAGATATGGACCATGCTGCACCCTACTGTTTGCCAAATCATAGACGTGAGGCAATCTGAAAAAGCATCTGAAAAAGCAGAAAACGGCCAAACGTTCCCGGTTGCGGGCATGGACAAAGCAGGAACCCGCCCCGACCAAGGATCAGGAAACCTATTTTGTCTTCATGGCTGAGGAGGGTATTGAGAGAGCAATCTTTCTGATCTCCAGGCGTCCGGCTTGAAGCAATTTCGGGATCGCGCGTATGATAGCCTTGTCTTTATCCTGCGTGGACTTTGCGAGATCTTCGTAGGCTTTGATGTCCGGATGGCACTTGAGCGCCGGATCGCGCTCTTTACCGTATCGCCAGCCATCGAGTAGGCGCCAGGTCATCCACCGGTAGTGTTCAACCCGCGCCAACTCATCTTCGTGTGCCTTCAATTCCGCGAGAAACGCGGGATCGATCCCATGCGACGCGGTTTTTCCCCTCGCGGGCTGCAACTCGTAGCCCAGCGTGCGCAGCTTTGCCCATGTGTGGTCCGCGGCTTCGCGGTTGCTGTCCCGATCATGCTCGCTGAGCTCCTCCCAGATTTTGGCCGCCGCCGACGCCTGGTTTTCTGCGCGCCGGTCGTTCTGCTCAGCCGTCAGCCACGCCTCGTGAACGGCGCGGGCGAGGGTATCGAGGCTGCCTCGGAGAATCGCATCGGAGGAGAAGACTTCCCGGTCAGGAGCGAAGAAGGCGAGGCGCGGATGCCCCGGACTCCCCTCGAGAATCAGATGGAGCCGCTCCGGCTCCCTGAGATGCAGGTAGATGGCATCGATGCCCGCTTCCGATGCGGAACGTCCTTTGAGCAGCATGAGGGCGGTTCGCAAGGCCATCGTTTCATCATCGATGCACAGGATCAGGGACGTCTTTCCCCGGTGACCTCCGCGATCAAGAAAAGCCAGGCTCAGAAAATCGGATGTTTCGCATGACAGCGCCACGACCTTGAAATCGCAGTGGTCCCGAAATGTGGGTGTCCCGTGCAGAAAAGCGGAGGCCGCGTCCTCTCCGCGCGGATCAACCACCGTGATGCGAGGGTTGATAATCCGCCACGCGGAATCTTCCGGTGCGCCCGGTTCGTGAAACAGCTGCTGCCCCATCTTGACGAGCTTCAATGCCACATTTTGCCCCAGCGCACCAAAGCCGACGATCACATAGTGCTCCGGCAGCGGTTCCGACTCGACGAGCGCCTCCGGGAGCGGATACCGGCACGCCAGCAAGCGGGCCGATTCTTCGTGGGAGTTGAACAGGTGATACCGCACCCCCGAAGATTTGTCGGACGTCTGCGCCAGCGCGTGGCGCAACCCGCTTTCGAGATGCACATCCTGAATATGGGCGTGGCAGTTGAGCGCGCCCATGCCTGCCCTGCGTGCTTCGCAAATCTGCGTCACCGCGTCGAGAATGTCGAGATTCGCCCGGTCGTCTGACAGCGCGACAACATGTGCCGCCCGTTGAGCGGCGGCCGTGCGCAGGAGGCGGCCGTCCCGCGCATGCCCCTCAAGAAACAATACCCCCCGCGGCAGGTTTGCCCGGCTGCCGGCAGACGTTCCGATGAAGACGACCCTGTGCTTCGACTGCCGCAGATCGCTGAGCAGATGATAAGCTTGGACGGAATCCCCGCACACGATGACATGGTTCCGCCACAGAAACCGAACCCAATAGCGGAAGAACCGATCTCCAAGGAGCAAACCCAGCAGCAACGGGATAACCGAAAGCCCGAGCAGACCCGCTCCCCACCGCGCGATTTCGAGCGGAAGACTCACCGGTTCGATATGTTCGGGAAAATGCAGGTGAAACAACTGCAGCGAATGAAAACTCGCATCGGTTAGCCGCGGGTAATGCCCCCCGAACTCGATGGTGCCAATCACAAAAAACATCACGCAGAGCGAGGTGATGATCGCAATGAGTTTTGTGGCTATACCCGAAGCGGACGAATTTAGTTTGCGTGACATAAGTCAAGAAATGCTAAGATACCCGTTGCGCTAATATGTGCGGTCTGCGGGTGTGGTTTCATGTGGGCAGACGGTGTTTGCTCTGCATAAATACAACGGAAGCGTGGCAATGCCAGCTTCCCAATGCCTTGCCGAATGAAGCGGACAATAGCAAGGAGATTCCTCCGAATAGCCTTGTCCATATGGCACGCTGCATTAGCCTTTACTTCGATGTTTCCGAAAGCATGCCACCGGTTGTTTTTTTGCGTTTTGATGCTTGTGGTCACCGCATTTCCATCCCATGCGGAGGTTGCTCCAAAACCCGGGAGCGCGGCTTTGATCGAGGCGGAAAACAA
Source organism: Verrucomicrobiota bacterium (assembly GCA_037147455.1). GTDB lineage: Bacteria > Verrucomicrobiota > Verrucomicrobiia > Chthoniobacterales > Terrimicrobiaceae > QYQL01. The sequence continues at coordinate 2,009 of JBAWVC010000054.1, read as the reverse complement.
CGTGTCCGTCAAACGCGGCGAAACCCCTTGGCAAAAGGCGGAGCCCGTCATGCCGCTTGCCATCGGCAACATGGTTCAGACGGGCGAATTCAGCCGCGCGACCGTGCGGCTGTCGGCTTCGAGCGTTGCGAGGCTCGACGAGCTGACCCGCGCGGAAATCGTCCCGCCCAACCGGGAATCCGGCAAAGCCTCGGTCAACCTTTCGGCGGGCGCGCTCTATTTCTTTTCGCGCGAGAAGGCGAACGAGCTCGAAGTCCTCACGCCCGCAGCCACCGGAGCCCTGCGCGGAACCGAGTTCGTGGTCCGGGTGGAAAAAGGCGGGCGCACGCGGGTCACGATGCTGGACGGCGTGGTCGAGCTATCGAATGCCGCCGGTAGCGTCACGCTGCACAGCGGCGAGCAGGGCGAGGCGGAAATCGGGCAAGCGCCCCGCAAGACGGCGATGATCGAGGCGAAGAACATCATCCAATGGACACTCTATTACCCGGCCGTGCTGGACCCGGCGGATCTCAACCTTGGCGATGCCGAGCGCCGCGCCGTGGCCGATTCCCTGGCGGCCTACAACGCGGGCGACCTTCTCGGCGCGCTCGAAAGGTATCCGAAAAACTACCGTCCCACATCGTCCGGCGGCCGGCTTTACCGGGCCGGTGTCCTGCTGGCGGTCGGCCGGTTGGATGCCGCGCAAAAAGAGATGGAGCAGGTGCCAGCAGACGCGCCGGGGCGGCTCGCGCTCGAACAGATGATCGCGGCGGTCAGATTCACGGACTGGACGCGAACCGGCACGCCGCAGACGGCAGGCGAATGGATGGCGGCTTCGTATTATCTTCAATCCAAGGCCGAGCTGGAGCTTGCGCGAACCGCCGCAAGGCATGCCACGGAGAAGGCCCCCGGATTCGGCTTCGCCTGGGTGCGCCTCGCGAATTTGGAGTTCAGCTTCGGCCGCACGCCCCAGGCGGAGAGGGATCTGGCACGCGGCCTCGAGTTGACGCCGCTCAACGCGCAGGGGCACGCCCTTCGAGGCTTCATGCTCAGCGCGCAGAATTCCATCAGGAAAGCGCGGGAGGCATTCGATGAGGCGATCCGGCTGGACGGCGCGCTCGGGAACGCATGGCTCGGACGCGGCCTCACCTACATGCGGGAGAGGCGTGACGAGCAGGGGCTTCACGATCTGCAGGCCGCTGCGGTTCTGGAGCCGAACCGCTCGATCTTCCGCAGCTATCTCGGGAAGGCGTTCAGCGTGATGAACCGCGCCAAGACGGCCGACCGCGATCTCGAACGCGCCAAGGAGCTCGACCCGAACGACCCGACCCCGTGGCTCTATTCCGCGATCCAGCGCAAGCAGGAGAACCGCTACAACCAGGCGGTCGACGACCTCGAAAAATCCGTGGCCCTCAACGACAACCGGCGCATTTACCGTTCGAGGTTCCTGCTCGACCAGGACCGCAGCATCCGCGGCACGAACCTCGCCGCCATTTATCTGAACGACGGCATGCCGGAGCAGAGCGTGCGCGAGGCCGTGCTCGCCGTGAACTCGGATTACAGCAGCGCCCCTGCCCACCTCTTCCTCGCCAACAGCTACAACGCCCTGCGCGACCCGACCCGCGTCCTCTTGCGCTACGAAACCCCCTGGTTCAGCGAGCTGCTTCTCTCCAACATGCTCTCACCCGTGGGCGGCGGGCCGCTCTCCCAGTTTGTGTCCGAGCAGGAATACTCGAAAATGTTCCAGCAGGACGGGTTTGGGATCAACTCGGTAAGCCAGTATCTCAGCAACGGCCAGTGGTATGAAGTCGGTTCGCAATACGGCACGTTCGGCAACTTCAGCTATGCGCTCGACGCGGAATACTACAACAGCACCGGGCAGCGTCCGAACAACGCCGAGAGCCGGTTCGAGGGCTACGCCACGATCAAGTTCCAACTCACCCCGCGGGACACCCTGTTTTTTCAGGGAAAATTTCAGCGCCTTACTACCGGCGATGTCCTCCAGCGCTACGACCAGTCGGCTGTCAATA
>JBAWVC010000053.1:0-13270 GCA_037147455.1 Verrucomicrobiota bacterium | reverse complement strand
GAAGCTTGCCGGCCACCAGCATGATGCTCTCCCATAAAACAATCGCCCTCGGCGACGATTACACGTCGCTCGACCCGAGGTCCGCCGGCCGGGAGACGGGTCTGGAGCTGCACCGCCAAATGCTGCGCCTGCGCCGGATGGAGGAAGCCCTGCTTGCGGAATACCATCCGGCCGACGAGATGCGGTGCCCGATCCATTTTTGCATCGGCCAGGAATCCGTGCCTGCAGCGCTGTCGCTCCTGCTCGGGAAAGACGATTTTTTGTTCAGCCACCACCGGTCGCATGGATATTTCTTCGCCAAGGGAGCGCCGCTGCGGGAGCTTTTTGCCGAGATATACGGAAGGGAAAGCGGGGCCAGCGGCGGGATGGCCGGGTCGCAGGACATCTCGCATCCAGCTTCGAACTTTTTCAGCGGGGCGATTCTTTCCGGCGCGGTGAGCATTGCGGTCGGGGCGGCTATGGGATTCCAGCTGCAAAAGAGCGGCCGGATCAGCGTGGCGGGGTTCGGCGAGGGCGCGACCGACGAGGGGGCGTTCTGGGAAGCGGTCAACCATGCAGGAAACAAAAAACTGCCGGTGCTTTTTGTCGTGGAAAACAACCGCTACGCGACGTTTTCCGACCAGCTTAAACGCCAGGAGCGCGATAACATTTGCGAGCGGGTCCGACCGTTCGGCGTGCGGGCAACGCAGATTTTCGGCAACGACCCAGTGCTGGCGTGGCAGACCCTCGCCGGGGAAATCGAGCGCGTCCGGAACGGCGGAGGCGCGGCTTTGGTGGAAGCCTACACCTATCGCTGGAACAGCCATGTCGGCCCAGAGGACGACGGGTTCAACCATTACCGATCCGCAGAGGAAATCGCCTTCTGGAAAAGAAATTGCCCGATCCGCCTCCTGCAGGAAAAACTGCTCGATCTCGGATGGATCTCGCCGGAGGAAATCGCGGCGATCGAGGGGGAAATCGCGAGCGAGATCGCGGGGTGCTTTGAATTTGCGAAGGCCTCGAAATTCCCCGAGGTGGCCGACTGGACGCGGCTGAACTTTTCTTCCTCGAGCCCGCTGGCCGACCGCCTGCTGGCGGACGGGGAGTCCAGGGATTTCAACCCGGCGCAGAGCGAGGCCAAGCTGGCCCCCTATTGACCCATGCAAGAGCGACAAATCTCCTACGCGGAAGCGATCCGGGAAGCCACCGACCAGGCCATGCACCTGTGCGACAAGGTGATTGTTCTCGGCCAACTGGTGGACACGCCATCCGGCATCTTCGGAACAACCACCGGTCTGGCGGAAAAATACGGGGCCGAGCGCGTCCAGGACTTCCCGGTTTCCGAAAATCTCATGACAGCCGCCGCCCTCGGGGCCGCGCTCACTGGGATGCGCCCGGTCATTTGCCACCAGCGCCTCGATTTCATGCTCTACTCGCTGGACGCGGTGGCGAACTGGCTGGCGCTCTGGCGCTTCAAATCCAACGGCAAATCCGGCGCGCCGGTCACGATTCGCGCCATCGTCGGAAAGGGCTGGGGCCAGGGGCCGCAACACTCGAAGAGCCTGCACAGCTGGTTCGCGCATCTTCCCGGCCTGCGCGTCGCGATGCCGTCAACGGCGTTCGATGCCAAGGGGCTGCTTCTCGAGAGCATTTTCAGCGAAGACCCGGCCATCTTTATCGAGGGGCGCGGACTTTTTTCCATGCGCGAGCACGTTCCGGAAAAGCCGTATCGCGTCCGGTTCGGGAAATGCGCGATCCGGCGGGCCGGCACCGATGCGACGATCGTGGCCCTCGGGGCGATGGTGCCTCCGGCGCTGCGCGCGGCCGCCTCGCTCGAGGCGGAGGGAATCAGCGTCGAAGTCCTCGACCCGCGCACGCTGGCCCCCTTGGACAGGGAGGGGATTCTGGAATCCGTTTCCAAAACCCGCCGTCTGATTGTCGCCGAACCCGGGTGGCATTCGTTTGGCGCGGCGGCCGAGATCGTGGCCACAGCCACCGAATCCCTCGGCGACCGCCTGCTTCACAATCCCATCCGGATCGCCTATCCCGACAGCCACACGCCCATGAGCATGGCGCTGGAGGCAAAATATTACCCCGGCGAGCCGGATCTGGTTGCTGCGGTGAAAAGAGCGGTTTCATTGTAGTCTACCACTACGTTTAACACAGCGGCATGTCATGTGAGGTGAGTTTTCTGTATCTGATTTATGTTGAAGTAGATATTGTTGTTTAGCGGGTCATTAACTTTGCCAAGCGTGCGCTGCTGCGGGAATCTAATCCCCGGCGGTCCCGCCGTTGCGGTCCAGGCGCTTCCTGAGCGTCGCCCGGGTGATGCCGAGGAGCTTGGCGGCGCGGACCTGGTTGTTCCCGGCTTTCTGCATCGCGCGGAGGGTGAACTCCCGTTCGAGCCATGGGAGAAGCTGGAGGGAGGGATCTTCGGCCGCCATATTGAACAGGGCTTCGACGGCGCTTTCTTTTGTGGGAGCATCACCGCCCACGCAGACAGCCGCCGCAGCGGGTTCGGCCAGGGTTTGTCCCAACGGAATATCTTTTGGCAGCAGGACGTCGGCGGTCGCCATGACGGAAGCGCGCTGGAGGGTGTTTTCGAGCTCCCGGACATTGCCGGGCCAGGGGTAGGCTTCGAGGACGCGGATCGCCTCCTCGGAGAGCTTCAGCGGCGGGCGGAGCTTTTGGTTAGCGATCTTCTGCAGAAAATATTCCGCGAGTAGCACGATGTCATCCGGCCGCTGGCGGAGCGGGGGAAGGTGGATGCGGACGACGTTGAGCCGGTAGAACAGGTCCTCGCGGAACGCGCGTCGCGCGACCTCCTCCTCCAGGTTTTTATTCGTCGCGCAGACGATGCGCACGTCGGTGCGGAGGGTCTGGTTTCCGCCGACGCGCGAAAACTCCCCCTCCTGCAACACGCGGAGGATCTTGCTCTGCACCTGCAGGGGCATCTCCCCGATCTCGTCCAGGAAGAGCGTGCCGTTGTCGCACTGCTCGAATCGCCCGATCCTCTGGCTGTGGGCTCCGGTGAAGGAGCCCTTCTCGTGCCCGAAAAGCTCGCTCTCCAGGAGGTTGTCCGGGATGGCGGCGCAGTTGATGGCGAGGAAGCTCTTGTCGCTGCGGCGGCTGTAGTTGTGGATGGCCCGCGCGACGAGCTCTTTGCCCGAACCGCTCTCGCCGGTGATCATGACCGGCGCCTCGCTGCCGGAGACGCGCCCGATCATCTTGAAGACCTGCTGCATGGCATCCGAGCGGCCGACGATGTCCTCGCGGTGCTGCTCGACGGTGAGCTGGGGCTTGAAGGCGCTGGCGCTCTGCAGCTCCGCGACCGCTTGCAGCGCCGAATCCACGACGACCTTGAGGTTGAACGGGAGCTGCTCCTTGCGGACAAAATCGAACGCCCCCATCTTCATCGCCTCGATCACCGATTGGGTGGTCCCGAACGCGCTGGTGAGGATGACCGTGGCGTTCGGCGAATGCTTCCGGATCCGGGCCAGGAGCTCCAGCCCGCTGAACGGGTGCAGGTTTGTTTCCGCCAGCACGATCTCCGGCTGCTCCAGACAAAAGGTCTTGTAAGCCGCATCGGCGGACGTCTCGAGCAGCACGCGCGCTGTCGGGCTCTTCAGCTGGTTCTGCGCCCATTCGAGAAAGTCCGTCTCCCGGTCCACAAGAAGTATCGTCTGCTGTTTTGCCATAAGAAAATCCCTCGCCGAACCAGAGTGCAGCGGTTCCGCCTCTTACAAAAGCATTTTCATAGCGCTGTTCCCTGGCACATACTCCGGCCCGATGAACGAAGAATTCCCAAAAGGCCACATGGAATCGCTCTGGGCGCCGTGGAGGGTCGAGTATTTCCAGGCCGAGCACCGGACGGGCCAGGATTTTCTCACCGAGGCCGCGCAGACGGACGACGACGCGGCCCACCTCGTCGTTGCGAGAAGGAAATCCGCTTTCCTGATCATGAACAAATACCCCTACTCGGCTGGGCATTTGATGGCCGTTCCCTACCGGAAAACCCATCGGATGGAGGACCTTGCCGAGGGCGAAGTTCTCGAGCTGTGGGAGCTGGCGATCCACGCGCAGAAGCTGCTGGCGGAAGCGGTGCGGGCCCAGGGATTCAACGTTGGCTGGAACCTCGGCAAGGCCTCCGGCGCTGGCGTGGACGACCATCTCCACATCCATATCGTCCCGCGCTGGGTGGGCGACTCGAACTTCATGGCCGTGATCGGCGGCACGCGGATTGTCCCGGAAGGCCTCCGGCCGCTCTACGACCGGCTCCTGAAAATCCAAGGCGAACTCCCATGATATTTTCGGCACGCGGACGGATTCTCGCCGGGGGAAGCGGCATCGAGCAACTGATGGTTGACCTCGGCCACGCGCTGGCCGCCTCGGGGCCTTCACCCCGCATGCTCGGAGGCGGAAACCCGGCCCACATCCCCGCCATGGAGGAGATCTGGCGCCGCCGCATGGAGGAGATAACCGGCGATCCCGCAGCCCTGCGCCGCACGCTCGCGATCTACGACCCGCCGCGCGGAAACCCGGACTGCATCCGCTGGCTGGCAGACCTCCTCCGGGCGGAATACGGCTGGCCGGTGGGGCCGGAAAACATCGCCGTCACGCCGGGCGGACAGACCGCGTTTTTCTTTCTCTTCAATTTGTTTGGCGGAAAGCGCGACGACGGATCGCATGGAAAAATCCTGTTCCCGCTCATGCCGGAATACATCGGCTACGCGAACCAGGGCCTGGAGGGCGGGATGTTCGAGTCCCGGCGTCCGCGCATCGAAAGGACCGGCCCGCACGAGTTCAAATACCACATCGATTTTGAAAATCTCGATCCCGGCCCGGAGGTCGGCGCGATCTGTGTTTCCCGGCCCACCAACCCGAGCGGCAACCTGATTTCGGATCCGGAACTCGCCCGCCTCGCCGCGCTGGCCGCGGCGAAGGACATCCCGCTGATCATCGACAACGCCTACGGGTGGCCGTTCCCTGGAATCGTGTTCGGGGAGGGGGCGCCGCTGTGGACGGACAGCACGGTCCACGTGATGAGCCTCTCGAAATTCGGGCTCCCCGGCACGAGGACGGCCTTCGTGGTCGCGCCGCCGGAAATCGCCTCGGCGATCTCCTCGATGACCGCGGTCACCGGTCTCGCGAACGGAAACTTCGGCCAGGCGATCGCCGGCCCGCTCCTCAAAAGCCGGCAGATCCTCGACCTCTCGAGAGAGGTGATCCGCCCGTTCTATCTCAAAAAAAGGAACGCGGCCCTCGAATCCGTCGCGGAATTTTTCCCGCGCGACGTCCCCTACGCGCTCCACCGGTCCGAAGGCGCCATGTTCCTTTGGATCTGGATCGAAAATTCCCCGCGCCCCTCCCGCGCGATCTACGAAAGCCTCAAGCATCGCGGGGTCGTCGTCGTCCCCGGCGAATACTTTTTCTTCGGCGCGCCGGAGGATGGATGGAAGCACTGCCACGAATGCCTGAGGATTTCTTTCGCCATGCCCGATGACGAAGTCCGCGAGGGCCTCCGGATCATCGCGGAAGAAATCTCCGGCCTGAAAAAATAACGAGAGCCCGATGGAGCTCCGGCTGGCTCCGGACCGCACATTCGACTGGCAAATGGTTTGCTCTCTGAGAAGTTTGGGCGACACATCCGTGATGCTTGGAAATTCCACCCGCGGCCCGAATAGATTTCGCCGGCTTTTCCGCGTCTTGGCCATCGCCGTGTTTTTTCCGACGGCAAGCGCGTTCCCCGCGCCGCCCGCCCGTTGGGATGTCGAAGCGTGGAAAGCTGCCGACAAGCTCTTCCGGGGCGACCCCTGCTGGGTCGGCGGGGACGGGGCTTACTCCGTTGACCTCGGCAAAGGGCGTTTCCTTTGGCTCTTCGGCGACAGCCTGATCGATCCGACCGGAAGCCATTCCCGAAAAAGCGCGGGCGTCAAAATGATCGGCAACTCGGTCGCGATTCAAACCGGCAGCGATCCGGCCACCGCGAAGATCCGGTATTATTGGAAGACCGCCCGCGACCGCTCGCCCGCCGCGTTTTTCCCCGATCGCGGCCGGGAGCGTTTCTGGCCCGGCGACGGGATCCGTATCCGGGACCACCTGCTCCTCTTTCTGATGAGGGTCAAAACCATTCCGGGCGGGCTCGGTTTCGAAGTCTGCGGCTGGGATGCCGTGCTCATCCGGAACCCGGACGATGCCCCGCCGGACTGGAAAATGACATGGCTCGAAACCCCATCCAACAATCTTCATGTCATCGTGGGATCGGCGGGCGTGCTGCGCGATGGAGGATTTGTCTATGCCTTCGGATCCAAGGAACCCGGAGGAGCGAGCGCCTACTTCGTGCGCTGGCCCGAAAGCGAGGGCCGGAACGGCAATCTCCTCCACGCGCAGTGGTGGGACGGACGCGGCTGGTCCGGGAAGGAGCCGGAGGAAAACAATGCCGCCGCCACGGTTCTTCGCGGGGCGGGAAGCGAGTTCACCGTCCACCGCGACCCGGAGACCGGGAAATTCGTGATGATCCATTCCGCAGGGTTCGGGCCGGCCGACATCGTCATGCGCGAAGCCGCCCGGCCCCAAGGCCCCTGGTCCGCGCCGGAACGGCTTTATCGCCCGCCCGAGGCCCGGATTCCGCGCATCATGATCTACCAGGCCAAGGCCCACCCCGGCCTCACCGGGGCGGATTTGGTGCTGACGTATTCCACGAACAGCTTGGATATTAAAAACCTGTTCGAGGAAGAAGACATCTACTACCCGCGGTTCGTGCGGGTGTTCAACCGGGCAGCGGCGACCCGTCAATGATTTGACCGCAGCCGCCGGGATCGTGTAGGCATGCGGACATGGCCATGATCTTTGTCAACCGCGACAGTCAAAACATCGGGCAATTCACCGAACAGGAAATTTCTAACGGCTTGCAGAGCGGCCAATTTTTCCCGGCGGATCTCGGCTGGCAGGAAGGGATGGAAACCTGGCAGCCGCTCTCCACTTTCACGAATCTTCCTGCTACCGGTTCCGCGCTGCCGCCTGCCCGCGAAAGCACCCCAGCCGGTTTCCAGCAGCCCGGCATGATCCGCTTCGACGAATGCCTGAGCAAGGCGTGGGATTGCTTCAAGGCGAACTGGGGCCTCTGCGTGGTTGCGACCCTGATATTTTTTGCGGTCTCGGCCGTCGTTCAAATCCCTGTGCAGTTCGCGCAGCCGGTGCTCACGCGATTTCAAAGCTCGCCGCCACCTGTCTGGATGATGGTGACGGCGGGGGTCGTTTTTCTCTTCTTCTACCTTCTGGCGACGGGCGTCTCTGCGATCCTTTCGGCCGGGTTCATGTATTTTTTCATCGAGGCGCTCAGGACCGGCAAGGCGAAGCTCGATAATATTTTTGTCGGGTTCCGCGGATCGGCCTGGGTCCAGCTCCTGCTGGCCATGCTGGTTTGGCTGGCAGCGGTTTTTCTGATGGCCCTCGTTTTTGTTGTTCCTGGTGCTTTGCTCGCGGCCTCAATGAAATCCCCGGTTCCGGCCATTGTGTCCGTTGTGCTGCTTCTGATCCCGCTCGTCTATATCGCGGTCGGAATCGCCTTTGTGTTTCCGCTGATCGTGGACAAGAAAATCGGTTTCTGGGAGGCGATTCTGACCAGCCTGAAAACCGTCCACCGCCAGTGGTTCCAGGCATTCGGACTGTTGGTCCTGGTCGCCCTGATCGGAGCGGTCGGAATGCTCGCATGCTGCGTGGGGATGCTCGCCAGCATGCCGCTAGCGTATCTGATCTGGGGCCAGGGATACCGGCAGCTCTTCGGCGACGGCGAACTCAAACCTCCAGCCTGAGCAGCGGCGCTTCGTCGTCTGTCCACGCGCACCGGACTTCGACCGCCGGGCGGCCGCCGGCCTGGAGGCGCGATCCCACGGCCAGCACCGCGAGTTCGGGGGAATTGCAGTCGCGGCTCAGATGCCCGAGCAGCACATGGCGGAGCGCATCGGTGGCGACCTCGGCCACGATCTCCGCGGCGGCCGAGTTGGAAAGGTGGCCGTGGCGCGAGAGGATCCTCTGCTTCACGGACCATGGGCGCTTGGTGTCGCTCTGCAGGAGAGCCTCGTCGTGGTTCGTCTCGATGAGAAGTGCGTTTACCCCCCGGACTGATTCCACGACCTGGCGGGTGGCGTAGCCGAGGTCGGTGAGCACCGCGAAGCCGGTCCCGTTGGAACGGAGAACAAATCCGACCGGATCGGCCGCGTCGTGAGGGACCGAAAACGGAAGCACCTCGATGCTCCCCAGCGCAAACCCCGCGCCGCTCGAAAATAAATTCCACCGCGCCCCGATCCCCTGCCGCTTGAGATGGTCGGCGGTCAGCGGGTTGGCAAACACCGGCACGCCAAATTTTTCCACAAAGACTTTCAACCCCTTTGTGTGGTCGCCGTGCTCGTGGGTGAGGAGGATGCCGGAGAGCGATCCCGGAGCGACCCCGCAAGCCTCCAGTCCGGCACCCAGCTTGCGAGCGCTCAGGCCGGCATCCACCAGAACAGAGCAGTCTCCGGAACGCACCAGAAGGGCATTCCCGGAACTCCCGCTGGCCAGCACAGTCACCTCAAGCATGCCGCCGATTAGATCAGTCCGCACGGGAGGCAGCCAGCGGGAAAATGAACGCCGTCCAGCAGCTCGTTTTTCCCTTTACAGGCCCATGTATTAGCATAGCTTATACCGCCTATGCAGACACAAAAAGGGGCAGCAAAACGGAGCATGGATGGAAACGAAGCGGCGGCGAACGTCGCCTACCGGCTCAGCGAAACGATCGCGCTCTACCCGATCACTCCCTCGACCCCGATGGGCGAGCTCTCGGACGAATGGGCTTCCAAGGGCCAGGGCAATTTGTGGGGGCATGTCCCGAAAATTGTCGAGATGCAATCCGAGGCTGGCGCGGCCGGAACCATCCACGGCATGTTGCAGGGCGGATCGCTCGCGACTACGTTCACTGCCTCGCAGGGGCTCCTGCTCATGATCCCGATCATGTATAAGCTGGCCGGGCAGTTGATCCCGTTCTGCATGCACGTGACCGCCCGCTCGCTGGCCACTCATGCCCTCTCGATTTTCGGCGACCACTCGGATGTGATGTCCGTGCGCCAGACCGGGTTCGCGCTGCTGGCCTCGGCCAGCGTCCAGGAGGCCCACGACATGGCCTGCATCGCCCACGCTGCCACGCTCCCTTCGCGCGTGCCCTTCCTCCATTTCTTCGACGGGTTCCGCACCTCGCACGAGATCAACGATCTGGAGCTGCTCTCCGACGATGTGCTTCGCGCCATGGTTGACGCGGGCGCAATCCAGGCTCACGCGAAACGCGCGATGACCCCGGACCACCCGACCATCCGCGGCACCGCCCAGAATCCTGACGCTTTCTTCCAGGCTCGCGAGGCCGCGAATCCTTTTTACGCGGCTCTGCCCGGGATCGTGCAGGAGGCGATGTTCCGCTTCGCCTCGCTGACCGGCCGCACGTATCACCTGTTCGACTACTCCGGCGATCCGGAGGCCGACCGCGTGGTGGTGGTGATGGGATCCGGCGCGGAGACGCTCCGCGAAACGTCCGCGTATCTGAACAGCACCGGCCAGCGGACCGGGGTTCTTCAGGTCCGCCTCTACCGGCCGTTCGACGCCTGGGCGTTTCTGAATGCCCTGCCGGCCACGGTGAAGCGGATCACGGTCCTCGACAGGACGAAAGAGCCGGGCGCGCCGGGCGAGCCGCTCTTCCTGGATGTCTCCTCGACCATGCGCGCGAAAGGCCACTCGCGCTGGAAAGAATTACCGAAAGTCAGCGGCGGCCGCTTCGGCCTCGCCTCCAAGGAATTCACGCCGGCGATGGCGTTGGCGGTCTTCTCTGACATGCAGGCGGAGACTCCCCGCGAGGAGTTCACCGTCGGGATCGAGGACGACGTCAGCGGTCTCTCGCTCCGATACGACCCATCGTTCCAGCTGCCCGGACAGACGTTCAGTCAGGCGGTCTTCTTCGGGCTCGGCTCAGACGGCACCGTCGGCGCAAACAAAAATACGATCAAGATCATCGCCAAGAAGCTCGGCCTCCACGCACAGGCGTATTTTGTCTATGATTCGAAAAAAGCCGGGGCGGTCACGGTCTCGCATCTGCGATTTGGAAAAGAGCCGATCCGCGCGCCGTATCTAATCACGTCCGCCGATTTTGTCGGGTGCCACCAATACCACCTGCTCGAGCAGCAGCCGGTCCTCGAGACCGCGCGGGACGGGGCGATCTTCCTTCTGAACACGCCGCACGGCGCGGACACCGCCTGGGACCACCTCTCGCACGAGACCCAGGAACTCCTCATCTCGAAGAAGCTGAAATTCTACGTGATCGACGCCTACCGCATCGCCAAGGAGACAGGCATGGGCGCCCGCATCAACACGATCATGCAGGTGGCGTATTTCGCGCTCAGCGACATTCTGCCGCTCGACCAGGCGATCGCCGAAATCAAAAGCGCGATCGAGAAGAGCTACGCCCGCAAGGGAGCCGATCTGGTCCAGCGGAACTGCAACGCCGTGGACAAATCCGTGGCGGGTGTCCACGAGGTCGTTGTCCCGGCTTCCGCCACCGCCACGCGCCCGCGCCCGTTCCCGATTCCGGCCGAGGCCCCCGAGTTTGTGCGCGCCATCTCCGGAACCCTCCTGGCCGGCCGCGGCGACGAGCTCCCGGTGAGCGCATTCCCGCCCGACGGGGTCTGGCCGACCGGCACCAGCAAATGGGAAAAGCGCAACCTCGCCCTGGAAATCCCGGTCTGGGATTCCGCGCTCTGCATCCAGTGCAACAAGTGCGTGATCGTCTGCCCGCACGCCGCCATCCGCGCAAAATACTATCCGGAATCCGAGCTCTCCGGCGCCCCTTCGGCGTTCCAGTCGGTGGCGTTCCGGTCCCAGGAAACTCCGGGCCAGCGCTACACGATCCAGGTCGCGCCCGAGGACTGCACCGGATGTCGGCTCTGCATCAATGTCTGCCCCGCCAAGGACAAGTCGAATGCGAAGCACAAGGCGCTCGACGCCGCTCCGATCGACCCGCTCCGCGAGCAGGAACGCGCGAATTTCGCCTTCTTCGAATCCCTCCCCGCACCGGACCGGACGCGCCTGAAAACCGACATCGTCAAGGACAGCCAGTTCTTCACGCCGCTGTTCGAGTATTCCGGCGCCTGCGTGGGCTGCGGCGAAACCCCCTACGTCAAGCTCGTGACCCAGCTCTTCGGCGACCGGGCGATCATCGCCAACGCGACCGGCTGCTCCTCAATCTACGGGGGCAACCTGCCGACCACCCCCTACACCGTGAACTCTGACGGCCGCGGCCCCGCCTGGGGAAACTCGCTCTTCGAGGACAATGCCGAATTCGGCCTCGGCCTCCGGCTTTCGGTCTCGGACAAAGATGCCCAGGCCCGCGAAATCCTCATCGCCTCGAAGGATGCGCTCGGCGCGGAATTCGTCGGCTCGATCCTCGATGCCGACCAGTCCACGGAAGCCGGGATCGCCGAACAAAGAAAGCGCGTGCTGGAACTCCGAACGAAAATTTCGCTCGTTCCCGAAGCCGTCCGCGCCCGTCTCGACGGCCTCGCCGACTACCTCGTCAAAAAGTCCGTCTGGATCATGGGCGGCGACGGCTGGGCCTACGACATTGGGTTCGGCGGGCTCGACCACGTCCTGTCGCTGGGCGAAAACCTCAACATCCTTGTCCTCGACACCGAGGTCTATTCGAATACCGGCGGGCAGGCGTCGAAGTCCACCCCGACCGGCGCCGTGGCCAAATTCGCCACCTCGGGAAAATCCCACGCGAAAAAGGATCTCGGCCTCTACGCGATGAGCTACGGGGATGTTTACGTCGCCCGCGTGGCGATGGGCGCTAAGGATTCCCAGACGGTGAAAGCCTTCGCCGAGGCGGAGGCCTACCCGGGCACCTCGCTGATCATCGCCTACAGCCATTGCATCGCGCACGGATACAACCTCGCGAACGGGCTCGAGCAGCAGAAGCTCGCGGTGGACACCGGCTACTGGCCGCTCTTCCGCCACGACCCGCGCCGCCGCGAAAGCGGGCTCAACCCGCTGGTCCTCGACTCGCCCGCGCCGAAGCTCCCGCTCGCCCGGTTCACCGAAAACGAGATCCGCTACCGCTTCCTCGAAGCCACGAACAAGGAGCGCGCGGCGGCCCTCGCCCACATCGCCCAGGACCAGATCACCGCGCGCAACGACCTCTATCGCCGCATGGCGGGAACTCCGGAGAAAAACTCATGAACCTGAAAACTCAATACCTCGGCCTCGAACTCAGCTCCCCGTTTGTTATCGGCGCCTCGCCCCTCGGCGACGACATCGACATGGCCAAGCGGCTGGAGGACAGCGGTGCCTCCGCGCTGGTCATGCACTCGCTCTTCGAGGAGCAGCTCACCAGCGAATCCTCGGCGATGGCCGCGTTCACGGAATCGGTTGAGGCATCAAACGCCGAGGCCCTGAGCTATTTCCCGGAATCTGCGGAGTATTCGTTCGGGCCGGAAGATTACCTCAACCACATCGCCCTCCTGAAAAGCCGGCTTTCGATCCCGGTCATCGCCTCGCTCAACGGCCGGACGCCGGGCGGGTGGATCTCCCATGCGAAACTCATGCAGGAAGCCGGGGCCGATGCCCTCGAACTCAATATCTACGAGGTGCCGACCGACCTCAATGAGAGCGGCGCCGAAATCGAAGCCCGCGTGCTCGAGGTCGTATCGGAAGTCCGCAATAAACTCACGATCCCGCTCGCGGTGAAGATCTCGCCGTTCTATTCCTCTCTCCCCCACCTGGCCAAAAAAATCCACCTCGCCGGGGCGAACGGGCTCGTCCTCTTCAACCGGTTCTACCAGCCGGACCTCGACATCGAGGATCTCAACGTGGAGCCAAAGCTTTTCCTCTCGACCTCGTCGGAGCTCCTGCTTCGGCTTCGCTGGATGGCCGTCCTGCACGGGAAAATTCCCCTCTCGCTCTCCCTCAGCGGAGGCATTCATAAGGTCCATGACGCCATCAAGGGGATCATGGCCGGCGCCGACACCCTCCAAATCGTCTCGCTCCTCCTCCGGCAGGGGCCGCAGGCGCTCGTCTCGATGGTCGCGGATTTCACTGCGTGGATGCAGGAGCACGACTACAACGACATCTCCGAAATGCGCGGGTGCCTGAGCCACCGGAATTCTCCGGACCCCGCGGCCTTCGAGCGCGCAAACTACCTGCGCGTCCTCCAGCTCTGGAAGATCTGATCGCGAACCCGGTTCTTCGTAGCGGAACATGGAACATGTTTCGTTAG
>JBAWVC010000052.1:0-13375 GCA_037147455.1 Verrucomicrobiota bacterium | reverse complement strand
ATACATCGGGGCGGAGGTGAGCGAACAGCTCGACTACACGCCCGGCGCGTTCCGCAAAGTGCGCACGGTGCGGCGCAAATACGTGGCCAAGGATGTGCAGGACGCGAAGCCCGTGATCGCGCCGCTTCCGCCCAAGCTTCAAGACGGCTGCCTGGCCGCGCCGGGGCTGCTGGCCAACATCGCGGTGAGCCGATTCGTGGACCACCTGCCATTTTACCGCCAGGAACAGATCTTCAAGACCCGCCACGGGGTCCACATCCCGCGCCAGAACATGGTTCGTTGGATGGAGATGATCGCCGACCGGCTGGAGCCCGTTTACAACAAGATCTGCGATGCGGTGCTCGGAGGCGATTACATCCAGATGGACGAAACCCCGATCCGCTATCTGGATCCCGGAAACGGAAAAACCCAGACCGGCTACTTGTGGGTCGCCGGAAAACCCGGAGGCGACGCCGTCTTCCGATGGAAAACCAGCCGTGCCGCCCAGTGCGTGAAGGAGATCCTGCCGCCGGAGTTCAAGGGGATACTACAAACCGATGCCTATTCGGCTTACGGCAGCTTCGCCAAGGGTCGGCCAGAGGTCACCATGGCCGGATGCATGGCCCATGCCCGCCGCAAGTTTTACCAGGCCCGCGAGCAGAAGCCGGGAACCGCCAACTTCATCCTCTGCCACATAACGGCCCTCTACCGCATCGAAGCCGCACTGCGAAAACAGAAAGCCAGTCCCGTGTTGCGGGAAGCAGCCCGCGCCGCAGCCTCCCGAGCGATCTTGGAGCGTCTGGGCCGCGCCCTTGAAATCCTCAAACCCCGCTTCCTGCCCCAGAGCAACATGGGCAAGGCCATTGCTTACAGCCTTTCCATCTGGCCCTCGCTTCAGGTTTACCTCACCGCAGGGAAAGTGGAGATCGACAACAATCTGGTCGAGAATGCCATCCGGCCCACCGCCATCGGAAAAAAGAACTTCCTCTTCATCGGAGCTGCGGAAGCCGGGAAAAAGACCGCCATCCTCTACACCATCGTGGAATCCTGCCGCCGCAGGGGCATCGACCCCCTGGCTTACCTTCACGACGCGCTCACCCGCCTACCGCGATATACCAATCACACCGTCCACGAACTCACCCCCGAGAACTGGGCCAAGACTCGCGCCGCTTCCAAGAAACAATACGCTGCTGCTGCGTAAACATTGGAAGCGTCAGAACTCCGCGTTCTGACGGTTATGCAAAAATCCCGCCGGTCTATCGACCTGTGCTATAGAGCCCGCTTACATTCAAATGCCCATTCTGGGGTGGACATGCTCGCCGGCATTGGGAATCCGGCCCGCTTCATCATGCGGATGAACCATACGCTTGCCCCGATTGCCTCTGCAAGCTCGCCCATTGTGTGGAGTTTCATACGGGAGTTGGGGCATTCCCCATCAATTCTGATTTTTTCATAGCCTCCGATATTGGCGGGAATTTCTCCATTTTCATGGGAAATGTTCTGTAACATTATGTTGTTAAGATAGTTGCCTACTCTCTTCTCAATGATACTGCCAACCTTTTTGGCAATTATAGTGTCATCCTTCCGCCTCTCTGACATCTACCTTTACGTACACTATCAACGACTTAGCTTGCGGATTGTGTATTTCTATTTTTGAGCCTGCACCTCCATCGGCATCAGGAACGGCTTTTCAAAGCGATTGTGATGCGGTCGGAAAGAGTAGATCGGGGGCGCATTTTGACGGAAAATCGAATCGTCAATCCCCTCCCCCGCTATGCCGTGCGAGAATTTGTGCGAGAGTTGTGCGAGAGCGGGAGGAAATTTCTGCTTTTTCAACCAGCGCCAAAAACCCTCAAAAACCCTGATTTTACAATAGACGGGGCCAGTTTTTCGGGAATTGAAAATTACCGGAAAAGACAATCCTAAGTCTGGCGCGTCTGCCAATTTCGCCACCCGAGCGTTGGTGTATTCCGAAAGCGTTCACGAGAAATCCGTAGCAGTCTATCGCTGCCCGCGATAAGAACAAACGCAAAATCGCCGCTATCGCGGCAACGGCGGCAACGGGCAACCCTCCCGGTTGGATACACGCCAGCCCCGAATGGCAACGAAATCAATTCGTTGCTTTTCGGTTATCGCTTTTCGGTTTGTGAAATGGACCCAGGTGGGGCAGATTGGTCGTTGCTATGAAATCTATCCTGTTGGTTTGCACGCTGACCGCAATTTTTGCGGGTTCCCTCCATGCCCAGAATTCTGCGCTCGCCCCGCTTCCGCCGGACGGATTTGTGACGTTGCAGCAGCTCGTGAATGATTTTGCCACGGCGGAGGATGCGGCTCTCCAGAAATATCAAGGACTGAGAATTCTGGTTTACGGCCGGGTCGGGCAGGTGACGCAGTCGGATGATGCGGCCGGCGACCCCCTCGCGGTTTTCATGCAGCTTCCGAACAAAACGACCCCCGACGTGAAAGCGATCTTCGGGGCGGACGAGATGCCCAAGAACAATGCCGTGGAACCGAACCATTCGAAGGTCGATGTCTACCACCGCAACTGGGAGGGCAACCTGACGAAAGAGCACGCGTTTATCGTCGTGGGCGAAAACACGGGCATCCGCGGGACGTTCGACAACTTTTTTCTCGGCGATGTCGTGTTGAAGAACTGCAACAAGCTGCAGCCCGACGTGCTCATGAAGAAGCTCGCCGAGCACGGCATCCCCACCGAATAGCTTGAGCGATTTCGAGTATCCCAAACCCTACGACGTCGCCGTCATCGGTGCCGGACATGCGGGGATCGAGGCGGCGATGGCGTCCGCCCGGCTGGGCTGCGAGACGCTGCTGCTCACGCAGAATGCCGACACCGTCGGCCAGATGTCGTGCAATCCGGCGATCGGCGGGCTCGCTAAGGGGCATATCGTCCGCGAGATTGACGCGCTGGGCGGCGCGATGGGCCTGAACACCGACGCCACCGGAATCCAGTTCCGGATGCTCAACGCCACGAAGGGGCCGAGCGTCCGGGCCCCGCGGGCCCAGTGCGACAAGAAGGCCTACCAGCTCCGCATGAAGGCACTTCTCGAACGCGAGCCCCGCCTTGATCTCAAGCAGGGGAATGTCACGCGGCTGATCGTCGGGGACGACGGGGTCGCCGCCGTCGAAACAAACCTCGGGGTCCGGTTCCGAGCGAAGTCGGTCATCGTGACCACGGGGACATTCCTGCGCGGGCTCCTGCACGTCGGGCTCAGGAACGAGACGGGCGGACGGCTCGGAGACATGGCCTCGACATTCAGCGACTGCCTCAGGGGGCTGGGATTCGAGGTCGGCCGCTTCAAGACCGGGACGCCGTGCAGGCTGCTCGCGAAGAGCATCGATTTCTCGAAGTGCGAACTGCAGCCGGGCGATGAGCCGCCGCCGGTTTTCAGCTTCATGGCCGACACGCTCCGGCGCGGGGAGGATGAGATTTTCACGCTAAACGCATGGCGGGACGGCGGGATCCGCGCGCGCCAGATCCCCTGCCACATCACCCATACGAACGAGCGCACACACGAAATCATCCGCGCGAACCTCGATAAATCGCCGCTTTACGCGGGGATCATCGAGGGCGTCGGCCCGCGGTATTGCCCGAGCATCGAGGACAAGGTCGTGAAATTTTCCGACAAGCCGAAGCACCAGATTTTTCTGGAGCCCGAGGGACGGCACACCGGAGAAGTTTACGTCAACGGCGTCTCCACCAGCCTGCCGTTCGATGTCCAATACGCGTTCATCCGGAGCATCGACGGGCTCGAAAACGCCGAGATCCTGCGTCCGGGATACGCGGTCGAATACGACTACTGCCCGCCGACCCAGCTCCACGCGACGCTCGAGACCAAGCGGGTCCCGGGGCTCTATTTCGCGGGCCAGATCAACGGGACGTCCGGATACGAGGAGGCCGCCGCGCAGGGGCTTGTGGCGGGCGCGAACGCCGCTTTGAAAGTGCTGTCCCGCCCGGCGTTCACGCTCGCCCGCCACGACGCCTACATCGGGGTCCTGCTCGACGACCTCGTCACCCGCGGCACCCCGGAACCCTACCGGATGTTCACGAGCCGTGCGGAATACCGCCTGCTCCTCCGGCAGGACAACGCCGATCTCCGGCTCACGGAAAAAGGAATCGCGGCGGGGCTCGTCTCGGGGGAGCGAAAAGTCCGCTTCGTGCAGAAGTTCGCTCAAATCACCGAACTCCGCTCACGGTTCCGCGAGATCAAGGTTGATTCCCTCCCCATCGATCGCTGGCTCAAGCGCTCGGAGAATTCCTGGGGCGACCTCCCGCAGGACATCCGCTCCGCCTATCCGCAGGAAATCTGGGAGCAGGCCGAAACGGATCTGAAATATGCGGGCTACATCCAGCGCCAGGAAGAGCAGATCGCCCGCTCGGAGCGCCACGAAACCAAGCCGATCCCCGGCTGGGTCATTTACGAAAGCATCAACGGCCTGCGCACCGAAGCGGTTCAGAAGCTCGCAAAAATCCGCCCCGACACCCTCGGTCAGGCGGCGCGCATCAGCGGGGTCACTCCCGCCGACATCGCCCTCCTCGGCATCTGGCTCGCCCGCGGATCGGGCGCGCCGCCTGCGAACTGAATCTCATTCCCGCAGCCGGTCGCAACAGGCGGGATCCGCCAGGATCGAGTGGTTGAACCCCCAGTTCATGCGCGGGTTTTGAATAGTGTCGCGGTAGTAGGCCATTACCCCGCAGTGGGTGCGGGCGACCCTGTGGCCGCCGCCGAAACGGCCGGGACCCGCGCCTCGAATCCCGGTGCCCAAAGCGTAAAACGGCGGGCCGAAATAATTGTCCAGACGGGACACCCTGAGTCCCCTCCCCTCGCCCGCCAGCAGGCGGCGCAGTTCGCGCTCCTTGCCGATGCTGAGATGGAGGGCGACATCCAGAGCCGTAAACTGCGCCTCCCGCCCCCAGTCCTGGAGCGAGAGAGCATGCACCGCGTGGGCGTTGACCAGTGCCCCGTAGCTGTGGCCGACAAAATGAACCGGCTGGCGGTAGTTTCCTCCCAGCGTTTCGCGCAATACCATTGCCAGCATTTGCCCTTCGGCGTCGGTCTCGCGGAACGCATGGATGCAAAAACGGACGAGCGACGGGATGTTCCGCACTCCCTCCTCAAGATGGTGGGCGGCCTTTGGCCAAACGAAATGCAGGATGTTGATCGGATGGGAGTCGCGCATCCGCTCGTGCGCGGCCTCGCTGATTTCCAGCATTTCCGGGAGGGGATCCATGGTGGCCGGATGGCGGGTTCGGTAGCGCATCCCATGTGTCAGGACAAGGGTGGGACGGGCTGGGTCAACCGGCCGGACCGGCAAGCAGGCTCCGATCGGGGATTTATCCTGCGGGCCCGCCGCATGATGGAGCCCCTCGGGAACAGGGGTTCCGCCGCACTGCGGAGGTGCTACGGTTTTCAACAGCCCGCTGGCATGAAACTGATCCGGTTCCATTTGATCCGGTATCATGATACGTTTTCTCTTGCGAAAGATCACCCTAAAACGGAAACAACCGCCCGATGACCATCTCCTTTCCCTACCGTCGCGACCGGCGATACCTGACCGGAGTGGACTGGATCATCGGCGTGCTCGACCGCATGACGAAGCGGGCAACCGGCGCGGGCAACTCCTCGCAGATCATCCTCGAACTCGAAGGGATCGTGGATGCGTCGCGCCTGCGTGAAACCGTTCAGGCCTTTGCCTCACGCTTCCCCGTTCTCGCAGGCCGTCCGGCACGCGACATGCTGAACCTCGCGCCTTTCTGGCGGATCGACCGCCGTGCGGGCCGCTGCGCCGTGGAGATTCTTCCAACGCAATCGGACGCCGGGTCTGCCATCGCAGCGCTCTCGCTCGCCTCGAACACCCCGTTTCCCACAGAACGAGACCATCTGGTTTTTCGCCTCGTCCATGTTGGCCAAGATCGATCTTTTCTCGGCATGGTATTTGACCACCGGGTATTCGACGCGCGAGGCGCGGAACTTTTTCTCGACCGGCTGGCCGGCTTTGCCGCCGGGGATACTTCTGCAGCGCCACCGGAACTCGCCCGGCCTGTCCGGGAACCACATCTTTCGAACTGGGCCGAAAAATTTGCCTCCGGGCGCAACGTGAACCGCGCGATCCGCGCCTGCGCGTCCGCACGGCCTGCCCGGCTGCCGCTTCCTGCAGGCCGCCGCAGCCTACAGGCCCGGTTCCAGATGCTCGACAGCAATGAGAGCCGCCGCCTCACCGAAACCGCTTACGCCCTCGGCGGCTACCTCGTGAAAATGCCCGGCCTGCTTGCACTGGCCGTTCAGGCGGTGGATAGGATCTTTGCCGCGCGCGGGCAAGTTCCCGCGCACTACCTCATCCCCGTTTCCATCGACCGACGCGCGGCGGGCGCCGATTCCCAGCACCTCTTTTTCAACCATATCTCGTTCCTGTATTTTCTCATCCCTCACCGCGACATCAGGTCTATGGAAACTCTCGTGCAATCGATCTCTCGCCAGATGTATGAGCAGACAAAAGCCGGCCTTCCCGCAGATTTCGAACAGACGATGCTCCTCACGCGAATCCTGCCGGTCGGCCTGCTCACCTCGTTTTCGCATCGCCTTTTTGCGGGAAATTTCGGTACCTTCGCGTTTTCCTTTTTGGGGGAGTCCGCATTCCGCAGCCGCGAATTCCTCGGTCACCGCATCGCGAACCTTCTTCACACGCCCCGCGTCTCCACGCCTCCCGGCCTCGGTATCTTTCTGAACGAATACGCCGGGCGCATCAATGTCGCTGTCGCAAGCGTCGAGGGGCTTCTCACCGAAGCGGAAGCCGATGGGCTCGCGGAGTGTTTCCTGCCGGCCTGTCCGTGAACTTGGAGATCGTAGCAATCATGGGAACTTGCATGGCGTTGGGAGAAATCGCAGGATCCCAAGCCACACTGTTTGTCAACCCTCAGCAGCCATGAACATCCTCCTCGTCAAACCCCATCCCGAGCTCCTCATCGCGCAGCGGCTGCAGCAGGGGTTTCTGCACCTGGAGCCGCTGGAGCTTGAAACCGTCGCCGGCGGCGCCTCGCCGGATGACGTGATTTCCATCCTCGACCTCGGCCTGGAAAAAGATCCGCTCGCCGCCTACCTCGCCCGGCTCCAATCGAAACGCCACGATATTGTCGGATTCACCGGCTACAGCTCGAACGCCAGGCTCGTCCGCGAATACCTGAAGCTCGCGAAGGATCACGATCCCTCGGTTCTCACCATCGTCGGCGGCATCCACGCGACCATGGCTCCGCACGATTACGCGTGCGAACAGATCGATCTCGTCGTCCGTGGAGAAGGGGCCACCGCCCTGCGCGAAATCCTCGCCCGCCTCCGCAACGGCGAGCCCCCGGCATTTGGCAACATCGCCCTCTCGCCAGCCGCGCCGGATTTCCTCGAAAAAGCCGCGCTCCCGCCGCCGGAATATCCCGCGTGGGAGGAGCTGCCCAAACCGCGCCGCGATCTCGTCCAGCGCGATAAATATTTCTGCGTCTGGACGGGCGCCGGCGAAAAGCGGATCCCCACAATGTTCCCGAGAGTCGCCTCGATGCGCACCTCGGTCGGCTGCGCGTTCAACTGCTCGTTCTGCGTCGTCCCGCACCTGATCAGCCGGAAATATATCGAGCGCACTCCCGAGGACGTCGTCGCGGAGATCGCGTCGATCACGGAAAACCACATCTACTTTGTGGACGACGAGATGTTCCTCAACGCCGCGCGCGTCGAGCGGATCGCCCGCCTCCTCATCGCCCGCGGCATCCGCAAGCACTACACGAGCTGGGCGCGCGCCGACACGATCGTGCGCCACCCGGAGCTCTTCAAACTCTGGCGCGAGGCCGGGCTCGACACCGTCTATGTCGGCATCGAATCCATGACCGACGCGGGGCTTGCGGGCTTCAACAAAAAGACGAGCGTCCAGACCAACCGGGACGCGATCGCGATCCTCAAGGCGGCCGGCATCATGCTTCACGCCAGCATGATCGTGAACCCGGATTTCACCGACGCCGATTTCGATGCCTTGGAGAAGGAAGTCCGCGCCCTCTGCCCGGCGGAGATCACATTCACCGTCCTCTCCCCCTCCCCCGGCACCGCGTTCTGGCACGAAAAGAAGAACGATTTTATCTGCGACTCCTACCGCTTCTACGACTGCATGCACACGATTCTTCCGACCGCGCTGCCGCTGAAGCGGTTCTATTCCCGCTTCGCCAAGCTCACCGAAATCGCCCTCCGCAACAACCCGCTCCGCAGGAACCGCATCCGGACGCCCTGGCACGAAATCGCCCGCGCCATCTACCGCGGCACGCTTTACATCTTCGCCCTCCACACGATCTTCCGCGACTACCCGCAAACGCTCCCGGCAAGCCGGAAGAACGAAAAATGAACTGGCTGGAAAACTACCTCCACAGCATCGGGAATATGGGCCCGCTCGCGGCTCTCGTGTTCGTGCTTTCGTTTGCCGGGCTGAGCATGCTGGGCCTGCCGCTCATTCCGTTCGCAGTCATGGGCGGCATTCTTTTCGGCGTCGTCGGCGGGATGGTCTGGGTCATCGCCGGGTCAACTCTGGGAGCGGCCGCGGGATTCCTCGTCGGCCGCTATGTGGCTCGCGAACGGGTGGCTGGGCTGGTGGGCAAAAATCCGAAATTGGCCGGAATCGATCTGGCGATCCGGCGGGAGGGATGGAAAATCATCGCGCTCCTGCGCATGTGCCCGCTGCCGTTCGGGTTCTCCAACTACGCCTACGGGCTCACGAATGTTTCGTTCTGGCATTACCTCGGGGCGACGGCGATCGGAATCCTCCCCGCGGAAGTCGTGTCGGTTTGCCTGGGCGCGGCGGGCAGGGAGATCGCCGATGTCAAGGGCTCCCCGGAGCTCCGGGTCCTCGCGTGGGTCGGAGCCGCCGCGCTCCTGGCAGCGATCTATACCCTGCACAGGATCGTCCGGAAACATTGGACAGGAACCCGGCTTCAGTGAAGCCCTACGAGATTTCCACCGGCTTGCCGGTGGCCGAGGATTTGTAGGCGGCGTCGATGATCTTCATGAGCGAGAGGGCCTGGTCCGGAGAGTTGAAGGGCGCTTCCTTGCCCTCGATCGCGCGGATGAAGTTGGCGGCCGAACGCTCGCGCCCCATCGCGGGGTCCGGCTCGACGATGAGCTGGCGGTTCACGGAGCGTCCGTGTTCCTGCGCGTAGATCTCGGCGGTATCGATCGCGGTGTCATCCATTCCATCGCGCCCGAACAGGCGCCGCACGGAACCCCCAGCCTTTTTCCCTTGGAACACGACGGAGACCTCCTCGCGCCCTACCATCTCGGCCCAGGAGGCCTGAAAGGATAGCACCTGACCGGTCTTGAATTTCACAAACCCGTGCGCCGCGCTCTCGACATCGGTGACCCCGCCCGCCACGTCGGGAATCCCCCACGGGCCTTTGAATGCCTTGTCCGTGATGAAATCGTTGAATGCCTTGGCGAGAACGTATTCCGGCTCTGGGCAGCCCATGAAATAGAACGCCAGATCCACCATGTGCAGCAGGTCGATCAGCGGCCCGCCTCCGGACAGCGCCTTGGTAGTGAACCATCCGCCGAAACCTGGGATGCCGGTCCTGCGGATCCATTTGGCCTGCGCCGAGTTGATCTGTCCGACCGAGCCGTCGCGGACGTAATCCATGACCGCCTGGCAGTCCGGCCTGGCACGGTTGTTGAAATTGAACATGAGCGACTTCCCGGCCTTTTCCGCGGCAGCCATCATCTCGACGACCTCCGCCGCATTCAGCGCCGGCGGCTTTTCGCAGAAGACATACTTCCCGGCCTGCAGGGCCTGGATCGCCACCGGTTTGTGAAATTTGTTCGGGAGAATCACGCTCACGGCGTCGATCTCCGGATGCTTGGAAAGCATGTCGGCGGCATCCTTGTAGTGCCGCTTGATGCCGTAGCGCGCGGCGGCTTTTTCCGCCGCAGCCGGATTCATGTCCGCGATCGCGATCACCTCAGCTCCCGCCGCCAAAAACCCGGGGATATGAAACTGCGCCATCCCCCCCGCTCCGATAATTCCGACCTTTGTGCTCATGCCTGATTTGTTGCAGATCGCCACGGGCCCGCAAGAAAATGTTTTGCACTCGGGTTTTCCGTTTTCAGTATTCAGTGTTCAGAACAGAAAGCCCTCCGCAATTCAGACATTCTGACCTGCAAGGAAACCGGGCGAGCCTGCGCAAGCCAAGGGAGCATGGTCGTCTCGACCGTGTGGGCACTAAGTGACGTCTAGAATAGGGTCATCATCCATTTACCTCGCCGCCTCTTTTCCTGCGGGCAAAGTTAGGATGTCTGCAATTACTTACCTGAACACTGAATCACTGAAAACTGAACACCCCACCGCAGGGGACTATTTCCCGTAACGCCTGCGGATGCGTTCCAGGTAGAACAGGCCGCCCGGGATTCCCCAGACCATGTAAACGAACATCCCGGTGATAGAGATGAGGATCCCGGTTCCTTGCGGGATGCCACACAACTCGGACAGCAACTGCTCGAACAGCGCCTCGCGGACCCCGATGCCGTTGAGGCTGATCGGCAGCGACGAAATCGCGGTCACCAGCGGCATGATCGACGTCATGTCCAGAAAGGTCACCTTCGCCGTGAAGGCGAGCGCGACAAAATAGAACGCCGCGAAATAGGCCAGCAGCATCGGCACGGTATACAACGCTCCGAGCAGCGCCTCCGCGCGGTTCTCGATGCAAAGCTGCCAGAGCGTGGAAAGCTTCACGATCTGGTCGCGCAAGGGAAACCGTGCGGGCAGGCGGCCCACGAGATGCCGGCTCGTCAGAAAAAATGAAGCCACCAACCCGATGCCGATCACGAAAAGCACGATCGCAAAAACCTTCATCGCGTTCCCAACCGCAAAGCTGCTCGCAAACCATCCCCCGCGCGTCCACGCGAACGCGAGCCCCATGGCCACCAGGACCAGCAGCGCCAGCAGCCGGTCGATCGCGACGCTCAGAAAGCCCGCCGTCTTGTTCTCCGGATGGTCCCGCATCAGATAAATGACCCGGACCACGTCCCCGCCGGTCGTGCCCGGAAGGAACTGGTTGAAGAACGCCCCGATGAAAAACAGCCTGGCGACTTCCGCGAAACGCACGCGAAGGTGCAGCATCTTGAGAAACAGCTGCCAGCGCAGGATTCCCAAAAACTCGCAGGCTCCGGCGGCGGCGAAGGCCGCGATCAGCCATCTCCAGTCCGCGGTCTGGAGCGCGCTCCAGATCGTAAGGCGCCGGGCGGGATCGTGGAAAAGCCACCAGAGCAACCCCACCGTAACGAGAACCTGAAAAACCGTCAGCAGGTGATGACCGAGTTTCGGGACTTCCTGACGAGCGGCGGCTTCCTGAGAAAAATCGGACGGCTGGCTCATTTTGCTCCGGAACATAGCATCCCGCCGGAGTTTTCCAAGCCTCCGGAACGAAGCGGGCACAATCCGGAACAATCCGGCGCAAACCGTGGTGCAGAAAATCGTGGTGCAGAATCTCGTTGACACAGAAGTCGGATCAATCTACAGAGGGAACTCGGCAAACGCGGGTGTAACTCAGTTGGTAGAGTGCAACCTTGCCAAGGTTGATGTCGCGAGTTCGAGTCTCGTCACCCGCTCCAAACCCCTTATGCAAAGGGTGTTAAGTCTGAAAAAACGCCTCTTTTTAGAGGCGGTCCTAATAATTATCCCTAATAACGCGGAAGGATTTTGTTGCCGTGGACAGCAATTTTCCGGACGCGAAAAATCGAAGTTTCGGAACTTTTTATCGCTCGAAGTCGGTCTTCGGGATAAAAAAACACGATGAGCACGCCCAGCCCCAGCAGCGAGGAATGGATTCGTCTCCCTCGGCCGAAGGAGCGCTGTCCGGTGACGGGCCTGTCCCGGACATCGCTCGTGGAAATCCTCGACGAGAAGGATCCTGCGACCGGAGAACTCTGCGTCAAACAATACCGCAAAGAGCGCCACGGGCAGCAGCGCCGGATCCGCATGATCCACCGCGAGTCGCTCCTGGCATACCTGGACCGCCGGGCCCGCGCGCAGAACGCGCTGCGCTTCGCGGCGCACGTCAACAACCCCAACAACGAAACGGTCGAGACCGTCCTCAAGAATTTCGACCTGTTCGAACTGTTTTTGGGCGAGGACAATGGCGTCACGAACTTCGATTGGGAGGAGGGCCGTCTCTCGACCCGCGCGGCCCGGATCCAAGCGCTCCGAGACCTCGGGATCATCGAGGGTCCTGAGTAGCCCCTATTTTCACGCTCCGGCAATGTTTCCCCCAGTCAGGCAGCATTCCCCGGCAGCGCCCGCTTGATCTCGATCTTGCCGCCCTTCGCTTTGCCTGCCTGGTAGCTTTCAGAATACACCCGGCTGCTGCGGCTGCGGCGTTTGCGGAGCTGCCCGTATCGCTCGCCCATGTAGCGGTCAATCGCTGCGGCCGTGTCCACCAGGACGATCTGATACCGGCTGCGCTCCTCGGTCGAGGCGGCTGCTTCCGCCCGCTTCTTGCCTTCGAGGATGGCGCTCTTGAGCCCGTCGTGAAGCCCCCGGTAAAAGGACTTCCGGTCAGGGGTGCTGGCGGAAACCTTGAACTCGTTCCAGCACCGGGAAAACGTCTCGCGCAGAAAATGGAAGACGTGGATCGCGAACTGGACATCCTCCCATGTTCCGATGATGTCCACCGGGGTTGCGTGGGCGTTTTTGAACAGCACGATCCGCACGTTGAAGTGATTTTGCAAGAGCGAGAGGATCAGCATGTCGGCCGGATTGATCGTCTTCGGAAGATTGATGACTTCCTTCTGGACGGCGATTCCGGGGAGGTCTTCCGATCCGTGGGACATCCTCAACATGGCCGAATCGATCTTGTGGCGCGTCATCAGTTCCTCGGCCTTGGCCAGCGCGGACTCCGCCTCGTGCTCGGTGGCCCCGCGTGAAGTGTCCGCCAGCCGGAGGAGTTTCTGAACCAGGTCGAGGATGTTGGCGGGCGCACTCATTTTTGATTTTCAATCTGTTCGATTCTGGATGGCCCGCCTAGAATTTTCAGCGCATGAACAAGGACAACCACGACTGGGACCTGGACGAGGACGGCGGGGCTTTCGAGATGAAGTTCGAGGAATGAGAATAGCTGTTCTCGGGCGGTGGCGGATCGTCAGGGTGCACCTGGGAGACGAGTCCGAATTTGTTGCCCGCAAGGCCGCCGCAAGCGCATAAAAATGTCCGTGCGGGTCGCATTCCGGCGCAAGGATTACCAACTACCCCGTAAGAAAAGAATCATCCCCGGAGAAAGAATTCCTGTCTGATAAGCTGAAAGAAACAATTTGGAAGTTCCCCCCGAACGCCCCTGCGGCGAGCAGTGCGGGGGATTGGGGGCGCAAAG
>JBAWVC010000051.1:0-13401 GCA_037147455.1 Verrucomicrobiota bacterium | reverse complement strand
CTCCATGAATCCAAGTTCAAATTCGTCGGCTAAGACGAAACTTTTCGGAAGAAGCGAAAAAATGGACGGCACTTGGTCAGGCGGGGGGAAATCGAACCCCGATTGTCAGGCCAGAGAAGGCGAAATAACTTGTGTCTTCCGGGCGAATTGACCGTCAGCAGGTGGGGAAAGGAACGCCTCTAAACGTCTTCAAACAACATGCGACGTAATTGAAGAAGCGGCCAGATTTTAGGAGTTTTTGTTGAATATTTTAGTAGCATGGAATCCAGAAAATCGAGGAATCCCCTTGCTGATAAAGTGTTACAAGAAAAAATGGCTGGGGAGGGAATCGAACCCCCGACACGAGGATTTTCAGTCCTCTGCTCTGCCAACTGAGCTACCCAGCCGCAAGATGACAACATTACTTCCGGCAAAACTCGGGGCAAGCCTTTCCGTCAAGAAATTCACGGGCAGATCCAGGGGAGATCGATCGCGCCTGTGCGTTTTGTGCAGATGGTCCACGGAGGCAGGCGATGACCCTCGGCCGAAAGTGGAGCTGAGGGGATTCGAACCCCTGACCCCCGCATTGCGAACGCGGTGCTCTACCAACTGAGCTACAACCCCGGATTTTTCCGGCTTCTTTCTTCCGGCTCCCAAACACGCCGAGTGTCGGAGAGATGTCAATTTCTCTCGCATGGAACCCCATTCGAGGCAAGGAGATTCCTCGTCCGGAAAAATGCTGCCGCTCATATTTGGCAAGGCCTCACGAAACCAGCTTCCGCAGATTGCCGGTGATGCGGCCGTCGTAGAGGGCCTTGCCGATGATCGCCCCGTGCAGGCGGGGTATGTTGGAAAGCCTCCGGAGATCTTCCGCGCACGAAACGCCTCCGCTGGCGATCAGTTGGCAGTCGAGGATGCTCAGGAGGTTTTCAAGTTCGGAAAAATTCGGTCCTTCGAGCATCCCGTCGGTGGCGATGTCGGTGTAGATAACCGTGCCCGCCCCCGCCACCTGGGCGATGATCGCGAGGTCGGCGGCGGATGTGGAAGTCGTCTCGGTCCAGCCTTTCACCGCAACCTTGCCATGGTTCGCGTCAATCCCCACCGCGATTCGCTCCCCGCCGAATTCCTCGCAGATCTCGGCGATGTATTCCGGGGATTCGCAGGCTTTGGTGCCCAGGATCACCCGGCTGACCCCGCAGCTGAACGCCGCGCTCACATTTTCGACGCTTCGCATCCCGCCGCCGAGCTCGCACGGGATATTCACGGCCGAGCAGATTTTTTCGATGGAGGGAAGGTTCGCTGGTTCCCCGGAAAACGCGGCGTCAAGGTCCACGAGATGGAGCCAGTCGGCACCCGAGTCCTCCCATTTTTTCGCGAAGGCGACGGGGTCGGATGAATAGACGGTCTTTTCGGAGGCGAGCCCGCGCTTGAGGCGCACGACTTCGCCGCCCATGAGGTCAATGGCTGGCAGCAGGATCATAAGGTGGATAGAAAATTCCGGAGCACGGCGAGCCCGGCGGCCTGGCTTTTTTCCGGGTGAAATTGGGTTGCGTGAAGCGCTTCGCGGGAAACGCTGGCCGCGAACCGAGCTCCATACTCGCAGGTCGAACTCGCCAGGGTGGCATCCGCCGGCACGGGAAAAAACGAATGCACGAAGTAGAATGAGGTCTCGTCCTGCAGTCCTTGGAACAGCGGGCCTTTGAGGTTCGAGAGGGAATTCCATCCCATGTGCGGCACCTTCAGTCCGGCATGGGAAAACCGGACCACTCTCCCGGGCAGAACGCCGAGGCCGTTCACACCGGGGGATTCCTCGCTGGACTCGAACAAGAGCTGGTATCCGAGGCAGATTCCAAGGTAGGGGCGCCCTGAGGAAATCCATTCACGGAGAGGATTCCAGAGCCCGGCCCCCTGCAGGTTCGCGGCACAATCGCCGAACGATCCGACTCCCGGAACGACCACCGCGTCGAGATCCGCGAGCTGGGATGCCCCGGACACGAGGGATGTCGAAGCCCCCGATGCCTCGAGCGCCTTGCGCACGCTGCGCAGGTTGCCGCTGCCGTAGTCCACGACCCCGATGGAACGGGATCTCACAGGATTCCCTTGGTGCTCGGAACCCCTTGCACCCTCGGATCAATCTGCGTTGCCTGATCGAGCGCGCGGGCAAGGGCTTTAAAAACCCCCTCCGCCATGTGGTGCGCGTCCCGTCCGGCCAGGATGTCCACATGCAGGTTCATGCCGCCGTGAACCGACACGGCGCGCAGAAATTCTTCGACGAGCTGAAAGGAGAAGTTGCATCCGATCGGCTCGACGTTTTTCGGGGCATTGAAGGCCAGATACGGCCGCCCGCTCAGGTCCACGACGACGCGGACCAGCGCCTCGTCCATGGGAACGTAGGAAAACCCGTAGCGCCGGATCCCGGCCTTGTCTTTGAGCGCCTTCACGAGGGCCTGACCGAGCGTGATGCCGGTGTCCTCGACCGTGTGGTGGTAGTCCACCGCGATGTCGCCCCGCGCATCTAGCTCCAGATCAAACAGCCCGTGCCTTGCGAACAGCGTCAGCATGTGGTCAAAAAACGGGATCCCCGTGACCAGCGTGGAATCCCCCTTCCCATCGACGACAAACCGCAGCGCGATGGATGTTTCGGATGTCTTGCGTTCGATTTTTGCTTCGCGGACCATGTCGGGATGGTAAGCAGAAAACCGGATGCTTGAAAAGAGATGTTACCGGCGACGCGGCGACGACGCGCGCGGCGACATTTGTTTTCCTTGGCGGCGGTTTATGTTATCGTGCCACGGACTTATGCAAAAGCCGCCTGTCACAAAATACCGCCCGTTCCCGCCGGTCGATCTTCCCGGACGCCAGTGGCCGGGCCGGACGCTCCAGTGCGCTCCGGCCTGGTGCAGCGTGGATCTGCGGGATGGAAACCAGGCGCTGCCGCAGCCGATGAGCGTCGCCGAGAAGCTCGAGTATTTCGAGATGCTGGTGCGGATCGGCTTCAAGGAGATCGAGATCGGATTCCCGTCGGCGTCGCAGATCGAATTCGATTTTTGCAGGCTCCTGATCGAAAAAAAACTGATTCCGGACGATGTGACGATCCAGGTCCTCTGCCAGTGCCGGGAGGAATTGATCGCCCGCTCGCTTGAAGCCCTGCGCGGCGCGAAAAGCGTCATCTTTCATCTCTATAATTCCACCTCGCCCAAGCAGCGCGAGTATGTCTTCCATGCGACGCGGGAGGAAATCGTCGGCATCGCCACCGGCGCGGTCGCGTTCCTGAAAAGGGAAATGCGCCCGCTGGTCGAGGAGGGAACGCGGATCCGCCTCGAGTATTCCCCGGAGAGCTTCACGAGCACGGAGCTGGGTTTTTCCCTGGAGATCTGCGAGGCGGTGACCGACGTCTGGCAGCCGGGCCCGGACAACAAGATCATCCTCAACCTGCCGGCCACGGTCGAATACGCGACCCCGAACGTGCATGCCGACCAGATCGAGTGGATGTCCACGCACCTGACCCGGCGGGATGCGACGACGCTCTCGCTCCACACGCACAACGACCGCGGCACGGGGATCGCGGCGACCGAACTGGCCCTGCTCGCAGGCGCGGACCGGGTCGAGGGCACGCTGTTCGGCCTGGGCGAACGCACCGGAAACCTCGATATCGCGGCCGTTGCGCTGAACCTCTACGTCCAGGGAATCCACCCCGGGCTCGACTTCAGCGACATCAACAGCATCCGGGAGATTTACGAGCGCTGCACCCGGATGGAGGTCCCCGCGCGCCAGCCTTATGCCGGGGACCTGGCTTTCACGGCCTTCAGCGGCTCCCACCAGGACGCGATCAAAAAATCCTGGGAGCAGCAGAAGCCGGGGAACCCCTGGGACGTCCTTTACATCCCGATCGATCCCGCCGATGTCGGAAGGAGCTACAAGGCGATCATCCGGATCAACTCGCAGTCCGGAAAGGGAGGGGTCGCCTACGTGCTCGAAAAGGAATTCGGCTACCAGCTCCCGAGGGCGATGCAAAAGGAGCTCGGCCGCATCATCAACGCGATCTCCGACAAGAAAGGCACCGAACTCGGCCCGCAGGAAATCCGCGACGTCTTCGCCGCGACGTATATGCCCGCCGACGGGCCGGTCCGGCTCGAGGAGTTCTGCACGGTCGAGCGTTCGAGCACGGTGACCTGCGAGACCCGTCTCGTCCACGATGCCAGTGAAATGGTTCTCCAAGGGGCCGGCAACGGGCCGATCGACGCGTTTGTGAACGCGCTCCGGAGCACCAGCCTGCCGCGCTTCGATGTGCTCAGCTACTCCGAACACTCGATGGGCGCGGGAGCCGGGGCCCGGGCGGTCAGCTACATGCAGATCAAGATGCCGGATGGAGGGACGTTCTTCGGTGTTGGCAGCGACACGAATATCGAGCTGGCATCGATCAAGGCGGTGGTCAGCGCCCTCAACCGCGCGATGCCAAAGACCCAGCCTCAGCACCCGAACATCCGAAGCCAAACATCTTCACCGACTCGGCGTTGAAGAAATTCCCCGGACAATTCCCGCTGGAGTCCGGCGGCTGAACGGGGTAGGCTTTCATCAGCCGAATGAGAACATTCCTGATCCTGCTGCTCTCTCTCGCCGCCCTCGTTGTGGTGGCTGCGGTTTTTGTTTTTGATGTATTTTCAGAAATCGGCAGCCACCGCCTGACAGGGCAGCAGAAGGCGCCGTTTGCCTCCGTCGGGATGTCCCGCGAAGAATACATCGAGTATCTGCTGAG
Source organism: Verrucomicrobiota bacterium (assembly GCA_037147455.1). Classification (GTDB taxonomy): domain Bacteria; phylum Verrucomicrobiota; class Verrucomicrobiia; order Chthoniobacterales; family Terrimicrobiaceae; genus QYQL01. Next base: position 8,666 of record JBAWVC010000051.1, on the reverse strand, counting down.
GACCGAGAACCGGAATGATCCGGAGTTATGGCGTCGGATTGCTGCTGTCCAGAACCTGAAGCGCTGGCCCAAATAGATAGCTTGAAGCTACTGCCAGTGGGCGGGGATCCAAACCCTTCGCCCGGCGGAAACACCCCAGGTCCCCTCGACCCAAATGGAATTTTGCGAGGGAGGGACGCCCCGCTCCGGAGTGGGGGATGGGGCCACGACATAATCCGCATCGGAGCTTCGATTCGGTGGCGGTGTGTGTGGCCCGCGGTCGATCAGCTCGAACAGCGCATACCCGATCGGATCGGGCGGCCGCCATCGGCCTTCAGCATTTCGGCATCCCGCAAGGATGCCGGCTGCTGTGATCCCACAAAGAATGGCGCCTGTTTTTCTCATGATCGGATGGCCCGGGCTGCGGCCCCGGCAACGAAGACCATCCCTCAAAACCCGGGATTTCGCAAACGATCCCTTGGATCATTTTTTCGCGTCGGCCGCGTCGTCGAACTTGCCCGGGGGACGCGGGGGTGGTAATTAGAATATATGAAACCGACACTGCTGTTTCTCATGGCTTGCGCCGGCCTGGCGGTGGCGCAGGATTTTGTGGCGCCCCCCGGGCGGCAGCGAACGATTGTCAAAGAGTTGGAGCCGGCCAGGCCGACGATCGAGGGGATGGTGAAGGAGATCTTCACGAAGAAGCCGTGGCAGGCGGTGAACCCGCTCGCACCCAAGGCCTACGGGACGGGCGAAAAGTTTGTATCGCGGGATTTCGGCCCCGGCACCCCCCACCATTCGGAAACACTCACCGTTGTCGGCGTTGAATGGTAACCGTCCCGTGGTGGCGCTCTTCTGCGCGACGTTCCTGCGTCCGGAGATGCTCCACATCCACCGGCAGATCTCGGGCCTGAGCGGCTTCTCGCCCGTCGTCATCACCCAAAAATGCGAAGGTGAGTGGGCGGCGCGGCAGGTGGAGGTCGTCCCGCGCTCCGGCTTCCGCTTTGTGGGGCGCGGGCTCGAACGCTGGCTGGGAAAGCCCTGGCAGATCACCGGCGCGGAGGCGGAGAAAATGCTCTCGGTCATGCGGCGCACGGAGGCAGCGCTCCTCCATATCTTTTTCGGGAATGTTGCGGTCCACCTGCTCCCGCTGATGAGGCGGGCCGAAGTTCCCGTAGTCGTTTCCTTCCACGGTTCGGATGTGACCGGGCGGATTGCGGGGCCGGCTTTCGGCGCAGCCCGTCGCGAGGTGTTCGACCGCGCCCGCCTCGTGCTGTGCCGCTCGGAGCAGCTCGCGGAAAAAGTCGCAGCCCTCGGGTGCGATGCCTCGAAGCTCCGCATCATGAGGACCGTTCTGCCGCCGATCAAATGCGCCCCGCACAGCCCGCCCCCGGATGGCAGATGGCATCTCCTGCAGGCGTCCAGGCTGGTCCCGAAAAAAGGCATCGCGACCGCGCTCCGGGCCTTTGCGGAATTTTTAAAGATCCACCCGCAGTCGAAATTCACGGTCGCGGGTGAGGGTCCGCTGGAAGCCGCCTTGCGCGGGCTGGCCGCGTCGCTCGGCATATCCGCCAGCGTCGAGTTTCCCGGGTTCCTCTCCCAGGTCGCGCTGTCCGGCCTCTACGAAAGCTCGCATATATTTTTGCATCCCAGCGAGACCGTCGGCGGCGCTGTCGAGGGGATTCCGAACTCGCTTCTCGAGGCGATGGCTTCCGGCCTTCCGTCCGTCGCGACCGATCACGGCGGCATCCCGGAGGTCATCCGGAATGGGGCCACCGGCCTTCTATGCCGCGAGGGCGATTGGCAGGGCCTCGCGCAGGCGCTTCTGCTCCTCGCAAAAGACCCGGACCTTTATGCGCTCCTCTCGTCGGCGGGGGCGGATTTCGTGAGCCGCGAATTCTCCGCCGCGAAACAAATCGCCAACACCGAGAACCTTTACCGCGAGGCGATGTAGGTGCAGGGAATCAGAAATGGATCGCGTGCCCCTGCGAGGCGTGGGCGGCCTCGTGGACGGCTTCGCTCAGCGTCGGGTGGGCGTGGATCGTGGAGATGAGCTCCTCGCAGGTCGCCTCCATCGTGATCGCGAGCCCGAGCTCCGCGATCATCTCGGTGGCGTCGGCACCGATGATGTGCGCGCCGAGGATCTCGCTGTGCTTTTCGCCGATGATGAGTTTGACGAAGCCTTCGCTTTCGCCGACGGCCTGGGCTTTTCCGCTGGCCATGAACGGGAATTTTCCGATCTTGAACGCTAGGCCCTTTTCCTTTGCAGCGCGCTCGGTGAGTCCGACGCTTGCGACCTGAGGCTGGCAGTAGGTGCAGCCGGGGAAGACGCCGGCCCTGCGGGGCTTCTTTCCCGCGAACATCCCTTCGACCGCCTGGACGGCCTCGAAGCTGGCGACGTGGGCGAGCCACGGCGGCCCGATGATGTCGCCGGCCCCGTAGATGCCCTTGACGCTGGTCTCGTAGTTGGCGTCGGTTTTGAGCCAGCCCTTGGCGTCGGTCTCGAGCTTGATCCCCTGCGGCATGAGCGGGCTCACTCCGATCGCGACGAGCGCGATCGATGCCTCGATCGTCTCGCTGGCTTTTCCGCTCACGGTGAGGCGCACGCCTTTGTTCGTGGCCTCGGCCTTCTCGACCTTCGTGCCGGCGAGGATCCTGATCCCCTGCTTGGCCAGGGATTTTTCGAGCGCCGCGCTGACATCGGAGTCCTCGATCGGGAGGATGTTCGGGAGCATTTCGACCAGCGTCACCTTCGTGCCGAAGCTGTTAAAAAAATACGCGAACTCGACCCCGATGGCGCCGGCCCCGACGATGATGATATCCTTCGGCTGATCGGCGAGAACCATCGCCTGCTTGCTGCTGATGACGCTCTTGCCATTGAACGGGAACCCCGGCATCTCGCGGGTCACGACGCCGGTCGAAACGAGGATCTTCGCGCCTTTGTATTCCTCCTTTTTCCCGTCCTTGTCGGTCACTTCAACCACTCCGGCCTTCGGGATCGCGGCCTCGCCGCGGATGTAGTCGATCCTGTTTTTTTTGAAGAGCATCTCGATGCCGCCCGCGAGCCGGTCCGCCACTTTGCGGCTGCGGCCGATGACCTTGTCCCACTCGTAGCTGAGGCCCTCGACCTTGATCCCGAAATCGGCGGCATGGCGGCTCAGGAGCTGGTAAACCTCGGCGTTCTTCAGGAGGGATTTTGTCGGGATGCACCCCCAGTTGAGGCACGTCCCGCCGGCGCGGTCCATCTCGATGCACGCCACTTTTTTCCCGAGCTGCGCCGCGCGGATCGCCCCCACGTATCCGGCGGGCCCGCCGCCCACAACAATCAAATCGTAATCAGCCATATGTTTAAAATGAAGCGCAGGAACATTGAACGCAAACCGGACCGGATGCAACCGCGACTTTGCTTTGACATTTGCTTGCCCATCGGCGCCGCAGCAGACAAAAAGGAGCGATGCGCCGACTGATCCTGCTGCTCGCGATCCTCTGCCCGACCCTGGCCCGGGCGGAACTTCCTCCTTCCGCCTACGAACGGATGCAAAACGCGGCGACGGAGGTCGTGGAGATCGAGGTCCTCCGGGTGGAGATCGAGCCGGGGGAAAGTCCCGGGAGCCAGAGCATCCGCCTCATGGCGCTGGTCAACAAAGCCACCCGCGCCGCGAACGTGAAGGTGGGCGACCTGATCAAGATCCACTACACCGTCACCGGCCACGAAAAGGGCTGGTCCGGGCCGGGGGAGATCCCGGTTCTCGAGGAAAAGGACAAGACCATTGCCTACCTCGCCAAAGACCCGGAGTCAGACGAGTTTCACGCCGCCGCCGGGGCGATGAGCTTCCGCAACTTCTAACCCGCGCCCCGCGTGCCCGATCCTCCGTGCGGGGATTTCCGGCACCCACTCCCGGATTGTCAATTCCGCCACGAGGAAATACAGATTTCATCTGCCATGCCGAACACCTCACGCCCCGCCGACGGACTCGAAGCGTTTTATGAAAATGAAGGCCAGCTTACGCCGGAGGACAAAGATCTCGCCAGAAGCCTGATCGCCGAAGGGCAGCACCACCTCTACGCGGGCTGGGACAAACCGGGCGTCAACGACGACAGGAAGCGGAAATTTCTGAAGGTGTTGCAGTCTGCCCACCGATCGTATCCGGGTGGTCTGCCGGGCTACATAAAAAATGCGCGGGCGCTCCTGGCGGATGCCGTCACCGGGAGCAACCCCTACGACGGCTGCACCCCGGAACAGCCGGACATCGTGGATCTGTCGGGGTTCGGCGACGACTATTCCGCAGCGGAAGCCGCCGGCCGCGACGCGTTTGCGCGGACGGCGGTCGTCCTGGTTGCGGGCGGTCTCGGCGAGCGGCTGGGCTACCATGGCAACAAGCTCGATATCCCGGTCGAAGTCACGGAAAACACGTCCTATTTCGCCCACTACGCGGGGGTCATCCGCGCGGCTTCGCAAAAGCTCGGCCGCCGCATTCCGCTGGTGATCATGACCAGCATGGATACCGACGCGGGGACGGCGGCCGCATTGGCTGCCAACAAAAATTTCGGCCTCGAAAGCGGGCAGATTGCGGTCCTCCGCCAGGAGCTCGTTCCCGCGCTGGCGGACATTGATGCACGCCTCGCGCTCGAAAAGCCCTACGAACTGATCATGAAGCCGCACGGGCACGGGGACATCCACATGCTCCTCCATTCGAGCGGCACGGCAAAAAAGCTGGTGGCGGAGGGGATCCGGTACCTGCTTTTCATCCAGGATACCAACGGCCAGGTTTTCAACGCGGCGCTTGCGGCGATCGGGGTTTCCGAGCAGCGCGGCTACGATTTCAATTCCATCGCCGTCAACCGCGTGCCCGGCGAGGCCGTGGGCGGAATCACCACGCTTGTCAAACCCGGCTCACCGGATCTCACGATCAATGTCGAATACAACCAGCTCGACCCGCTCCTGCGCGCGACCGTGAGCCCCGAGGGAGATGTTCCAAACGAACGAGGCCACTCCCGCTTCCCCGGAAACATCAACCTGCTGGTCATCCGCATGGAGCCGTATCTGCGCGTCCTGGAATCCTCGCAGGGAATCATCGCAGAGTTCGTGAACCCCAAGTTCACCGACGCCTCGCGCACCTCCTTCAAAAAGCCCGCCCGGCTCGAAACGCTGATGCAGGATCTGCCCAAGTTCTTCGCATCGGGCGAAAAAGTCGGCGTCACCATCTTCGACCGGGCTTGGTGTTTCAGCCCCTGCAAAAACAACCTCGCCGAAGCCGCAGAGAAGGCCGCCAAAAACGGCCCGCCGGAGAGCGCGTCCAGCGCGGAAAACGACTTCTACCTTGCCGGGCGCATGAAGCTGCGCGCGGCGGGGATGGCGGTGGCCGACGAGCCGGCCCGCCAGATCCGCGGGATCCCGTTTACCCCTGGGCCCCGCGTGATCCTGAGACCGTCGTTTGCGCTGACGCTCGACGAGGTCAAAGCGCGCATCCGGGGCGGTTCCGTGTCCGGAGCCAGCACGGTTGTTCTCGATGGAGATTTAACGCTGGAGAACGTCACCGTCTCCGGCGACGCGTCGCTCGTCATCTCCGCCGCTCCCGGCGCGGCCGTGACGGTCAAGAACCTGGACGTTTCCCCGGGGCCCGGCTACCTCCTCGAAGAGCTCGGCGATGCGGAAATGGCATCCGCGGAAACCCCCGAGTTCCTGCGGATCCGCGGATACAAAATCGTCAACCCGGGAGTCAAAAAATATGTAGTTTCCGAAAAAGGACGCTGGGTGATCGACGCCTCGGGGCTGCGAAAAATCGGCTAGAATGGCGCCCCAAACGGGGCTGCATCCAACAGCCCAAGGCAAGGCTGCGAAGCAGACGCCGCTCTGGGTAGTCGCGTCAAATGCGTCCTGCCCTGCACGGGCAGCATCCCAAAACCGCCTTATGTGAGCGCCGCTTCCGGCTGACTATTTCTTATGCACCCCTGCCGCCACTTTGAGGCGGAGGCCGTTGAGGCGGATGAACCCGGTGGCGTCGTCCTGGTTGTAGGCCTGCGTGGGGTCGGCCTCCATGGTGGCGATGTGCGGGTTGTAGAGGCTGAGCGGGCTTTTGCGTCCGGCGGCGTGGATCCCGCCTTTGTAAAGCTTCACGCGCACGGTGCCGGTCACATGTTTTTGCGACTCGGCCACGAGCGCCTGGATGGCCTCGCGTTCCGGCGCGAACCAGAACCCGTTATAGACGAGCGTGCTGTATTTCGGGATGAGCCCGTCGCGCAGGTGCATGACCTCGCGGTCCATCGTGAGCGATTCCATCTGACGGTGCGCGAAGTGGATGATCGCGCCGCCGGGGGTTTCGTAGACCCCGCGGCTCTTCATTCCGACGAAACGGTTCTCGACCATGTCCACCCGGCCGACCCCGTGCGCCCCGCCGAACTTGTTGAGCTTGCGCATGACGCCGAGCGGGCTCAGCGCCTCGCCGTTCACGGCGACGCAGTTGCCTTTTTCAAATTCCAGCTCGACGAGTTCCGGCTTGTCCGGCGCGTCCTCGGGGAGCACCGAGAGCGTGGTGAAATAGTCGCGGTTCTTCAGATCACCGGCATCGAACCAGGGATCTTCGAGAATCCCGGCCTCGTAGCTGATGTGCAGGAGATTCCGGTCCATCGAAAACGGTTTTTTCGAGCTCGCCGCGACCTGCACGCCGTGGGCTTCGGCATAGGCGATCATCTCGGCGCGGCCGGGAAACTTCTCGCGGAACCGCGAGTCCCGCCACGGGGCGATCACCGTGATGTCCGGCGCGAGCGCGGCGGCCGTGAGCTCGAACCGGACCTGGTCGTTACCTTTGCCGGTCGCGCCGTGGGCGACCGCGGACGCGCCTTCTGCCTTCGCTATCTCGACCATCCGCTTCGCGATGAGCGGCCGCGCGATGCTTGTGCCTAAAAAATACTGCCCCTCGTAAAGTGCGCCCGCCTGCAGGATCGGATAAATAAAGTCCCGCGCGAATTCCTCTTGGAGGTCGTCGACGTAGCATTTGGCCGCGCCGGTGTGCAGGGCTTTTTCCTCGAGCCCGTCGAGTTCCTCCCCCTGGCCGACATCCGCGCAGAACGCCACGATCTCGGCCCCGTAGGTTTCCTTGAGCCAGTTCAGAAGGACCGAGGTGTCAAGGCCCCCGGAATATGCGACGACGATTTTTTCCATAGGTCGGGAAGTATTGGCGGGAACCGCCGGATTTCGCAACCCGCGAGACGCGAAAATTTTCGATCAGTCCGATCAGGGTGCGCAGCGGCGATACCGGTGGCCATCCAAGAGGAGATCGCCGCTGTCGATGGTCACCTTGAAAGTCTTGTTGGTTTTCAAATCCGGGATTTTGAGGGTGACCTGGTTGCCATTCAGCTTCCATGTCCCGGCCCACATTGTCGCCTCCCCGTCCGGGCCCTGGACGTGAAGCCGCCCGTCTTTGAAAAAATCATAGGTGACGTCGCCTTTAACCGGCTGCCATCCGTAGGTGTTCGGCGTGCTGTAAAGGAACTGCCGCAGCACGGACTCCGGTTCCGCCGAGGCCAGCAGCGGAAAAAGGCAGAGCACCAAAGCGAATATTGTGAGTTTCGTTTTCATAAGCTTGCGGGAAATTGAAGAGGAAGGCGGAGCTTAGCTCCCTGCGCCGAACCACTTCTTTTTGAGTTCGTCGGTCACGCCGTTCTCGTTCAGATTGAGCAGGGTCTGGTTGATGGTTTCCCGCAGCAGGCTGTCTTGACGAAGTCCGAAGCCGTAATTGTTCCGCTCAAAGAGACCGCCGACAAGGGTGAAGTCATCCGGCCCCGCTTTGTTCACATAGTATTTGAGGATGGGCGCGTCAAAAACGACAGCCTGCACCCTGCCGCCCTTGAGCGCGTCCAGGCAGGCGGGGATATCGGGAAAAACGCTCAGGCTCACCTTCGCCCCGCCGTTCGCGCCCTGTTTTTTCAACCAGGCTTCGGATGTGCTCCCTCCAATGGTCGCGACCTCCTTGCCGGGCAGGTCGCTCGGCCCGTTGATGTCTCCGGTGAGGGAGTTGACGGTCAGAACCGCGCTCAGCGAGGCCGTGAGGAGCGACACCGCGATGACGCTGGCCAGCATCCAGATGGTGGCCACGATGCGTCCGCCCAGGCCGACCGGCCCCTTGTTGTCCGCGCCACCGACAAGGAAAATACTTACTGTCCACCAGAAGGATTCTCCGATGCCCGCAAGATACGACCTCGGCCACATTTCCTCGTTGACCGGATGCTCATACAGCCAGACCAGGTGCGAGATGATGAACATGACAAGAAGAGCCGCAACAAAGCCTCCCGCCAGCTGCCAGCTGAACAGGTTGCGGAGCATCGCCCAGATCGAATCCGCGAGGCCCCCAGCCTTCTTCGAAACGACGATCTGCAGGCCGGATTCGTAGAATGGCTGAGAAAAATCGATCGCCTTTTCGCGCTCCGCGGTGATGCTTAGCGCGCCGACCGCGACATCGGCGGACTTGGCTTCCAATGCCCCGACCATTTCTTTCGCGCTGCCGACACCCGTCAGATCGTAGTCGATTTTCAACTCGCGCGCGACATGGTCCCACAGCTCTATGGCAAATCCGACACGGCGCCCGTCTTTCTCAAATGAAAACGGCTCGATGTCCCGCGTGACGACGCGGAGCTTTTGGGCGGAGACCTCGCCGGTCAGCGATGCGAGGAGAAACGTGATAAGAAAA
>JBAWVC010000050.1:0-13618 GCA_037147455.1 Verrucomicrobiota bacterium | reverse complement strand
CGACGAACTCCGCGCCGAGCGCGATGAAGACGATGCCGAGCGCGATGAAGCTGAGAGTGAGGCAGAGTGCGGCGTGGATGAGGTTCCGCATGACGACCGATGCGGCGGCGGCGAGGAGGAGGACGATCGCGGGCAGCAGGACGAACCAGTCCCCGATGAGCTTCATCGGATCGGCGCAGCAGGATTTCAGAAAGTCGCACATCACGCAGTTCATTCGGAAAATTGGTAGGTCCGCCGCGAGACGGCGAAGCGGTTCGAGAAGGCGGTGCCGAGGATCAGGTAGGGGATCCCGACGATGGCCAGCGAGAGGAGCCAGGCCAGCGGGCCGCGCCCGGCGTAGTGCCAGCAGGCAGCGGAGAGGAATGCCGCGAAGCTCATCGGGAGGAGAAATTTCCAGGCGAAGGCGAGCATGTGATCGATCCGGAGCCGCGGCAGGGTCGCTCGCACCCAGACCATCGTGAACGCAACAAAGCAGACCTTTCCAAAGAACCAGCACCAGGAAGGGACGATGGTGAGGAACGGCAGCGGGGCCTGCCATCCGCCGAGGAAGAGCGTGACCAGTAGACCGCAGACCGCAAACATTCCGACATACTCGGCCATGAAGAAGAGCGCGTATTTGAAGCCGGAATACTCGGTGAGATGGCCGGCGACGAGTTCGGACTCGCCCTCGGGCAGGTCGAACGGGCTGCGGTTCGATTCCGCCAGCGCCGAGATGTAGAACAGGAGGCATGCCGCAAATCCCCACGGGGTGACCACAAACCACTGCGGCACGAACCCCCACGCGAACCCGCCCTGCGCGGCGACGATGGCCGATGGCGAGAGCGAGCCGGAGATCATGGCCGCGACGATCGCGGCGATGACGAGCGGGATTTCGTAGCTGATCATCTGGGCGATCGCGCGCATCGCCCCGAGCACGGAATACTTGTTGTTGCTCGCCCAGCCGGCCATGAAGACCGCGACTTCGGTCCCGGCACCAACCGCGAAGAAATAGAGGATGCCGGCATTGAGATCCGCAGGCACCATGTCGCGTCCGTAGGGAAGGATTGCGAGAACCATCAGCGACGGAATCAGCATCACGACCGGGGCGAGAAAATGGACGACCCGGTCCGCCGTCCGGGGCACAATATCCTCCTTGGTGATCATCTTGATGCCGTCCGCCACCGGCTGGAAGAGCCCGCAGAGCCGCCAGCGGAAGAAGCCGACACGGTTCGGGCCGTAGCGGTTTTGAGCGCGGGCGAGGATTTTGCGCTCCATCACCGACATCAGCGCGAAGAGACCGAGAAAAACTCCGATGACCGTGCCGATGATGACGACCGCGGAGACGACGGCCAGAATCCACTGGGGCACGCCAAACGAACCGAGCAGGTTCAGAAACCAGTGCAGCAGTTCGATGGGGGCGCGTTCGAGAATATTCATTACTTGGCGACCTCCGGGGTTTGCGCTGCCTTGGCGGCTTTGGCGGCGGCCGCAGCTTCCTTCTTCTTCCGGTCGGCTTCGAGGCGGGCATCGGTTTCCGCCGCCTCGGTCGGGTGGATACTCCGGTAGTAGGAGTTCGATTTCAGAAGTTTGCTCTTATCCAGGACGAGCGGGCCGAATCGGTCGAACGAGCTGAGCTCGTAGTCTTGGTCCATGCGGATCGATTCGAACGGGCAGACCTCGACGCAGATCTGGCAGCTCATGCAGACCGAGATATCGATGTCGAAAACCTTCGGGCGCTTGATCGCCTTGCCGGCGGCATCGCGGTCCTGGATGATGAAGATGCATTGCGGCGGGCATTCCTTCTCGCAGATCTTGCACGAGACGCAGCGCATGCCCGCCTCGGGATCATCTCCATCGTAAATCAGGAACGGAAAGCTGCGGGAATTTTCCGGGAGCTTCGGGCGTTCCTCCGGGTATTGCTCGGTCGTCAGCCGGTCCTTTTCGAAATAGCTGCCCACGAAATTCCGCGCGGTGACCGCGAGCCCTTTGAGAATGCCGGAGCCGGGAAAAATCATAAGGATGAAGGATGAAGGATGAAGGATGAAGGAATAGAATCCCCGCGAAGCGGCTGGAGGGCGCTTGCGCCCCACTTCATACTTCCGACTTCATACTTCCAACTTGTTGTCATCGGTCTACTTCCCCCAGGACGATGTCGATGGAGCCGAGGATGACCATGACGTCGGCGATTTTTGTGCCGAGGCAGAGCTCTTCGAGCAGGGTGAGGTTGATGAGGCTCGGCGGGCGGATGCGGAACCGGTAAGGGTGCGCGCCGCCGTCGCTGATCAGGTAGAATCCGATCTCGCCCTTCGGGCCTTCGATGCGCCCGTAGGACTCGCCGGCGGGCGGGCGGAACCCGCGCTGCTTGGCTTTCGGGTTGACGACAGGACCCTCTGGGATTCCGGCGATCGCCTGCTTGAGGATCCCGACCGACTCGCGGGCTTCGAGGATGCGGATCATGAAGCGGTCGTAGCAGTCGCCGACCGATCCGCGCGGGACGCGGAATTTGAACCGGTTGTAGATCCCGTAATTGTCCACCCTGCGGATGTCGTAGTCCACGCCCGTGGCTCGGAGGACCGGGCCCGAAAAGCTGCCGTTGATCGCACGTTCGGGCGTCAGCGGGGCGATCCCCTGCAGGCGGGCGAGCAGGATTTCGTTACCGGTGAGGAGCGCCTCCATCTCGTCGAGGAACGCGGGAAACCCGTCCACCAGCTTGCGGGCGGCTTCGAGCCAGCCGTCCGGCAGGTCGCAGCGGCATCCGCCGAAGCGCATGTAGTTGCACATCATCCGTGCGCCGGTGAGCGCCTCGAAGAGGTCGAGGATTTTTTCGCGCTCGCGGAATGCATACATGAGCGCGGTCCCCCAGGCGCCCATGTCGCCGAGGACGAATCCGAGAAACGCGGCGTGGTTCTGCAGGCGGGTGAGCTCGGCGGTGATGACGCGGATGTATTCCGCGCGCTCGGCGACCTCGATGCCGGCGAGCTTTTCCACGGCGAGCGCGTAGGCCCAGTTGTTGGTAAGCGGGCAGATGTAGTCGAGCCGGTCGGTGTAGGGCATCGCGGCGAGCCACGAGTTGCCCTCCGCGATTTTTTCGTGGTTCCGATGAAGATAGCCAAAAACCGGCTGAAGCTTGACGACCGTCTCGCCGTCAAGCGTGACGTTCATACGGAAGACCCCGTGCGTCGAGGGATGCTGTGGCCCGAGCGAGACGTCGATCGTTTGGTTCTTCGCAGGGAGAACGGGCGTCCCGCCCGTTTGGAGTCTGGTCAGCGATGCGGTGCCGGTGCCATGCACGGGCGGGACGCCCATGCCCCCTTGCCTGATGGCGCTCGGGGATGCGCTCATGCAGCCTCCGTTCGTGCTCGGACCTTCGCCAGGATTTCGTCGTGCGGGGTCGGCTCGTATTCGTAATCTTCCGGTGCGACGTAGTCCTTGCGCATGGGGTGGTCGGTGAACTCCTCCCACATCAGGAGCCGGCGCAGGTCGGGATGGCCGTCAAACCGAACGCCAAAGAGATCATAAACCTCGCGCTCCTGAAAATCTGCGCCCTTCCAAACCGGCGTGAGCGAGGGGATGGAAACATCGCCCTCCCGGTTTCCCGTCCGGACGCGCAAGGTCAGGGGACCGGATTTCCTGGCGATCGAATACAGATGGTAAACGACTTCCAAGAAGCCGGGGATCTCGCGCTCGACGGTTTCTTTCACGTCCGACTCAACATCCTCCACGGTTTCCTTGTGGACGATTTCCTCCTTAACCTTCCGTGTCGGCCAGTCCACGCCGCTCACGTTCGAGCAGAAGTCAAAGCCGAGCGAGTCGCGCAGGAATTCTGCAACCGCACGGGCATCCCTCGCGGCGACCAGCAGCGAGTGCTGCGCACAGGGGCCCGGGTTCTTGAGGAGTTCGATCCCGGCGGACGGCAGAGCGGCGGTGATGGCTTCGAGAACTCCGGTCATTCCCCGTCCCTCCGTGGCGGATCGGGATGGAAAACCCGGGGATTCAATGCGGGTTCGAGGTCATGGAGCCCGTAGGCGGGAACCGGATAATCGGCCGAGTCGCCAGTGTCCGCATGGCGCGCCCGGTGCGGGCCGAACAGCCGCTGGCCAGCGATTTTTTCCTGAAGCTTGATGAGCCCCTCGAGGAGGGATTCCGGTCGCGGCGGACATCCCGGGATCGCGACATCCACAGGAATATACCGGTCGATTCCCTTGAGGACGTTGTAGCCTTCCTTGAACGGCCCGCCCGAGATCGCGCACGCCCCCATGGCGATCACGTATTTCGGCTCGGGCATCTGATTGTAGAGGCGCACGACCAGCGGGGCCATCTTCTTGGTCACCGTCCCGGCGATGATCATCAGGTCGGCCTGGCGCGGGGACGGACGGAACACCTCGGCCCCGAACCTCGCCATGTCGAACCGCGCCGCTGCGGTCGCGATCATCTCGATCGCGCAGCACGCGAGCCCGAACTGCATCGGCCACAGGGAATTCTTGCGGCCCCAATTATAGAGGTCCTCGAACGAGGCTACGAAGATCCCGCGCTTTTGCAAATCGGCTTTGAGGTCTTCGTCCAGCATCGTCAGGTTATTGGTTTGCGTTTTATCAAATTCCTGCCGCGACGCAAAAGCTTTCATTTTTGAGATGCGTCAAAAAACTCCTGAAGCCCGGCGGTTTTTGGCAATCCGTGCAGGTCATAGGAGCTGCCGGACGACGATCCGGATCCCTTCCTGGGAAACGACGGAAATTTTTTGGCCGGATTCGATGAGCCCGCTCTCGGCGACGACATCCATCCGGCAGCCATTGATGAGGGCCGTTCCGGCGGGCCGGAGCGGGGTGACAGCTTCGCCCGTGGCTCCGGCCAGGTCCGGGATCTTCAAGGAGCTGCGCGAGTTCAGAGACATGTTGAGCATCATTTTTTTCCCGATCGGGGTATGGGGGAAAAGCCTCAGCCAGAGGAAAAATCCGGCGATGCCGAGGACGGCGAGGGCCGCGAAGGCGACGGTTCCCAAGAGCGGGCCGTAGGCGGCGTAGCAGAGCGCCACCGAGCCGATGAGGCAGAGACCCCCCAAAGTTCCGAGCACCAGCCCGGGAACAAAAACCTCGGCAGCAAGCATCAAAAAGCCGACGACGACGAGAACGATGATCGCCTGCCCGATCATTGGTCGTCCTTGGGGCCGATGGTCCGTTCCCCGACAAATTCCTCCTGCAACGTCCCGAGGAAATGAAGCGTCGAGTCTTTGGCGTCCTTCGCGGCGCGGCTTGCGGACTTTCCAACCTTTCCGATAATCCCCCCCTCTTTGCTGACCGGCGTGGCTTCGGCGCGGGCTTTTGCATCGGGGTCGGTCTGGAGGGAACCCTCCATGGTGCCGTCCTTGGCGGAAATGCGCGCCGTTGCGACAGGGGCTCCCATGCGGTCAAAAAGTTTCACGGTCCACACCGGAGCGTTGCTGCCCGCGTCCGTGCGGAGCGTGTAGTCTATCCAGTCGAAGCCCAGTTCGCGTTTTGTGGCTTCCTTGTGGACGATGCGGAAAACGGCATCCGCATCGGCGGAGAGGGAGCGGGTGTCAAGCGGCGGAAGGCCCACGACGTCGGCCATCCCCCGGAGAGGCGTCCGCTCGGAAGTGATTTTTCCGTCCGCCACCGTCACCTCGCGCACTCCGCCGCGCGCCGTGGAATCGCTGAGGAGGAAAACCCATTCCTTCGGATGCGGGTTCCCTCGTTCCCCACGGATTTCGACGGATTTCGCCGTGGCGCCATAGGGTTGGGATTCGATGGCCTTCAGGCCGGAGAGAACCGGCCCGGCCGGGGACGCAACAACTCCGGCGGCCACCATAAGAACGATAAATAAAGCACATCGCGACATGGCGGCATCATTCACCATGGCGCGGGGTTCTTCCAATCCATTTTTTGCGGGGGCCAGAGGGAACGGACGGGCGACCGTCTGGAGGCTGGAAATCGTATCGGGCATCGCCCGTTGAGCCCCCGGAGGTTCCGTTTGCCGTGCGGATCATCATCCGATAGAGTTTTCGCATTGACCGTATGTCTGGAATCACGCTGGAAATCATTTTTATCTTTGTCCTGCTATTGGCGAACGGGGTGTTCGCCATGGCAGAAATCTCGCTTGTCGCCTCGCGCAAGGCGAAGCTGAAGACGCTCGCGGACGAGGGTCACAACGGGGCGAAACTCGCCCATGCCCTGGCTTCCGCCCCGGGGAAATTTCTCTCCACCGTGCAGGTTGGGATCACGCTGGTGGGGACGCTCGCGGGCGCGTTCGGCGGCGCCCGGATTGCCGAGACCCTGTCGCTCTACGTGGACAAGATCCCCGTCCTCAAGGGCGCTCCCTCGCACTACATCTCGCTCTTCATCGTCGTGGCAATCATCACGTATTTCTCGGTGATCATCGGCGAGCTGGTCCCCAAGCGCCTGGCCCTGAGCAACCCGGAAAAAATCGCCTCGGCCCTCGCCCGCCCGATGAACGCTCTCGCGAACAGCCTCTCCCCCCTCGTCAATCTCCTCAGCCATTCCAGCGATTTTCTCATGGCCCTCCTCGGCGTCAGGAAAACCAAGGAGTCCGCCGTCTCGGAGGAGGAGGTCCGGGTTTTGATCGACGAAGGGCTGAGCACTGGGGTTTTTAAGAAGGCAGAAAAGGACATGGTCGAAGGGGTCTTCGAACTCGACGAGCAGCATGCCGGCGACCTGATGACCCCGCGCGCCCGCATGATCTGGCTTTCGCTCGACGACACCGACGACGAGAACTGGAGGCGGATCGCCGGCAGCGGGCACTCGCATTTTCCGGTTTATCAGGAGACCCGCGACAACGTGATCGGGATGGTGTCGGTGAAATCCCTCTGGGCCAACCTCTCTCTTGCCGGCCGCGTGGAGCTGCGCGCCCTGGTTACCCCGCCGCTCTACGTTCCCACCGCGATGCCCGCCGGAAAGCTCATCGAGTCGTTCAAAAAATCCGGCAAGCACATCGCGCTCGTCGTGGACGAATTCGGCGGCCTCCAGGGCCTGGTCACCCTCAACGACGTGATGATGGCCATCGTGGGCAACCTGCCGGAACGCGAGCAGCGCCATGACCCGAAGGCCGCCCTGCGCCAGGATGGAACCTGGCTCATCGATGCCATGCTCGATATCGACGAAACCAAATCCAGCCTCGGAATCGAGGAGGATCTGCCGGGCGAAAACGAAAACCGTTTCTCGACGCTCGGCGGGTTTATTTTGTTCCGCATCGGCCACATCCCCCGGGAGGGCGAGAAGTTTCAATGGGACGGCTTCGAGTTCGAGATCATCGACATGGACCGCCAGCGCATCGACAAGGTCCTCGTAACCCCGCGAGCCCCGAAAAAGCCGGAGCCGGAAGAGCCGGACCCCGCGACCGGGATCTGAACTGTTATTTCAGCATAAAATCTCGCGCGAATTTTCTCCTGCGGGCGGTAAATCTTCGCACTATCAGGACTTGTGGAACCCGGCGAGTTGTGGAAGTGTTTTCTTATGGTAGCCACGCTGAACGAACAACTGGACGAAGTGGTGCATCTTCGACGGGCCGAGGCGGGCTATGTGCTTGGGGAAGCCTTGCGCGAGGGGATGAAACACCTCTATCTTGATGCTGTGCTCGGAGCCTTTCTTCGCGGCGATCTCTCCCGTGGAGATGCGGTTTCCCGCATTGGAGAGGCGTCCGTGGCCCGCGCGGAAGCGGAGGCGTGTATCGTTCGTGAAGATGTCGCTTGGGGCTTGCATGGCGGGAAGTAAATTCGCCGCCGTCTGTGATGCCGGACCGTTGATCCACCTCGGTGAAATTGGGCGGGCCGGTCTTCTCGCGCAATTCTCCCCGCTCCTCATCCCTCAACGGGTCTGAGGACGAGGCGATGTCTTTTGTCAGGCCGGCAGATTTGACCGCCGAGGTTGTCGCGGTTTCCGACTCGGACCGTGAATCTGCCGCCCGACGAGTCTGCGGAAAGCTCGATGCCGGAGAGATCGACTGCCTTTCAGTCTGCCTGCGGAAAAGCTCTCTGCTTTTTCTCACGGACGATTTGTCAGCCAGAAAAGAGGCGGCCCGCCTCGGTGTTCCCGTGCATGGATCCGTGGGAATCATCGTGCGGGCCTGTCGGGTGGGCATGCTTTCGCTCCCGCAGGCCGACGAGGCACTCCAGGCGCTCGGTGAATGCCGGAGCTTGTTTGTCAGCAGGACAGTCATTGAACTCGGTCGCGAGCAGTTGCGGCTCGGCGGAAGTTGATCGCCGAGATCGGCGGGCACTCTCCATCGGCAGGGAAAAGATTCTCGCTCCGTCCGTGGATTCAGGGGGTGGCTTTTTAGTGCGCTGAACAGGTCTTGAGAATGATAAACAGCATGAAAAGGCCAATCGCAAGCAAGAGCGAGCGTAAAAGCACGTTGGTTTTTCTTGCTTCGCTTTCAAGCGACGATTGACCGGCTTTTTTCCGATGGGAGACGAGCCGGTAGGAGGCCGCGTAGGTCACGATGCAAAAGCCAAGCGTCACGAGGAGCGAGAGGCCGAGCGATGGCATGCCGGCAACTGCGGGGCCGCCGAGCGATTGGCGGATCGCCGAGACGCCGTAGGTCACCGGATTTATCGCGCCGATCCAGCCGATGATCGAATGGCCGGCCGGCAGCGGAAAGAGCGCGCCGGAAACCATCCACATCGGCATCAGGACCACGTTCATGATGGCGTGGAATCCCTGGGTGGAATCCATCGGCCAGGCGACCAGAAACCCGAGCCCGGTCATGCTAAAACCGACCAGAAAGAACGATGCGGCCAGCGCAGGCAGGAGGTGGAGCGGGAACGAGACCCCCGCGAACGGGGCCAGGACGCAGAAGAGCAGGGACTGCCCGGCGGCGAGCGTCGTGCCCCCGAGAAATTTTCCCAGGACGATCGCCCCCGGCGACACCGGAGCCACGAGCACGCCCTGCAAAAACCCCTCGCGCCGGTCCTCGATCACCGAAATTGTCGAGAAAATCGCGGTGAACAGCATGATCAGGACCAGCGTGCCCGGAAAAAAATACGTGAGATACGAGATCGCCTCGCCGCCGGCCGGCCGGAACGACGGGCTGAACCCAGCGCCGAGAAGCACCCAGAAAACGAGCGGCGTCACCAGGGCGCTGATGATCCGGTTCCGCTGGCGCAGGAAGCGGACCACGTCGCGGTGCCAGAGGGCGGCGGCTGGCCTCCAAAGGTAGGTGTTATTCATGGGTGTGGTCGGCGGCGCGAGCGCGCCACGCACAGGGGGCACAGGCGTCCCGCCTGTGTTTGGCTTGTTCGTTCACGGGCGTGGACGCCCATGCTCCCTGGGTTGTTCCTATTCATTGAGGCGCTTTCCGGTTTTGAAGAGGAAGACATCTTCCAAAGTCGGCTTGGAGATCGTTGTCGAAGCGATCGCCGCCGGCATTTCTGCCGTGAGGCGGGCGGCGATGGAATGGGCTTCGCTGGCTGATGCCCGAACCTCGCCTTCGAGGGAATGAGGGTCTAGCCCGCACGTCGCGCGGAGGAATCGCGCGACGCCGGGAACATCGGTGGTCGCCACGCGCAGGATCTCCGGGCCGGCCGACGCGAGCAGGTCGTCGGGGGATTCCACGCTCACGAGATTTCCAGCACTCATGATGCCGACGCGGTCCGCACGGGCGGATTCGTCCATGAGGTGGCTCGTGAAGACGACTGTCATTCCGTGCATCGCGCGGAGATTTCCGATCAACGCCCAGAGGTCCATGCGGGCGGAGGGATCCAGCCCGGTGGATGGTTCGTCCAGCAGCAGGATCTCCGGCCGCGCGAGAAGGCATTTGGCGATTTCCACCCGGCGCTGCTGTCCTCCGGAAAGCGTCTCGACAAGCGCGTCGAGCTTCTCTTCGAGGCGGAGGGATGAGGCCAGTTCGGAAATCCTCCGGTGCAGCGGCGCGCCGTGCATGCCGTAGAGAGCCCCGCCGTATCGCAGGTTTTCGCGGGCGGTCAGTTTATTGTCGAGGCTCGGAGACTGGAAGACGACCCCGATTTTTGCCCGGACGGATGCGGATTCGCGAACGACATCGCAGCCTCCGACCTGGGCGGAGCCGCCGTCCGGGGAAATCAGCGTGGTGAGGATCCGGAAGAGCGTTGTCTTCCCGCTCCCGTTCGGCCCGAGCAGCGCGAACAGTTCGCCGGCAACAACCTCGAGATCGAGGCCGGGAAGAACCGTGTGGTTCCCGTATTTTTTGACCAGGCCTTTTGTTGAAACAGCGCTCATGGGTTGAAGCGCGAGCACCCTCGCAAATCACGCGGCCTGACGCGAATAAAATATGGCGGATAAAAACGGAGCGGGCGCGAGGGATCAGGTGCCGGGCGCGATGTCCGGCCCGGGGGCACCGGCGGCGGTTCCCACCGTCCCGGCACCATGTGTTTCCCTGATCCGTTTTTTTTCCAGGACCAGGCGGGTGCCTCTGGGCTGCGGCGAATAGGTGACGGAGTCGAACGCCTGCTTGATGATGTGGACGCCGAGGCCGCCGGGGCGGATGTCCTCGAGCTCGCGGCTCTTGATTTTTGCGGGGTCGCAGGTGCGCCCGTAATCCCTGAGAACAAACCGCACCAGCCCTCGCAGGGCGGTCATTTCCAACCGAACCGGCTTGCGCTCGTGGGCGTAGGCGTGGCGGATCACATTCGTGCAGGCCTCGTCGAGGGCGAGGACCATCAGCTCGGTCGCGCACTCGTCGAAACCATGCCGGCCGAGAAACGCCCGGACCTCTGCGCGAACCTCCGCCAGGTGGCAGGTGTCGCTCGAAAAACAAATCGTCTTCTTCATTCGAACCCTCCCACAAGAACCGTCAGATCATCGAGCTGGGGCCCGGTCCCCCGGTGCCGCAGCTCGGCTCTCACGATCCGGTCGAGGAGCGCGTTGGTGTCCGCGGCGAGCCCGGAGGCGTGCTCCAGCAGGCATTCGTCGAACTGGGAATCGCCTCCTTCCTTCCGCGACTCGCTCAGCCCGTCGGTGAAAACAACGATCCGGTCCCCCGGTTCGAGGACCAGGCTGCCGTGGCGGTAGGCGACGTTCGGCAGGATCCCCAGCGGCAGCGCCGCAGGGGTCTCAA
Source organism: Verrucomicrobiota bacterium (assembly GCA_037147455.1). GTDB lineage: Bacteria > Verrucomicrobiota > Verrucomicrobiia > Chthoniobacterales > Terrimicrobiaceae > QYQL01. Next base: position 2,578 of record JBAWVC010000050.1, on the reverse strand, counting down.
TCCTCGACGCCGAACCGTCGGCTTTGACCAGCAGCGGCAGGCAATGCCCGGCGCTCGCAATCTCCACACGCCTCGTGGCGGGGGTCATCCGGCCGATGAGCGTCGTGACGAACATCCCGCGGATGATGTTGGTAAAAAGGGTTTCGTTGAGGTGCGACAGCGCGGCCGACGGGCCGGTCGTCGCGGCGAGGACAAACCCCATCGCGCTCAGCGTTTGGGCCATGAGCAGCGCAGCGGAAATCCCCTTTCCCGACACGTCGCCGACCGCGAAACAGATCTCGTCGGGGCCAGGAGCGAACACCCCGTAAAAGTCGCCGCCGACATTCGCGGCAGGCGTGTTGTGGGCGGAAAATGCGGCCCCACGAATCTTCCGGGGAATCGCGCGTGAAAGGAGCCCGCTTTGAATCTCCGCGGCGATCGCCAGATCCCGCTCGACGCGTTCCTGGGCGCGGATCTTCTCGATCGCCCGCACCTTTTCGATCGCGGTCGCGGTCAGGTTCGCATACGCGCAGAACCCCTCGAAATCCTCCGCCTCGAACGCGGGCTTTTCGCGCGGGTTCAGGACCTGCAGCACGCCGAGGATCCGGGATTCGCTTTTCAGCGGAGCGCAGAGGATCGAGCGCGTGACAAACCCGGTTTTCAGGTCGGCCTCCTTGAAAAATCTCTCGTCCTTGTAGGCGTCCGGAATCAGCAGCGGCTCGCCGTGCGCGAAGACCCAGCCCGCGATCCCTTTCCCGCGCGGCACCGAAAGCTTGGGCTCGACGTAGCCGGTCTCCCCTCTCGTAGCGATCGAAAGCTCGAGGCCCCCGGTCTCCGGATCCACCAGAAACAACGTCGCCGCCTCCGCGCGGATCACCCGGCGCGCCACATCGAGAATCGCCCGCAGCAGCTCCCCGTAGTCGGTGATCGAATTGATCAGCCCGCTGACCTCGACCAGCCCTTTGTAAATCTGCAGGGACTTGCGAAGGGATTTCTCTGACATGCCCCGAACCTGTCACAACCACCCGCGCTTTTCCAGCCCCGATGTCTTCCCGTTCGGACGTGACAAGGGGCGCACCCTCCGGCATTCTCACCGGCCGAGCAAAAATCCATCGTGACAGCAACCGTTGACGCCATCCCTCAAGCGGTCACCCCGGACAGCCCGTTCCGCCGGGTGGCGCGGAAGTTTTTTCACGACCGGCTCGCTCTCGCCGCCACCATTGCCATCGCCCTGTTCTTCGCCGTGGCGATCGTGGCGGGTGCCTGCGCGTTCCTGCACCTCCCGATGCCGATGCAGCCGAACGCCACGCATCTCGAGCGGAAACTCCTGCCCCCGAATCCGGCGAACTGGCTCGGGACCGACAACCTCGGCCGGGACGTGCTTTCGCGCATGGTGGCCGGCTCCACGATCTCCCTGACCGTCGGGTTCGTGGCCATGGCGGTCTCGCTCGGCATCGGGATATTTGTCGGCGCCGTCTCCGGCTACGTCGGCGGCTGGGTGGATAATGTCGCGATGCGCATTGTGGATGCCCTGCTCTGCTTCCCCTCGTTTTTCCTGATCCTCACCGCGATCGCCATCATCGGCCCGAACATCTGGATCATTATCGCGGTCATCGGGCTTGTCGGGTGGACCGGCACCGCCCGGCTCGTGCGCGCAGAGTTCCTCACCCTCCGCGAAAGCGAATACGTCCGCGCCGCGCGCGCCCTCGGCCAGAGCCGGATGAACATCATTTTCCGCCACATCCTCCCGAACGCGTTCGCCCCGATCTTTGTCACCGCCGTCATCAGCATCCCCGACGCGATCCTGGTGGAATCCGGGCTCAGCTTTTTGAGCTTCGGCGTGCCGCCCCCGCAGGCGACCTGGGGGAATATCATCGCCGACGGGAAAACCTATTTCCTCGACGCCTGGTGGCTGATCTTTTTCCCCGGCCTCGCCATCTTCACCGCCTCGCTCGCGTTCTACCTCGCCGGCGACGCCCTCCGCCGCGCGGCCGCCACACGATGAACCTCCTCGAAATCCACAACCTCTCGGTCCGCTTCCGCACAGAAAACGGCACGGTCGATGCCGTGAAAAATATTTCGTTTTCGATGAAGGAAGGCGACTCTTTGGCGATTGTCGGCGAGAGCGGCAGCGGGAAAAGCGTCACAGCCCTTTCGCTCACGCGCCTGGTCCCGACCCCGCCCGCGGAATACGCCGGCGGAAAGATCCTGTTTCTCGGCCGCGACGTCCTGAAAATGTCACCCGGGCAGATCCGTCAGGTGCGCGGCGGCGGGATCGCCTACGTCTTTCAGGAGCCGGCCACGTCGCTGAACCCGGTCTATTCGATCCGCAGCCAGATCGCCGAGGGGATCCGCCTCCACCGCCCGGATGTCACGGACGTCGATGCGGAGATCGTCAAATGGCTCGGTGCGGTCGGCATCGTGGATCCCGAGAAACGCATGCACGATTACCCCCACCAGCTGAGCGGGGGGATGCAGCAGCGGGCGATGATCGCGATGGCGCTCAGCTGCCGGCCAAAACTCCTCGTCGCCGACGAGCCCACGACCGCGCTCGACGTGACCATCCAGGCCCAGATCCTCGCGGAGCTCCGCCGGCTCC
>JBAWVC010000049.1:0-13714 GCA_037147455.1 Verrucomicrobiota bacterium | reverse complement strand
GAGTTCTTCCCGCCGAAAACCCCCCAGGCGCTGGATCAGCTCTTTGAAAATATCCGGCAGCTCGAACCGCTCAAGCCCGCGTTCGTGAGCGTGACCTACGGGGCGGGAGGCACGACCCGCGAGATGACCCACGAGCTCGTGGTCCGGATCAAGACCACCACGTCGCTCGACCCGATTCCCCACCTCACATGCGTCGGCCACACTGAGGACGAAATCGGAACGATCCTCGAACGCTATTCCGCCGCCGGCGTCAGCAACATCCTCGCCTTGCGGGGCGATCCGCCGCGCGATCAGCTGGACTACGACCACTCGAAGGATGTCTTCCCGCAGGCCGCAGGCCTCGTCGGGTTCATTAAGCAATTTTCCGGGCACCCCGATCCGCGCGGCTTCGGGATCGGCGTCGCCGGGTTTCCGGAAGGCCATCCGGCGACCCCTAACCGGCTGGTCGAAATGGATCACCTCAAGGCCAAGGTTGACGCCGGAGCCGACTATATCTGCACGCAGCTGTTTTTCGACAACCACGACTTTTTTGACTTCCGCGACCGCTGCGCGCTCGCGGGGATCCATGTGCCGGTCATCGCGGGCATCATGCCGGTGACGAGCCTCTCCTCGATGAAGCGGATGGCCGAGCTTGCGGGCGGAGCGCGATATCCTGCCCGGCTTCTAAAGGCTCTCCATCGCGGGGGCGACTCGCCTGACGCGATCCGCCAAGTCGGGCTGCACTACGCCACCGAGCAATGCGCCGACCTCCTCGACCAAGGGGTCGCCGGAATCCATTTCTACACGCTCAACCAATCCACGGCCACGCGCGAGATCTGCCAGCGGCTCGGGCGGACGCCCTGACGCGATGCGGCAGCGTCTCTGGAGGGACCGGCGCTGTCCGGTCCGTATTTTCGACGGACGACACGGGGGGCTTTCCTCCATTTTCAGACATCCTGACGTGAAGGGAAAGCGTGTGAGACGCGAAAGCCAAGGGAGCATGGGCGTCCCGCCCGTGTGGGCGCTAATTTCCGTTTCGAAGGGGGCATCTATTTTTCTCCCCCCGCCATTTTTTCTGGATGACGCCAGGATGTCTGAATTGAAAAGTTTCCCATGAGCGGCGAAAAGACAGCGCTCCGTAGAAAGATGCGCCAACTACCGGAAAAACGCGGTGGGGTCGCGTCCCTCTCACTCCAACTCGCACGGCAGCTTCGCGACTGGCCGCTGTGGCAATCGTCCGCGGCGGTCGCCGCATTTTCCGCGCTGGACGGCGAGCCGGATGTTCTCGACCCATGGCCGCAGGACAAACGGATCGCATTGCCCCGCGTTGCCGGCGCAGAGCTGACGTTCCACTGGATCGTCCGCCGGGCGGAGCTTCAGCCCGGACGGTTCGGGGTTCTTGAGCCTGCGGCGGAGGCTCCCGGTGCCGGCAGCGAGTTTGATCTGATCCTCATCCCCGGCATGGCATTTGACCTCCGGGGCGGAAGGTTGGGCCGGGGGAGGGGATATTACGACCGCTTCCTTGCGGACGCGCGGGGGCTTCGCGTGGGCGTTTGTTTTGAGGATCAGATCGTGGAGGAGGTGCCTTCGGAGGCGCACGATCTCCGCATGGATTTTTTGGTCACTCCTTCCGCGATTTATCGCTGCGCATCTTGAAATACCCCTCGAGCCCGGCCGACTGAAGCACCTCGGCCTCGGCATCGGCCAGCCCGCAGACCGCAATCAAATGCCGCAGGAGAACGAGCGAAGCAATCGCGTCGCAGCGGGCGTCGTGCCAGCGGAAACCCTCCGCCTGGATTTCCGGTTCTTTTTCCAATCCGATTACCTTGATCACCTCGCCCAGCGCGTGCGAGCGAAGGCCGGGATAAACGGCCCGTGCGAGATCGAGCGTGTCCACCCACGGCCCGAACGAATGGAACGGAAAAACCCGCAGGAAGCGTTTCTCCGTCGCCGCACCGTGAGCGACGATCCAGCAGCCCTCCATGTCGGACTTGATCCGCGGCCAGAGGTCCACGAAACGCGGCGCGTCCTCGATCATGGAATCCGTGATGCCATGGACTTTCCGGGCCGCCCAGGTCACGGGGCTCCCCGCTTTGACATACGCGCAGAGCGACGGCTTGATTTCCCGCCCGACCAGGTGGACGACCGCGATCTGGACCGGCTCGTCGGTTTTTCCGGGCGCGGATCCCGCGCTCTCGAAATCAATCGCCGCGAAACGTGTTTCCCCGATTTTCAATGGCCGAGGAGGTTTCCCTTGAGCGTGATTTCGGCGGTGATCGGATCCCACTCGACGAAACGCGCGAGCCAGGAACATTCCGCTCTTGAAAAGAGGAGAGGTGGCAACGCGGTCAGGCTTTCGTCGTGTAGCGCATCCCGTAGTCGAAAAGCTCTCCGTCTTTGAAGAACCTCCTCAACTCGATCTGCGCGTTCTCCGGGCTATCGGAGGCGTGGACCATGTTGACCATCACGTCCAGACCGAAATCTCCGCGCACGGTTCCTTTGGCGGCCTTCCTGGAGTCGGTCGGACCGATAAGGTCGCGCACGCGCTCCACGGCGTTTTCTCCCGCGAGGGCGAGCGCGATCACCGGGGTCGATTGCATGAAGGTCTCGACTTCGGGGAAGAACGGTTTTGTCGCGATGTGGGCATAATGCTCGCGGAGCACGGCGGCATCTGCCCGGAACATCTTGCACCCGCAGATTTGAAATCCGGCGCCCTCAAACCGCTTGAGAACCTCGCCTGCCAGGCGACCTGCAATACAGTCCGGCTTGAGAAGAATCAGCGTCGTTTCCATGAAGCGACCGACTTTATCGAAGACAGCCAGCTCGAAAAGCAGTTTTTTGACCCGCGCGGCTGCCGCGTTTTCCGGGTCACCGCGGGGGCAATTGCACGGCCTGGCGGAACTCGTCCACGTCGGGCGTGGTCCTGAGCGCCACGAGCAATTTTTGACGCGCCTCCAGCGCCGAGATCCCCGTGTCCACAAGCCGGTTCATCAATTCCCCGAAAAGCTGGCGGCGACGGTTCCCGTTTTCGGACAAATCCCTCCGGTCATGGCAGAAGGCCATGATCGTCGTCCCGCACGCGCAATTCCGGAAAAGCCCGACCTGCTGCCCGGGATCCCCGATGTCGTATCCCATCAGCCCGCTGCTGTGAGCCAGCGCCTGAGTGTCCATCAAATATTCTTCAAACGACCCGTAAACCCGGGCGCACTTCGGGCAGGTCTTGGGAAACTCCGTGTCCCAAATCGCCTTCAAACCTTGATAGAGGGAAGCGGTGGATATCGGCGTTTGCGATTTGGTTTCTACAGCAACCATAAGCGGAAAATACACCTAATTATATTTAGCGCAAGAACTATTTTGCAACCGGATGCGTTTTTTTACACAACCGTTGCGCGAAAAATATTATTCTTTTGGAAATGGGGAAACCGAAAGGGTTTGCAAGTCGAAGAGGAGGAAGCGGAGGGCGTCCGGTCCGCTGCCGGTGTTGACGCAGGGGATTCCGTGGATGCGGAGGACGGGTGTCCGGCGATGGCTGTGGCCGGAAACGGCGAGGGCGATCGAGGTGGCCATGGCGGAGAGCAGGCTGCCGATGGCGCTGTTTCCTGAATAGGCGTCGAAGAACCGCGGCGCGGATCCGCGCGGGGCTTCGGGGGTATTCATCGAGGCAAACGGGATCGTGTGGGTGGCAAAGAGGACAGGTTTTCCATCGTCGCAGGCCTGGGAAAGTCTGCGGGAGATCGCCTTGGTCTGCCGCGCGGCTTCGTCCGCAAGGGCGAGGCCCGGAATTCTATCCATGTCCGGGTAAACCAGGCTGCCAAACCGCCCGCTTTGATAATCCGCTGCGGTGGGGTGCCTCGAACCCTCGAGGACATCCGGATCCGCGAAGCCGAAATCGTAATGCGCATATCCTCCGCAGATAGTGATTCCGGGCAGGCTGACATTTCCGAAATCCAGGCAGTGGATCCGATGGGCCCCGCACGCGGGCCGCCAGAATTTCTCCCGCACATCTTCCGGGGTCAGGCATCCCCCGGCTCCCTGCAGCCAGTGGTCGTGGTTGCCGAGGCAAATGACGAGCACCGCCTCCTCTCCGGCTGCTTCGCGCAGCCCGGCCATCCATTCCTGCGCGCGCTCCGCCACCCCGAAATCCCCCGCAACCAAAAGCACGCCGGCATCCGATTCCAAAAACCTTGACCCGACCTGCGCGAGAATTTCCCGGCCGCCATCGGGGGCGTCTTCGAGATGGAGGTCGGAGGTGATGAGGATTTTTCCCGGCGGATTTTCATCCGGTGCACGCGGGGGAATTTTCTGAGGAGCCTGCCTGCCGGCCAGGGCCCCGATGGTGAGGATGAGGCCCGTTCCGATGACGGACCCCAGAAAATCGAGCCCGACATCGCTGAGCCGGGCGCCGCGATCCGGGGTGAAAATCTGGATGCCCTCGCTCAGGAAGCCCAGGGCGGCGGAGGATCCGAGAACCCAGGCCACGACAACCCGGGTGCGGACGGCGAGGGGAGGGGACAGCCGCAATCCCCTCCAGAGCAGTGCGGCATAGACCACAAACTGCACCACGTGGGCGGTCTTGCGCGTGAAATAATTAATCTCGCCGAGCGACGCGAGCCCGAAGTCCGGCCAGATCCATTTCAGGATCGGCCTCAGAAAATGGGCCGTGTTGTCTCCGGAGCCGATGCTGGTGGACGCATACAGCACGAATCCGGCCCATACGCACACGGGCAGCCAACGTCTCAGCAATAGAGAAAATCCTTTCAATACCCCCTTGATGAGTTTAAGATTCCATACTGTCAATCCTCTGGATCCCGTGCCTGCGCGGCAGCTAGATCATCGCTTATGCCTTCCAAGAGAAATCAACCCCGCTCTTCCGTCCTCCTGTCGGCTCGCCTTCGCCGATGGGTTGCCATTTTTGCCTGCACGGCTTTGCTCGGGGGCTGCCAGAGCGGGGGGCGATACCTTCCTTCCGAGCCCGCCGCGCCCAGCAACACCGTGTATCAGCTGCGCGTCGGCGACGTCGTCCTCCTCGAGGTTTTCCAGGAACCCTATATGACAACCCGGCAAAAGATCATCGGGGACGGGACCATCTCGGTCGGGCTCATCGGGCGCGTCGCGGTGGCCGGGCAGACGATCAATGAGGCCGCGAAAAAAATTGCCGCGCAGCTCGACCAGAAGCAGCTCGTCAACCCGCAGGTCAACATCTCGGTCGAGTCCTACGCGCCCCGGCGCTTCACCGTCTGGGGGCAGGTGCGCAGCCCCGGAGCCATGGTCATTCCCGGCGAAGAGGAGCTCACCCTCGCGCAGGCGATCGCGATGGCCGGCGGGAACACCGACATCGGAGATATCAGAAATGTCGTCGTCACCCGCCGCAACGGTGACGGCACGCAGAAAATCAAGCTCAACGCCCTGAGCCCCGCGGCGTCGGATTTCCTGATCCGCGAAGGCGACACGATTTTCGTCAAGGAAACCCTATTTTAAATGTCGACCCAGGAACCGGACTCCGGCGATCCCTTCTCCAGCGGAGGCGGAGCGTCGGCATTCGACATCGCGGGGTTTCTGCGCACAGCCCTCCGTTTCTGGTGGATTCCCTCCGCGCTCCTTTTGCTCGGCATCGTGGTCGGGCTCGTGCTCGTGAAAACCGCGAAGCCGGAATTTCTCGCGACTTCGGAGATCAAGATTGAGCGCCGCGCCGCGACCTCGGCGATCTCGCTCAGCGGCAGCCCGCTCACGGTGGAAGGAGCGCCCTACCCCGAAGATCTCAAGACCATCGAGAAAAGTTTCGTCAACCCGACGCTGGTGAAACGGGTGGTGCAGGAGATCAAGTCGTCCGGCCTCGACGGGCTCACCCTGGGCGGTTGGCCCGTCGGCAAACTCAAGGATGACGCGATCGCGTCTTATGTGATGATGGACAGCAAGGTCCTTCTCGTCCCGGACACGCGGCTTATCCAGGTCTCGTTTTCCAACCCGGATCCCATCATGGCCCAGCGCGTCTGCAACATGATTGTGGACCAGGGCATCGAATACGACCGCGACCAGAGGATCTCCGCCGTGGGCGTCAATATCCGCTACCTCAAGGACGAGGTGAAAAAGATGGAGGAAAACCTGCGGACCTCCGAGGAGAAGCTCAACACCTACACGCGCACGCTGCGGAACGTCTCGATCGACAGCGACATGAACATCGTCGCCAACCAGCTCCGGGAACTCGACTCGCGCAGCACGGAAGCCAAGACCGAGCGGCTGAGGATCGAAAGCGATCTGTCTCAGATCCAGGGCTGCCAGAGCGACCCCGACAAGTTGATGAAAATCGAAAGCGTCCAGAAGATGCCATCGGTGATTTCGCTGAACGCCCAGATCGCGGAAATCAACAACAAGATTTCGAAGCTCGCCCTCCGGTATCGAGAGGACAACCCCTACATCAGGCAGGCCCAGACGGAGCTGAAAGAAGCTCAGTCCTCCCTTCTCGCCGCGATCCTTTCGGCCCCCAAGCAGGTCGAGGCCACGCTCGCGGGCGCAAAAAAGAAAGAGGAAAACCTGCTCAAGGAACGGGCGTCGCAGGAGGAGAAGGTCATCCAGGTCCGCGACCTTTCTGTCCCTTCCCGGGTTTTGCAGCGGCAGATCGACGCGGACCGCCTCGCCTACGAGTCCGCCCTCAAGCGCCTCAGCGAGGAGCTCTCCCAGGCCCGGAGCCAGCCGGTCCTCCTCCAGATCGTCAACCCGGCCGGTCCCGGAGTTCCGGCCGGATCGAAGGCGCTCAAGTTTTTTGCGACCTCTGTGGCGGGCTCCCTCGCCATCGGGTTCGGGCTGATCTTCCTCATCATGCAGCTGGATTCCAGCATCAAATCGCCCGAGGAAGCGGAACAGTTTTTCGGCCTCTCCGTGCTCAGCGCGGTTCCGGAATACGCTCTCCCCAAGGACGCTCCCCCGAACGCTTCCGCCGGTTCGTCCTGGGATAACTGCCCGTCGGTCACGGACAAATTTTCCAGCACGGCCGAAGGGATCCGCTCGCTGCGGGCCGCGCTGCGGGTGATCGAGGAAGAGGAGGCGGGGAATTTTATCCTGATGGCGAGCGCCGTCGAGGGAGAGGGAAAATCGTTCTGCGCCGTCAACCTCGCCGTGGCGATGGCGCAGGCCGGGCAGCGGACGCTGCTTGTTGATGCCGACCTCCGGCAGCCGTCGCTCGAAAGGATTATTTTTGGAAATGCCGGCCGGACCGGGCTCACGAACTATCTCCGGAAAGAACGCGGGCTTCCGAATATCATCCACTCCACCTCGCTGCCCAACCTGGATATTGTCACGGCCGGGGCCGCCTGCCCGTTTCCCGCCGAGACCATCACGCGGCAGGGGATCCTGGATTTTCTGATGGAAGCCAAGCCGCTCTACGACAAGATCGTCGTGGATTCGTCGCCGGTAACGGTCGTGAGCGACACGCTTTCTTTCGCCCGACTCTTTCCGTTTGTCTGCCTGATCGTCCGGGCGGGAAAGACCCCGAAGGCAACCTCCAAACGCGCCTTGGAATTGCTCCGGCGTTCGTCGGCGCGGATTTCCGGCGTCGTCCTGAACTTTGCGCCGGGGCCGTTCCTCAGCCCGCTGGCCGGTTTGGAACCGGAACTCCATGAGTCCGCGTCCGTCTCTTCGACCGTTTTTTGCCCGTCCTGCGGCAAATCCTTCTCCGGCCTCTCAGCGTGTTTGGCGGAAACATCCGATGAGGGGGAAACTGCCGCTGGTTCGGTGAGAAGCTTGAAGCGAAAATGCTCCTGCGGGTGCGTTTTTGTCCCGGCGCTGGACGAACGTCGTGACAACTCGCCCGAAGGCGAGTCGCGCCGCAAGGCCTTCGGCGAGCTGATCGGCGTGCTTCGGACGACAGGACTGAGCCTGGACCAGGCGCGGCAGCAGCTCCTGCTGACCCTCAAGGTCTGGCGGAGCGAGCTGTCCGCTGACACCCGGGCCGAGACCTCCGCCGCAGGCCTCGAGCGGAACCGCATGTTCCAGGAACTGCTCGACCGGCTCGTCCAAGCGGGCCTCACGCTGGAGCAGGCCCGTGGAAAAATTATCCAAGCCGCGGAAACCTGGCGCAAAGCGCCCTGATCGAAGATGCCCGTGCGCGCAGAAAAGCACCTCCTGCCGAAACCCCCGACGAGCGGCGCATTTCCGAGAGTTGCAACCGGAGCGACCAGACCACAGGGGGCATGGGCGTCCCGCCCGTGCGGGCCCCGATTAGGTAGCGAAAATCAGTCTCCAAATAGGCGAGACGCCTGTTATCCCTGTTTTTTGCAGCTTTCGGAAATGTGCTCTCCGATGAGGGCTTGCAGGGGTGGCCGTGCGGCCCGCATGCCGCACCGCAGTTTTTTTTCGCGGAAGATATTCATCGCTTTCACCACTGCAGTTTTACTCGCAGGCGCTGCGGTGGCCCAGGAAGCCCCCGCGCCCCCGGGGCCGGTTCAGCCTTCCACCGCCGGCAATCCGGCACCCGCCAACCCGTCGAACGCGGCCAATGTCCTGGACGGTCTGGAGTCGCTGAAACTGGCGAAAGATCCGGATTTCGGCCCGCCGATCATCGAGGCCGGCGACCTTTTTCAAGCGAGGCCCTACGCAGGCGCGACGGGATTCGGCGGCGGAGGCGGCGGCTACATGAAACCTCTAGAGGCGGACCTCGACGCGCCGGCCCTCAGCGCTCCAGCATTCCAGAGCGCCGTCGAAGCGGCTCCTTTGAGTTCCCCCAGCGACAGGCTTCCGACATTCGATGTTCCGAACACATTCGGCCCCACCATGAGCGGCTCGCCCCTCGAGATTCTAAACGCCGCCGGCCAGCCAATGCAGAACCGCCCGCTGGGAACGATCGGAGCCCCGTCATTTCTGAGCAAAACGCATTCCGTTGCCGTCGGGAACGGGCGCGTCCGCTACGGCGTGACGATGAGCGCCTCGGCCGCCTACAATAACAATATCAACGGGTCTTCCACCAACCCCCAGGGGGACCTGATTTTCACACTTCAGCCCACGTTCTATTTGGAAACCGGGAAAAAGGGGACCGTTCAATTCCTCTGGTCTCCCAGCTTTTTGAATTACGCGAAATACAAGCAGTACAGCTCGCTGAACCAGACGTTTGTCTTCAGCTCACGCTACCGCTGGACGAAGCTGCGCGTCGGCCTCGACGCGAGCTACATCGCCCAGAGCGGGCTGTTCCTCAACAGCCAGGGACAGGCGGAGCAGAAGGCAATCTACGCAAAAATGTTCGCGGGATATTCCCTCACAAAAAAGACCGAAGTGTCGCTGGATTTCAGCGGGACAAGCACGCAGTCGAACCCGGGCGGGAACCAGTTCCAGGGGACGCTGACCACCGCGGTGGATTACAAGTTTTCCCGCAAAACCACGATCGGCGCGGCGCTCGCCCTGAGCTACGCGTCGTTCTCGAACGGGATGACGACCTCGGAATCCTTCCTCCTGCGGCTTCTCTACAACCCGACTTCAAAACTTGTCTTCAAAGGCGAGGGGGGACTCCAGTTCCGCCAATCGAGTTCGACAGGCGCGGGTGCCAGCTCCTACTCGGCCGCCACCACGGTGGTGAACCTATCCCTCACTTACAACCCCTCGTCGAAAACCTATGTCGCCATGCGGCTTTTCCGGAATGTGGACATGGACGGGTTCAGCGCTGGCACGCAGCAAATCACCACTGGCGCCGAGGCCTCCGTGGCCTGGCGCATCACTCGCGCCGCGCGCTTCCAGGCAGGCCTCGCCGCCGGCCGGATCGAAAACGTCGCCACGAACGGACAGAACGCGGGAACCTATAATTACACCCAGGTCAACCTGGCCCTCTCCTACATGCTCGGCAGCGATGTGAACCTCAGCCTCTTCGACAATCTCCAGCAGCGTCTCGGCGGCACCCAGGGCGGAAACTACATGAGCAACATGAGCGGCATGTCCATGGGGATGGGATTCTAGCCCTCTGTGATCTGGTGAGGGAAGCCGACGGCTCTGGCGGCCAAATGGTTAGCATATTGAGGAACAATAACCCGGTGACAAAATCGGCGGTCGAAGGAAAGTTGCATATCCTGGCGAAAGCTTACAGCTACGTGCGATTCAGCAGTGCCGATCAGGCTAAAGGAGGCAAAAGGAGATTCCTTGCGCAGGCAATTGGAACTTTCAAAGCAATATGCCGAGGCGCACGGCTTGGAACTGGACACCAAATTGAAAATGACCGATTTGGGCGTCTCGGCATTCCGAGGGAAAAACCAGGTTGAAGGTGCCCTGGCCGGATTTTTCAAAGCCATCGAATCTGGAGCCGTCCATCCCGGTTCTGTCCTTCTTGTGGAATCCTTGGACAGGTTGTCGCGCGCGGAGCTCGCCGACGCCATGACCAGTTTCCTGCAGATCATAAACGCGGGAATCACGCTCGTGACCTTGTCCGACAATATGCTTTACAGCCGGGAGACGATCAACGCGAATATGGGCTCGCTGATGATGTCGCTTGTCATCATGGCAAGGGCACACGAAGAAAGAGCCACAAAATCGAAGCGCCTGGCAGCTTCATGGGAAAACAAGAGGTCTTCGATCGGGAAAAAAAAGATGACAGCCCGATGCTCGGAATGGCTCACACTTTCCGAAGACAAGACGGAATTTATCGAGATCCCCGAGCGGGTAAAAATGGTCGAACGCATTTTTGACCTCTACTGCTCAGGACATGGTAATAGGCGGATCGCCGGGACTCTCAACGCGTAGAAAATCCCCACATGGGGGGCGAGGCAAGAGAAAGGGGAACGGATGGCACCCGAGCTACGCGGACAAGATTTTGCTCTCCCGAGCAGTTCTCGGGGAATTCCAACCGCACCGGATGGAAAACGGGAAACGTGTTCCGGTTGGCGACCCAATTTCCGGCTACTTCCCGGCAGTGATCAGTCTGGACCAATGGAACCAAGCAAACTCGGGGCGCGTCCGCACCGGGGGAAGGACCGGCAACGCCGAAAGAAACCTCTTCGCCGGGATTGCTTTTGACGGGTCAACCGAGATCAAAATGACATGCATCAACAAGTCATACAGGGGGGGCAAAGAGAGCCGGTGCACCCGCTACCTTCAATCAGACCGCCGGAGACTGGAACCTGGCGCTAAAATTCCCTTCTGGAATTACCAGGAAGTGGAATGGGCGTTCCTGCGGGTCATGGCCGACCTCGACTGGCCCAGCATCGCGGGCCATGGAAAATCTGACGAGTCCAAGGCATTGCTGGAATTAATCGCGGAACAGGAAGGGAAGGTGCAGATCTGGGAGAAGAAAATCGCAAGGCTGAGCGAAGCCGTCGCCTCGAGTACCCAGGAAATCCAGCCGCTTGTCGCCGCGCTGGAAAAAGCCGCCGGAGAAAAAGACGCCATCACGGCGGAAATAAAAAAAACAGAAATGCGTTGCAGCGGCTGGAAGCAAAAAACGCCCAATTCACCCAGAACTTCGGAGCCTTCCGGAAATTGATCGAAGAAGCGGGGAATTCGTCAAGCGTGGATTTGCGCCTGCGGCTGCGCGAAAAAATTCGAGGCAAGATCGAGAGAATCGAGTTCCACCACTCCGGCTGGCCTAGATGGCAGCAGGTCCGATTCCCCTGGCTCAACCCGAACTCCATTTTCATTCAGTTCCAGAACGGAGTCGCCCGGATCATACTCCTCCAACCGGGAAAGAGCGGAGAGCAAGCAAGCATTCGGATGGTCGATGCATCGGCGCACCAGCAAGAATCCGAAAATGCTGGGTGCCCATGAGCCCGAATCCCTGGAGAGCGCACGCGCCCGGATGGCTGCTGGCAAGCTGCCGCTCTAGTTTTTTTTGTTCATCGCGGCGGTGAACTAATCCACCTACGGCTGCTGGCTGTTCCCTCCGCCGTGCCGCAGGACATCCCGGGCGTTTCCTTCCCCGGAACACGCTCGGTATCTCGGCTCCCCACCAGACAACGGCCCAGATGGCGATGTCAGACTTCAACTCGGCAATCACGGAGCCATGATCCAAGAGGATCATCTGCCCCCCAAGAAAAGAAGCTTTCGCAAAAAAACACGAATCCTGCCCCCACACGGTTCAACCTTGTGCCATGGTTTTCCCCTACCAGACTAGCGTGCTGTCGGGGCGGATGATCGCGATGATCGGGACGAGCACGGTGATCGCCACGATCACGATGGCGGCAACCCCGCGCAATATTCGTCCGAACTTTTCTTTGCCGCCGAACCAAACCGCCATCGCCGATGTGTTGACGGACATGGACGCGGAGCTGTCGGCCTGGAGCAGCGGTAGGAAAAGACCCGCGCCCTCAAGCAGGCCATGATGCAGGCAGGAATTCTCACCGAGAGGACAAGATTGCGGTGATTCTACGGATGAGGTAATATCTGACGAAGAAAGGAACGTCGTTCATGTCAGACTAGGATATTCAAATTCTCGAAAGCCAGTTTCCCGCCGTGTCTGGTCAGGCTTTTGCTACAGCGCGTGACCATGTGCTGGCCTCGGGGCAGAGCGTGCTCCAGTCCGAAAGGGGCACCATTTACCGGGTGTATCCCGACGGGCGCAAAGAGGTGGTGAAGCAGATCGAGCCGCCCACGTCGGCCACCCCCGGCAGCAAGTTCACGATTCCGTGAGCGACATGCCGCCGAGAATGCGGATGTTTGCCGGGCCGAACGGTTCCGGAAAAAGCGTACTGAAGTCGTATCTGCCCCCGGCACTACTGGGCGTTTATCTGAATGCCGATGAGATCGAGGCGGTCGTCAGGCATCAGGGAGGGATCAATCTCCAGTCACTCGGGGTGGAGACCGTGGCCGAGGAAGTCTTGCCGTTCCTTACCAAGTCGAGACTGCTCTTGGAGCATGGGGCGACTGAATCCGCGCAACGGCTTCGTTTTGCCGATGGCAACTGGATTTCTGCGACGTGCCTGTGGATTCGTATTTTGCGGCCGCCATCGCAGACTTCCTGCGAACCAAGCTGCTGGAACGGCATGATACATTCACCTTTGAAACGGTGATGTCGCACCCGAGCAAGGTGGAGTTGCTGGCCAAGGCGCAACAGGCCGGATACCGGACCTATCTCTACTATGTGGCGACGGAGGACCCAGCCATCAACATCTCCCGCGTGCAGAACAGGGTGAAGCTGAACGGGCACGATGTGCCGTCCGAGTTGGTGGAAAAGCGCTACTATCGGTCGCTGGAATTATTGGTGGAAGCGATCCGACACACGGACCGCGCATACATTTTCGACAACTCCTCAGATAACGCCGACAGGCGCCACACATGGCTGGCCGAGATCACGGATGGCCGGACTTTGGAGCTGAAAGCCGATTTGATCCCCGCATGGTTCAAAAGGGCTGTCTTGGATAAAATCCCGGTATGAGCGTCGTCGGCAAACCGGAACGTGAGATACAGAACCGGGTGATCGCCTTCTTCTGATACGAGCTCGGTTACCGATTCCTTGGCGACCGGAGCGACCTACACCCAGGAATAGATCAGGCGGGCCATTTACCTGCTCCGCACCGAGACCGACAACCCCAACCGCAGCCTCTACGAAAACAACAGGGCGGTTTACGGTCTCCTGCGTTACGGGGTGTAGCTCAAGACGGCTGCCGGACACTACCAGAAAACGCTTCATGGGATCACTCCTACCTCCTTTCTCTCCTTGGATTTTAATGCGTTTGCCCTGAGTGCCATGGGCCGATTCCCATTGTTCGAGCTCAACTTGTTCCTGAGAAGTCACAACAACAGGGAAACGGATTTTGGACATGAAATCAAT
>JBAWVC010000048.1:0-13886 GCA_037147455.1 Verrucomicrobiota bacterium | reverse complement strand
AGGGTGCAGGACAAAAATCTCTGAAAAAGCATTTTGTTGAGTTTTTTTCTCCCAAAGTATATGCGATACCATATACTTTCCGGCGATGAACCAAAAATCCAATCCTCGTGACATCCTTCAGCAAATCGCCGCCATCGACCGAATGGAGCGCGGCAAGCTCTCAGTCATCCGCCAAGGCCCCGGCGGGTCTTACTTCAATCTCCAGCGCAGGGAGAGCGGGCGCAACGTGACCGAATACGTCCCGGCGGAGCAGGTGGCACAAGCCCAAGAAAACATTGATGCCCACAATCGCTTCCAGTCTCTGGTGGGCGAGTATGAGAATTTGATCACTGCGCAGAGCCGCCAGGAGCGCAAGGCCGGAGCCAAAAAAAAACGCCCGACCCAAACATCTGCCTCGCCCAGGAAGCCGAAATCCAAGACCTGATCGCCACCTTCCGCAGCAAAGAGCCTGCCGGGACCGCCGTTGCGGAGTTGGAAGTCCTTTTGCGCACAGCCATCTTCAAACCGGCCAACGAACTGGTGGGCGTGCTCCTGCAGCAAGCTGCCGAGCGCATTGATGACGCCTACATCCCCAAGCCGGGCGAACAGGCCAAGGGGAGCGAGGTTCTCATGGTCCAGGGCATGTTCGGCACCTTCCCGCTGATGCGTCAATACTACTACCATCCCGGGAAAAAATGCGGCCACTTCCCGGCGGATGCGGCCCTCGGTCTGGAAGGGGCCTACACCCCGGCTCTCGCCCGGCTCATCTGCCTGGAGGGAGCGGATGAAACCAGCTTCCTCCAAGCTTCCTTCCACCTTGCGGAAACTGGCGGCATCTCCGTCTCCGAGCGCCAGATCCAGCGCGTGGTTGGCCGCACGGGCGAGTGCGCCGTGGCGTGGCAGAAAAGAGAATCGGCCCCCGGCCCCTGCGAGGCCAAGATCCTCTACGTCAGCGCGGACGCCACCGGGGTGCCAATGCGCGTGGAAGAACTCGCAGGGCGCAAAGGGAAAGCCCCCGACGGAAAAGCCAAAACCCGCATGGCCACGCTCGGTTGCGTCTTCACCCAGATCAAGGAAGATGACAAAGGCCGCCCCGTGCGCGACCACGACTCCACCACCTACCTTTCCGCCTTCCAGAGCCCCTCGGACTTTGGAGTCAGCCTGCGCCGCGAGGCCATCCGGCGCGGCTTGTTCTCGGCCCAGGAAATCGTCCTGCTCATCGACGGGGCCCCCGGTTTGGAAAAGCTCGGGCACGATTACTTCCCGGGGGCCGTCCAGATCGTGGACTTCTACCACGCCCTTGAGCACCTGCAGACACTGATCGAAACCCTCTGGGGCAAGGGGGAGGAGGCCCGCAACAAGCGCCGCAGACTTTACTGGAAAAAACTCCTCGCCCACGACGGGGTCGAGCGCATCATCAAGCAGGCGCGCAAAGAGGCCCTTCTTCGCGGCAATGTTGCGGAGGTGGAAACCGCTTTGGGCTACTTCGCCAACAACGTCTCGCGCATGCAATACGGAACCTTCCGGGCCAAAAAATACTTCATCGGCTCCGGGGTCGTCGAAGCCGGCTGCCGCTCGCTCATCGGAAAACGATGCAAGCAATCGGGCATGTTCTGGGGCGAGCCGGGCGCGGACAAAGTCCTCGCCTTCCGTTGCATCCATGCCAGCCGCAGGATGGACTCGTTCTGGAAATACCGCCTCAACTCACGCGCCGCTGAGAACGATACGCTCCCTCTCGCCGCATGATTGAAGATTTTTGTCCTGCACCCGGGTCGAGACGACCGAAGAGTTTCCGGTTGTCTGCCACTGGACAACCTGTTACCAAGCCGCACTCATTTGAACGGCCCAATACGGGTGAGAATGAACACTTACGACTACATAGTGGCCGGGAGCGGGATTAGCGGGATGACTTCCGCGCTGCTTTTGGCGGAGACCGGCAAGAGCGTCCTGCTTTTGGAAAAAGCCGCGGCCATGGGCGGCTCCCTGCTCCGGTTTCGCCGGGACGGCATCCCCTTCGATACCGGGTTCCATTTTACCGGCGGCTTCGGCGAACACGGGCTCCTGACGAAGATGCTCGAAAAGCTGGGCATCGACCGCGAGATCCACCCGATTTTCCTTTCTCATGATCACTCCCAGCGGATCGTCTTTGAGCGCACGGGAACAGCCTACGATTTTCCCAGCGGCCTGGGCGCGGTGCGCGAGCGCTTCGCAGGCTATTTTCCCGCGGAAAAGTCTGCTATCGAACGCTATTTCAACAAGCTCACGGAGGTTTACCGGTCCAGCGCTGAACTCATCTTTCAGGATGGCGGGCGCTCCCCCTCCGCCGCCCTTTGCCCGGAAGACGACATCACCCTCACATCGCTGCTCGACGGCTACACGGCAAACGAGGATCTCCAGGCGCTGCTGGGCATCTTCTGCATGTGCTACGGCACCAGGCCGGAAGAGGTTTCGTTCGCGGCCCACAGCCGCGTCTGCTACAGCCTCTTTGAATCCCTCGCGCGGGTCGAGAATGGCGGGGACGCCTTCATCCGCGCGTTTCGGGCGCGGTTCAAGGAGCTCGGCGTGGAGGTCCGCTGCAACACCCACATCGCCCGCTGTGGGGAGATTGAAGGAAAAATCGTCCGCACCGTCCACCTCAACACCGGCGAGGAAATCGCCTTCGGTTCCGCCGTGCTGACCATGCACCCGCGCGAAATTCTCCGCATCCTGCCGCGCGAATCCCTCCGGCCGGCGTTCGTTCACCGGATCGAAGGGTTCGAGGAATCGTCTGGATTTTTCACGATTTTTGCCACGCTGGATCTGCCGGACGACCACACCGATTCCACCATCACCTCCCTGCTTCCGTCGTCGGATCTGAACGCGTTGCTGACGCCGGGCGGCGAGCGGGATTCCTCGCTCGTCCTCGTCCGCAGCCGCGAGAACGTCCGGGGCAAGACCGTGCACACGCTCACCGCGTTCGAGCCGTCGTTCCCGGAGGAAACCGCCCGCTGGGCGGACACCACGACCGGGAACCGCCCGGCGGAATACCTCGCGTTCAAGGCCGCCCGCACCGCGCGGATGGTCGAGAGGATTTATCAGGCCTGCCCCGAATACCGGGGGCACCTTCACGTTCTCGACTCGGCATCCACCCTGACCTACCGCGACTGGCTCCATTCCCCGACCGGGGCCGCCTACGGGATCAAACAAAAAACCCACCAGCTCAACCTGGTCGGCCGGCTCCCCCTGGCCAACCTTTTCGCGGCGGGCCAGAGCTCCATTCTCCCGGGCGTGGTCGGTGCGATGATGTCCGCATTTGTCGTTTGCCGCAGCCTCCTCGGCATCTCTTCCTACAAGCAACCGGCATGAAACTGAAGCGCGTCGTCATCACGGGATTGGGCGCGGTCACCCCGATGGGGGTCGGGGTCGAAGCGCTCCGGGCCGGGCTGGCCGGAGGCCGGTGCGCGACCGTCTCGAGGCGCGATGAGTGGCAGCATTTCCTCAACATGCACAGCCTGGTCGCGGCCCCCGGACCCGACCTGAACGAAAAGATCGTTCCCCGGCAAAACCGGCGCTCGATGAGCCGGATGAGCTTCTACGGCCACGACGCCGCCCGGCAGGCACTGGCCGACGCCTTTGGCATCGAGGCCACGTGGCCAGAACATTTTTCTCCCGGCCGCCTCGGCTGCATCATTGGCTCCACCACCGGCAGCCCGATCGCCCTCAGCCAGACGTTTGAAATGATGCTGCCCGACCGGGATATCGGGAAGCTCAACGCGGTCAGCTTTTTCCAGTGCGTCTCGCACACGGTCGCGATGAACGTCGCCCAGTGCCTCGGCATCACCGGCTCCGTGCTCGCCACGAATTCCGCGTGCGCATCCGGCCTCCAGGCGGTGGGTGCGGCCTACGATCTGGTCCGCCTGGGCAGGCAGGATGCCGTCCTTTGCGGCGGGGCCGAGGAATTGCATCCGTCCGTGACCGGTTCGTTCGACGTGCTGTTCGCCGCCTCCGCCCGATACAACGACGCCCCCTCCGAGACGCCGAGGCCGTTCGACCGCGACCGCGACGGGATCGTCTGCGGCGAGGGTGCCGGCATCCTCCTGCTCGAGGACTTCGATCACGCCCGCGAGCGCGGCGCGAAGATTTACGCCGAGGTCCTCGGCTACCACACCTGCGCCAGCGGCGACCACATCAGCCAGTCGAACAGGGCGGCTCTCATCCGGTGTTTGAGCCAGGCGCTCGAAACCGCGGACACCCGGCCGGAGCAGATCGACTACGTCAACGCCCATGCGGCGGGAACGGTGCAGGGCGACGCCGAGGAGGCCGCCACGATCCGCGAAATCTTCGGCGACCGCGTCCCGGTGAGCAGCCTCAAAGGCAACCTCGGCCACACGCTCGGAGCCTCCGGCCCGATCGAGCTGATCGCCACGCTGATGATGATGCGCGACAATGTCATCTACCCGACGCTCCATCTCGCGAACCCCGCCTCGGATTGTGCTGGCATCCGGCATATCACCGCCCCGGTCGCGCAACGGATTGACACCATCATCAAAAACAGCTTTGCCTTTGGCGGCATCAACGCCGCGCTCGTCTGCCGCAAGATCAGCCCGAACTGACACCGAACCGAAAATACCCATGGAAAAACAACAAGCCAACTCCCGCATCGCAGCCATCTTTGAAACGGAATTTGAAGTCGCGCCGGACCGGCTGCTTCCAGAAGCCCACCTCTTCCAGGACCTCGGCCTCGACAGCATCGACATCGTCGAGATGATCGGCGCGCTGCAGAAGGAGTTCGGGATCCAGCTCCGCGACAGCGAGGAGGCCCGCGCGATCCGCACCCTCGGCAACCTCCAGGATTTCGTCTTCAACGAGATCGTGAAATCGGGAGCCGGCGCCAGCCCCGCCCCGCAGTCATAGCCCTCGTTTCCCGATCATGCGGCTTCTGCAAAACGCGGCTTTTTATGTCGTCTATCTCCTTTTCTCGCTGGCGTATATCCCGCTTGCCCTGATCCTTGGCACGCCGGTCGCCGTATTGTCCTTGTCACACCGGTCAGCCCAGCGGATCACGCGCTGGTTCATCCATCTCTACGGGGCCATAGCCGTCCGTTTGCCGTGGCCGTGGATCCGGTTGCGGGTCGATAACCGTTCCGGCATCGCGCCCGGACAGCCGTGCCTGTTCATCTCGAACCACCAGTCGGTCGGCGACCCGTATTTGCTGGGGCTCTTTCCAAACGAATTTGTCTTCCTCTCAAACCGCTGGCCGTTCCGCATCCCGGTCATCGGCGCGTTTGCCAGGCTCGCCGGCTACCTCAACGTGCAGGCCCTCAGCCCTCAGGCCCTCCACGAAAAAGCCGCCCGGCTCCTCGCCCAGGGCCTCGCGTTGTTTTGCTTTGCAGAAGGCACCCGGACCCGCACCGGCGAGCTCGGCCCGTTTCACACCACGATTTTCCGTCTGGCGCTCCAGACCAAAGTCCCCATCGTGCCGTTCTGCATCGCGGGATTCCACCGCATCATGCCGCGCGGCACGGCCATTCTCCGGCCGGGCACCATCCACGTCCGCGCGCTTCCCGCGCTGCTCCCTTCCGATTTCGAGCACCTCACCGCGCACCAGCTGAAGCAAAAAGTGTGGGGCCTGATCGCCGCCGAACTCTCGCTTCTGGAAGGAGGTTCCCGGTGCTCCTGAACACATTTCCCGGCACCTGGGCATCCGCGGAGGAAATCACCGCCGTGCAGCAGCGGCTCCTCCGGGAGCATCTGGCCCACTGCCAGCAGCACTCCCCTTACTACCGCCGCCTTCTCGACGGCCTTGCGACCGAAGAGGTCACGCTCGAGTCTCTCGCGGACCTTCCGTTGACGGACAAGGCCGGGTTCTCCGGGCGCAACGGGGATTTCCTCGCGGTCTCCACGGAAAAAATCGTGGACATCGTGCTTTCATCCGGCACGACCGGCGCGCCGAGCACCGTAATGTATTCCGAGCACGATCTCCGGCGGCTCGCCCACAACGAGGCGATCTCGCTTGCCGCGTGCGGGGTGACGGACAAGGACACCGCGCTGCTCACCTGCACGATGGATCGCTGCTTTGTTGCCGGGCTCGCCTACCAGTCGGGCCTGCGCCAGATCGGGGCCGCCGTCATCCGCAGCGGCGCAGGCACGCTGGCGAGCCAATGCGATCTCATCCGCCGGCTGAATCCGACCGTCCTCGTGGGGGTCCCCACGTTTCTCCGCAAGCTCGGACGGTTTCTCGGCGAGAACGGATCCGAGCCCGCAGCGACTTCCGTGCGCAGCCTCATTTGCATCGGCGAACCGCTCCGGGATGCCGACCTTTCCCCGCTCCGGCTTGCGGAGGATTTGGAAGCCCTCTGGAATGCGCGGGCGTTCTCGACCTACGCCACGACCGAGACGGTGAGCGCGTTTTGCGAATGCCCGGCGCGCGGGGGCGGCCACCTGAACCCGGAGCTCGCGGTCGTGGAAGTCGTCGGTCCCGACGGCAGGCGGCTCCCCGCCGGCGGGCACGGCGAAGTCGTCATCACCCCCCTCCAGAGCGAGGGCATGCCGCTCGTGCGCTTTAGAACCGGCGACATCAGCTTTCTCATCGGGGAGCCGTGCTCCTGCGGCCGGATCACGCCGCGCCTGGGGCCGATCCTCGGCCGACTGTGCCAGATGATCAAAACCAAGGGGACCACGGTTTATCCGCTTTCGATTCTCGCCGCGCTGGACAGCATACCGGAAATTTCCGATTATCTTGTCATTGTGACGAGCGAAGACCGACTTTCCGATCACCTGACCGTGCATGCCGCGGTTGCCTCCGGCCACGAGTGCTCGCCGGAATCCATCTCGGAGCAGCTGCAGTGCCGGCTGCGGGTCAAGACGAGCGTCGTCATCAAACCTGAGGGCGAAATCGCCCGCGAGATCTGCGGCTCGGAATCCCGCAAGCCCACCCGCTTCGTTGACAGGAGGATCCCCGCATGAGCTGCTCGGTCCGCTTGGAAGGATTCGGGTTTTCGCACGAGGAGGTGGAGGCGGCGGTCCGCAACCGGCGGATCCTCTCGATGGAGATCGAGTTCGGGCGCGCCTGCAATTTCCGTTGCCCCTACTGCTATGTCGTGGATCCGGAGAAAGCGCCGCAGGAATTGACGCCCGATGAAATCCGCGATGCGGTTGACCAGTCCTACGACCTCGGCGCGCGGCGGCTCATCATCCTCGGCGGCGAGCCGATGCTGCATCCTCACCTGCAGGAGATGGTGAGCTATATCGCGGGCAAAGGGATGGAGATCGAGATCTTCACCAACGGGACCAACGTCACGCCGGAGATGGCGGAGTTTTTCTTCGGCCACGGCGTGAAGGTCGTCGTCAAGCTGAACACGTTCGACCCGACGGTCCAGATCCAGCTCACCGGCCGCAAGTGGGCCTACGACTGCATCCAGTCCGCCCTCAAAAACCTCCTCGCGGCCGGGTATCCGAGCGGCGAAAAGCGGATCGCCGCCAGCACGATCATCTGCCGCCAGAACATCGGCGAGCTCAAGGAACTGTGGTGCTGGCTCCGCGATCAGGATATCGATCCCTATTTCGAAATGATCACGCCGCAGGGGCGCAGCAGCCGGAACCAGTGGCTCTACCCCGAACCCGCCGAGACCCAGGCGCTGTTCTTTGAGATTGCCCGCATCGACCGGGAGAAATACGGGCGCGACTGGGAACCCCAGCCGCCGCTTGTGGGCAACAAGTGCCTGCGCAATCAGTTTTCCTGCCTCCTGGACGCCTACGGCAACGTCATGCCGTGCGTCGGGATCACGATCCCGGCGGGAAATATCCGCGAGAAGCCGCTGAAAAAAATCATCGGCGAGAGCCTGATGTTCGAGGACCTCCGCAAATACAAGGGCCGGATCAAAGGCCCCTGCGGGGAATGCGGCCAGGCCGAAGAATGCTACGGCTGCCGCGGCGCCGCCTACCAGCTCACCGGCGATTACCTCGCTTCGGATCCGCTGTGCTGGCACAACAAAGACCATTTGGAGGAAATTATCCGCCTGCCCACCGACGCCGCCCCGTTCGCGCCGCAGGAGCTCCCGATGCTTCTGGTCGATCGGCTGGTTTCCGTGGGGGACGGCGAGGCCGTGGCCGAAACAACCGTCCGGGCCGGGATGCCGTTCGTTGATCGCGCAGGACGGCTCGACAATGCGGCCTACCTGGAAAT
Source organism: Verrucomicrobiota bacterium (assembly GCA_037147455.1). Lineage (GTDB taxonomy): Bacteria > Verrucomicrobiota > Verrucomicrobiia > Chthoniobacterales > Terrimicrobiaceae > QYQL01. Next base: position 5,743 of record JBAWVC010000048.1, on the reverse strand, counting down.
GATGGCGCAGACGGTAGCCGTTTACCACGGCTTCCAGTCCCACGGGAAGACCCGTGTCGCGCCGTGCGGGATGCTGCTCGGCACCCGCGACCTCCACATCCATGGCGAAGCCCGCGCCGGCGATCTCCTCCGCATCCACATCCGGCACACGACTTCGTTTGGCGCCTACAGCGTGCTCGACGGGACCATCACGCGCGAAGGGGAAACCCTCGCCAGCGGCGAGCTCAAAGTCTGGGAGAATCTCCCCGAACCCCAGCCGACGGAGAATCCCCGCGCGAACCCCGCCCTGCCTGCAATGCAGGATGCCCGTGAAAAGAGCCAACCTCTCGTGTAGCGGAACATGGAACATGTTTCGTCTCTCCCCGTCTCAAACCGTCGAAATTCTTTCAGAATTCCGCTACGCGCCTGGCGCGGGATTTCCTTGTAGCGGAACATGGAACACGTTTCGTCCCCGTGGTTCCCGGATAAGTAAAGAACCCCGGAGCAAGCTCCGAGGCATTTAAGAATATGAATTCAGAGAGCCACGAGACAAAGCCGAAGCAAGCTTCGGGGTATCAGACCCAAAGGGAATGAAGCCCGCCATACTGACGATTGTTTTGTGCCTCGGTCTCCGCACATTTCTTTCTGCGGCTGAGGTTTCCCCCGAAGTCGCCGAACGCCTCCGGCAGCTCGAGTCAAAGCTTTCCTCGGTCCAGACCTTTAAGGTCGATTTCGTTCAGGAAAAGCACATGGCGATCCTCGAGCAGAAGCTCGTCCTCAAAGGCCGGATCACCCTGCAGCAGCCGGATAAGATGGCCTGGCGGGTCCGTTCTCCGATCCGCTACGGCATGGTGATCCAGGGCTCGACGCTCCGCCAGTGGAGCGAGGACACGCAGGCGATCCAGCAGCTCTCGCTGGGCGGCAACCCGGTCTTTGCCGCCGCCATCAAACAAATCCAGAGCTGGTTTTCCGGAAATTACCTGGCGCTCACGCGCGATTTCAACGTGGCCATGCCGTCCGGATCCCCGCTCGTCCTCGAGTTCACCCCGCGCGCCGGGTCGCCGACCCGCGAGGTCATCAAGCGGATCGTCATGCGCTTCGGTGAGGACGAGCGGTTTCTCAGCCGGCTCGAAGTCACCGAAACCGGCGGCGATACGATGAGCATCGCATTTTCCAATCCCGACCTCAACCCCGCGCTCGCGAGGGAGGAATGGGATCCGCGGCATGAATGAGGCGACCTGGTTCGAACGGCAGTTCCAAGCGGTCCGCGCACGCCGCGTGCCGGTCTTTCTCCTGCTGGCATGCCTGATGGCTGCGGCGATCGCGGGCATCGGCCGCCTGAAATTCGGCAATTCGATCGAGGTGATGCTCCCGGACGGGAAACCCCGCGACGCCATCCGCTTTCTTACCGAGGCCAGCCTGGCGGACAAGGTCGTCGTCTCTCTTGAAAAGACCGATCCCGATTTGCCGCAGGAGGAGTTTGTCCGCGCGGCGGACCAGCTTGCAGACCGGCTGCGATCGCCGGAGCTCGTGCCGGTTGATACCACCGCCGCCACCACGGGAATGCTGGAAAACTTTACCGGGCTTCTCGGTTTCGCCCCCCAGCTATTTCAGGCCGGCGACCTTGCCGCCGCCGAGGCTGCCGTCACGCCGGAGGCGATCGACCGGAGCGTGCGTGACCTGTATCAGGATCTCACGAAGCCGGTTTCTCTCTTTGCCGGAAGCCTCGGGCGTCACGATCCGCTTGGCATCACGCGCTCGGTGCTCGGCCGGCTCGAACGCCTTTCCGCCGCCAACCTTTACGATGTGGATCTGGAGGACGGGCACCTGTTCAGCCGCGACCGCCGGCATCTTCTGCTGGTCTTCACCACGCCGGTCCCGCTCACCGATTCCCCAGGCAGCAGCGCTCTGGTCGGGCGTCTTGACGCGGAATGCGCCGCGCTTCCAGCCGGCGTCCGGGCCGATGTCGTTTGCGCCCACCTTCACACCGCCAGCAACGAGCGCATCCTGAAGCGCGACATCGAACGCACGAGCTGGACCGGAGCCATCGCGTTCCTGCTCATCTTTGCCGTGGTGTTCCGCGACTGGCGTTCCGTGGCCATGCTCGGCATCCCGGTCTGCACAGCGTTCCTGGCCCTGCCGCTTGCCGCTCTCTGGCATTCCCAGATCTCCTATATCGTCGTCGGCTTCGGGATGGTGATCGTCGGCATTTCCTCCGACTACGGGATCTACGTCTATGTCATGACCCGCCGGTGCGGGGAGCCCGCCCGGGCGGTGCGCCGGATCGTCCGCCCGATGGGTCTCGGCATGCTGACGACGCTCGCGGTCTTCGTCGCGTTTTACTTCTCCGGCATCGAGGGCTACCGCCAGCTCGCCACGTTCGCGATCATCAGCATCGTCCTCGCCTACCTCGCCGCCGTCTTTATCCTTCCCCATATTTTCGGCGACAAGCACGCGGAGGAAAGTGGCACAGGCTTTCCAGCCTGTGAACCGGTTCAACCACAGGCTGGAAAGCCTGTGTCACACTTCCGGGCGGCGGAAGTCCGCTATGGATCAGGCATCACTCATCCCATCCTCCGGGCGCTCACCGCTGCCGCCGCTCTGGCCATCGGGATCGCCATGATCTCGCGGGGGCATTTCAACACGGACATCACCCAGCTCGACGGCACCGACCGCACCGTGCTGGAATCCGAAAAGCGATTTGAGAAAACCTGGAACGCCGGGGGAAACGAGCAGGGGATTCTCGCGGTCACCGCCCCGACTTACGAGGAGGCTCTCCGCCGCAGCGAGACGATTTGCGACCGGGCTTCCGAACCCCTTGGCGGCCGCCTGCTGAGCTTCTCCACCCTCTGGCGCTCGGAATCCAGCCGCGCCGCCAACCTCGCCCGGTGGCGGGAATTCTGGACCCCCGACCGCGTGGCCTCCGTGCAGGCGCAGCTTCTCGAAAGCGGCCGCCGATACGGCTTCACCGCCGCCGCTTTTCAGCCGTTTTTCGACCAGCTCCACGAGGAGCCGGTTCTCCGCGAGCCCTCAGACAACGCCCTTTTCAAGCTCATCAAAGACCGTTTCGTGCGCCAATCGGCGGATGGGTTCACGGTGTTCTCGTTTTTTCCGGACACCCCGGAATTCACCGCGGAGATAAGCCGTCTGGCGGAATCTGCTCCCGGCGCCTTCTGCGTTTCGCGCCATCTGCTCACCGATTCGCTGGCCCACTCGATCGGGCGCACGCTCGTCCTCGTAACCGTCATTTCCCTGGGGCTCGTGCTGGGGTTGACCCTCCTGCTTTCGCCGAACTGGAGGATCGCTCTCATCGCGCTGGTTCCCGCCGGGGTCGCGGTTCTCTGGGCGCTGGGCGTCCCGGCCATGCTCCAGCAAACGATCAACCTCTGCCATGTCACCGCCGCCGCCGTGGTTTTCGGCCTCTGCGTGGACTACGGCATCTACATGACGCACGGACTCGCTAACGGCATCGAGCGCAGGAGCAGCACCACCGTCATCCTGACCACCTCGACCTCGATCATCGGCGCCGGCGTCCTGCTCTTCACGAATCATCCGGTCCTGTTCGCCATCGGGCTGACCCTCACCACCGGCATGCTCGTCGGTCACATCCTTGCCGTCTGGGCCGTCCCCGGCCTCTTCGCGCTCTGGGGAAGCCCGCCCTCAATGGATGTCAGGGCTTGCCAAGCGGCAAATCTCTGCCAACTTGGGAGTGTAAACAACGCGGAGAACATTATGCCTGAATCCACTGAAACCAAAATCGCCGCCAGGAAGCTCGAGAGCAGCACCGAACACGCCAAGAAGGCGCTCGATGCCGCCACCGAAGCAACGAAAGCGGTCGGTCAAACCGTCAAACAGCACGCCCAAGTCGCCTACGAAGTCGGCAAGGAGCACATCACCGCAGCCGCCAAGGATCTCGGCGATGCTGCCAGCGCCACCTACGAAGACGTCCGGGGGCTGGCCAAAACCAAAGCCGACGAATACCAGGACAAAGCCAAGGCGGCCTGGGGGGATGCCACCTCGAAGGCCCAAACCTATCAGAGCGAAACCGAGGAATACATCCGGCAGAACCCATTGAAGGCGGTGGGAATCGCCGTGGGGGTCGGATTCCTTCTCGGTGTCATCTTCCGCCGCTGATCGCGTTTGGAAACGACGGGCCATACTGGAGGCTCGGTTACCGGCCGTCATCCGGTTCCCGGGCCGCGCGGTTTGATTGACGTGTCGCTGAGCCTGGTGGGATCGTTCGGGCGATACTTCGAGTCCATCGGCGCGCTCGCGGGGGAGGAAGCGCGCGAGGCCTCGGAACTTTTTCTGCGCCTGGCGGTCCTGCTGGCCGCCGCGCTGTTTTTCGTGGCGTTCGGCTATGTCCTCCTCCTCCTCTTCGCCGCCTTCCTGATCGCGACAGTTTTTCATGTGGGATGGATCTGGATCCTGCTCGGTTTCACAGTCCTCCATTTTCTGGCGGCTGTTGTCTGCGCTTTCCATGTGAAAAACCATTGGCGGACGCCGGTTTTTGCGGCGACCCGGGGCGAGATCTCGCGGGATCTGGACGCGCTGAGAGGAACCGGGAAACCATGAGGACCAAGGCCGAACTCCTCGCCGATGTCGCCCGCAGCCGCACAGCGATTCTCCGCGACACCGCGGCCGTCCGCGCGGAGTTGGACATCGCCGCGAAAATCCAGAACTCCGTCCGCTCGCGCCCGTTCGCCTGGCTCGGCGGGGCGGCGGCGATCGGATACTTTTTCGCCGGCCCGAAAACCCGCACGAAGACCGTGACGAAATACGTGCGCGGGAAATCCGGCGAACCGGCCCGCAAGCCGGATAAAAAGCCGCGCGGATTATTTCATATCCTTCTCTCCCTGTTCAGGCTCGCGCTCCCGCTCATCCGCCCGGCGCTCACCGCCTACGCGGCCAAGAGGTTCGGCGATTTCGCGCAGAAGCTGGCGAAGTAGGCGAAAGGTAAAATCAGTCTTCCTCGCCGAGGACGCGTAAGCATTTCCCACGGATCGTGAGTGGAAGCCTGGTATCCCTGCGAAAAAAAGTAGCGGAGTATCCGGAACTTCAACAATGGCACGATGAGAGGTGCCCTTGATGGTGGGCTATTCGTGATCTGTTTCACAGGTTCTTAGCCGAGGTCCAGGTCTTCTTCCCGCTTCGCCCTCGGCGAACACAATCACCTCGTTTAGCGTTTCGAGGAACTCGTTCACCTTGATGGGTTTTGTGAGATAGCGAAAGAACCCCGCTTCGAGACCCATCTCGATGTCGCGAGGGAGGGCACTGGCGCTGAGCGCAACAATCGGGATGTGTGCTGTGGCCGGATCAAGGCGGAGCAGTTTCATCGTTTCGATGCCATTGATGCCGGGCAAATTGATATCCATCAGGATGACATCTGGAAAATAGCCGCGCGCCAGGGTAATGCCGTCCCTTCCGTTCTGAGCTGTCAGAAGCCGCAGATCGGGGCGACGGGCGATCAGTTGCTCGATGAGCTTCAGGTTTGCTGGGTTGTCCTCAATATAGAGCAGGAGGCGTGGGCGCAGGCGTTTGGGAGGGATTGTTGACTCACCCACCGTAGCGGATTCTTGCTGGACATGGCTGGCATGGGGATCTGCGTCGGCGTTCAGTTCAATCCAGAAGACGCTGCCCTTCCCCACGATGCTTCCCTTCTGAGTGGCCGTCGGCACCGGGGAGCCGGTGTCAATGAGCTGGGCAAAACCGAGGATTGCATTGAGCGGAGAGCGCAACTCATGGCTCATGCTGGAAAGGAAGT
>JBAWVC010000047.1:0-13933 GCA_037147455.1 Verrucomicrobiota bacterium | reverse complement strand
AGCAGCGCCGCCGGAGGCTTCCGCTTGTCGTCAACAGCTGCCGCTTCCTGCTTCTACCCGCTCTGGAGCCTGCTGGCCATTGTCTTTCTGGCCCACCTCTGCGGAGCACCCCGCGGGCAGAAGGATCTGGAAAAGTTCGCGGCCGGATTGAGTGATGGTCAGCGTGGTGCCTTGGGCATCGAAAGCGGGCTCCATCAGCGCCTCGACGTCAGCCATCTCGATGATTTGAGCCGCGCGCGCAAGCCTTCCTCCATGCTCTTCATGGGGATGTTCCGTCGCCTCAGCAACAGCCTCTGCATTCACCGGATATCAAAACAAAAGAACCCACACCACAAAACCACTGCCGATTTTTTCAACGCCATGAATGCAAATCACCAACGCAACGCCATCCGTTCCCTCTCAGCCTCACTCCCTTCCTTTTCCAGTCTCTCGTGAATTCGCCCTGCCGTCGCCGACATTCTGACAGATTTGAATTGAACCGCAGCGGATTCCATGCCTTTTATGGAGGGACTACGTAAATATGAAACCATCTTCCATGATCGTCGTTGGCTGTGCTGTTGCCGTCGCCCTGGCCGCGTGCGAGCAAAGCGAGCAGGGGTCCTCGCCCAAAGGGCGCAACCGTTTCGGCTACCGCGGCACGGCGGATGATCCGAACGCCACGAAGTTCGCCACGCCGACGCCGACGCCGGATCCTTACGCGACGCCGACTCCACCTGTGGAGGACACGCCGAAGGTGACCGGCCCGACGCCGACTCCGGCCCCGACGAACACGAGTCCGGCGCGTGAGATGGCCTATGGAACTCCGGTTCCCGGGAAGCCAGGTTTTGTGACGAGCCCCCACTCGCCTTACGCCGGATATGTGGACGTGCGCGGGTTTCCTCCCGGCACCGAGGTGAAATGCCCTTACTCGGGTAAGATCTTTCTGGTGCCCTGAGCCGGACCGCCGCGATTCTTGGTCCCGGCTTGATCGGGGGATCGCTTGCGATGGCGTTGCAGCGCGGCGGTTCGCCTTGGGATGTTTCGCTCTGGACGCGCCGTGAAACCTCGATTCCCGCCGTTTCGGCCGCCCTGCCCGGGTGCCGGGTGTCGTGCGATCTGAAGGCCGCGGTCGCTGGGGCGGATATCGTCGTGCTTTGCACCTCGCCGCGCGCGATCGAGAATTCGGGCCAAGCGCTGTCCGGGCTCGTTCCCGCATCAACCCCGGTCACCGATGCGGGGAGCGTCAAAGCCCGGATTGTCGCCGCGCTGGAGGAGTCGTTGGGGGGGCGGTTCATCGGGGCGCACCCGATGGCCGGGTCCGAGCAGAGCGGCATCTCCGCAGCCCGGCCGGATCTTTTCGACGGGGCTGTCTGCATCGTCACCCCGACCCATAAATCCGACCCGAAGGCACTGGGCGCGGTCCGGAGCTTTTGGAGTGTGGCGGGGTGCCGGCTTGTCGAGATGTCCCCAGCCGCCCACGACATGGCGGTGGCGCGGATCAGCCATCTTCCCCACGCGGCGGCGGCGGCGCTCGTGCAGGCCGCCCTATCGAAAAATCCGGATGTCGCTGCTCTCGCCGGGAGCGGGTATCGCGACACGACGCGCATCGCGGTCGGGCCCGAGGTGCTTTGGAGGGAGATCTTCCTGGACAACCGGGTGGAACTGGTCGCTGCTATCTCGGACTTGCAAGATCAGGTCGGGGCGTTGAAGGATGCGCTCTTGCAGGGGGACGGGGAGGCGATCGAAGCCTTTCTTCGCTCGGCCAGAACCCTGCGAGCCCAAGAGAACGAATGAAGTCTGCCGCGAAAAACACGCTGAAAGTCCGCCGCGCCCCCGCGATCGAAACGGAGCTGACCGTGCCGGGCGACAAAAGCATTTCGCACCGCGCGATCCTCCTCTCGGCGATCTCCAACGGGCGCTGCACGATCACCAATTTTCTCGAGGGCGACGACTGCCGCAGCACGGCGAAGGCCATGGGCCAGCTGGGGGTCGCCATCGAAACGCCCAAGCCGGGGACGGTCGTCGTCGAGGGCAACCGCGGGGTTTTCCTGGCCCCTTCCGAAGACATCGATTGCGGGAACTCCGGCACGACGATGCGGCTGATGTCCGGCCTGCTCGCAGCGCAAAATTTCCGCTGTCGGCTGACCGGCGACCCGTCGCTCTCGAAGCGCCCGATGCGCCGCGTGATTTCCCCGCTCCAGGAGATGGGCGCGCGGCTTTCCGCCGAGGGAACGAAGCAGTGCCCTCCCCTCGTTGTGGAGGGGGGCCCGCTGACGGGGATCACCTACCGGCTTCCGGTCGCCAGCGCCCAGGTGAAGAGCGCCGTCCTCCTGGCCGGGCTTTTCGCCAGTGGCCGGACCACGGTCATCGAGACCGCCCGCTCGCGCGACCATACCGAGCGGATGTTCGAGTATTACCTGATCAAGTTCCACCGCGAGGATGTGTGGGTGGGGAAGTCGCCGGCGCACCGGAACCTCCAGGAATCCCGCATCACGGTCGATGGCGGGCAGATCCCGGAATCCCGCGACTTTCATGTGCCGGGCGACATCTCGAGCGCGGCCTTCTGGCTCGTCGCCGCGGCTGCCCAGCCGGGCTCAAGGCTCCTCGTGAAGGACGTCGGCCTCAATCCCACACGCACAGGCATCATTGATGTTCTGATCCGGATGGGGGCCTGCATCCGCGAGGTCGTCGAGAGCGCCCCGCACGGCGAGCCTGCAGGGACCATCGACATCAAGGGCTGCGGGCTGCACGGGACGGAAATCTGCGGCGACGAAATTCCGAATGTCATCGACGAGATCCCGGCTATCGCCGTGGCGGCGGCACTGGCGGAAGGGAAAACGGTCATCCGCGACGCGGCCGAGCTGCGGGTCAAGGAAACCGACCGGATCGCGGCGGTCGCCACGAACCTCCGCGCGATGGGGGTCGAGGTCGAGGAATTCCCGGACGGGATGGCGATCACCGGAGGCGCGCCGCTCAAGGGCGCGAAGCTCCAAAGCTTCGGCGACCACCGGATCGCGATGGCGTTTGCCGTCGCCGGCCTGTTTGCCACGGGGGAAACGACCATCGAGGACACCGCCTGCGTGCAGACCTCGTATCCGGGATTTTCCGAGACGCTCAAACTCATCCAAAAGGGCAAAGGCATCGGAAGGCGCACCCCGGTCATTTCTTCCCTCGAGTCCCAATCCCGCAGGAGGAAGGGAGCGAAGCCATGAGCGTGATCGCCATCGACGGCCCCGCCGCCTCGGGGAAGAGCAGCGTCTCGCGGCGGCTGGCGAAACAGCTCGGCTTCGCCTACGTGAACTCCGGCACGATGTATCGGGCTCTGACATGGGAGGTGCTCCGGCAGGGCGTTGACACAGCGTCTGCGGCGGATGTCGCCAAGGCGCTGTCCTGCTCGGAAATCGCATGCGGGATCGGAGAGGACGGCGAATCGTTCATCCGCATCAACGGAGAGATCCCGGGCGAGGCTTTGAGGGACAGCCGGGTCAACCTGCATGTTTCCCTGGTCTCCGCGGTTCCGGCGATCCGCGACCTGGTTTCCACGCGCCTCCGCGCGCTCGCCGAAGACCGGGATGTCGTGATGGAGGGCCGCGACATCGGGTCGGCGGTCTTTCCCGAAACCCCTTTCAAGTTCTACCTCGACGCCTGCCCGGAAATCCGCCGCCAGCGGCGGGCGGCGGAGGGGCAGTCGGACGCGATCGAAGCCCGGGACAAAATGGATTCCTCCCGGAAGGCCGCGCCGCTCAAAATCGCCGGGGACGCGCGCGTCGTCGACACCTCGCACCTCACACTCGACGGTGTCGTGGACGCGATCCTGAACATCCTCCGCCCCTCCGGGCCCCCCGCGCGATGAAAAATATGCTGCCAGGGCAATACAGGGAGCACAGGCGATGCTTCACTTCGTTTCGGTTGTGCTCCCTGCACCAAACATTCGTCTCTCCCACGTTACGATGCGCTATCGCGCTGGTTTTTCGCCTGTGAAAGACACACTCTTGAGCTTGCAGAGCCAGCGCCCAAACGGGCGGGACGCACGTTCTCCCTGATCCCGCGATGACGAAAACCTACAGGATATTTTACACCCTCGCCAAAATCCTCGCCCGGGTTTTCTTCCGCATGCGCGTCGTGCATCCCGAGCGGATGATCGAGAGCGGCCCCCTCATCCTGGCCGTGAACCACTCGAGCTTTTTCGATCCCCCGCTCGCCGGCATCTGCAGCCGGAGAGCGGTCTATTTTCTCGCGCGAAAGACCCTGCTCAAATGGCCGTTCTTCGGCCCGCTCTTTCCCGACATGAACGTCATCCCGGTCGAGCGCGGCGGCAACGACATGTCCGCCCTCCGCGAGGTCATCAAAAAAATCCGGGAAGGCAACGGGGTGCTTCTCTTTCCGGAAGGCACGCGCTCGAAGGACGGGAACATCCAGCCCGCGCGGGCGGGAATCGGGCTGGTGATCGCCAAGACCGGGGCCCCGGTCCTCCCGATGCGGATCTTCGGCGCCTACGACGCGTTCCCTAAAAATAGCAAGCGACTCCACTTTTCCAAGATCACCGTCGTCATCGGCGAACCGCTGTTTTTCTCCCCGGACGAGATTGCCTCCGCGACCCGCGAAACGTATCAGGCATTCAGCGACCGCGTGATGGAAGCGATCGCCGCACTCCGGATCGAATAACAGGCCAACCCGGAAAAATCGCGCCCCGATTTTGGAGGCCGCAGGGTGTAGCGGCGGTCTGTGACCATCGGTCGCTTTGCGGGCAAGCGGGGGATCGACTCTCAAAAAATGCGACGCTCATAGAGCGCCGCTACAGCCCGCCCGTGAAATATGCGGGCCAACCGTGCGAGCCCGGGCCCTGCCTCCTTTGGCTTGTCAAACGCCCGGCGGTTTGCGAAGGAATGGGGCATGAAATTTCTCCGGATCCTCACAACGGCGGCCATCATTTTCCCGGTCGCTCTCCTCGCCGAAGAAACGACCATCACGGTCAAAAAAGGCGACTCGACCAGCATCGCGATCAAGCCGTTTGGCGGCGCCGAGGGTGCTGCGGCGGCGAAAGCCGTCCAGAATGACCTCGAGCTTTCCGGCCTGTTCCTGCTGTCGCCGCCCGAGCGGGCCAGCTTTTCCGTGGGGGCCACGGCCGGTGGCGGCAGCTTGCAGGGGACGGTGACCGACCATTCCGGGAGCGCCATCCTCAAAAAAACCTACAGCGGGAACACGCGCGCCGCCGCCCACCATTTTTCCGACGACATCGTCGAGACGGTCACCGGCAACAAGGGCATCGCCTCGTCGAAAATCGCGTTTTCCTCATCGCGCACCGGGCGCAAGGAAATCTACACTGCCGACTACGACGGCGCGAATGTGAAGCAGCTCACCAACGACGGAGGCATCAGCGTCGCGCCGGGGATTTCCCACGATGGCTCGAAGCTCGCCTACACCGGCTACCAGAGCGGGTATGCGGACATCTATCTCATCGACCTGAACTCCGGCGCGCGAAGCCGCATCATCAAATTCCCGGGCACGAATTCCGGCGCGGCCTTCTCGCCGGACGGTGGGCGGATCGCCTGCTCGATCAGCAAGGACGGAAACCCCGAGCTCTACGTCGTCGGGTCCAACGGGGACGGGGCCCACCGGCTCACGCGCACCTCCGCTGTCGAGTCCTCGCCCTCGTGGTCGCCGAACGGTTCCGAAATCGTCTATTCGTCGGACGAGCGCGGTGGCCCGCAGCTTTTCCGCATCAGCTCCGGCGGCGGAAGCGGGCGGTTCATCCCAACGGGCTACGGATATTCCACCGAACCGAGCTGGTCGCCGGACGGGAAAAAGATCGCCTTCACCGTGCGGCAGGGCGGGTTTTCGGTTGCGATTCTTGACCTCGCCTCGGGGGCTGCCCGCATCGTGGCCGAGGGAGAAGATCCGGTCTGGGGCGCCGACTCCCGCCACATCATCTACAGCAACGGCTCCACGCTCACGCTCCTCGACACCGTCAAAGGCCGTCCCACCCCGATCGTCAGCGGGCTCGGAAAAGTCAGCGAGCCGACCTGGTCGAGGTAGAGATCACGCCCGCAAGCGGACGAGGAGGTCGCCGCCATCCACGGCATCGCCGACGCCGGCGAGGAGTTCTTCGATCACGCCGGCGGATGGCGCGTAGAGGGTGGTCTGCATCTTCATGGCCTCAAGGGTGAGGAGCTTATCGCCTTTTGCGACGCGCGCGCCGTTGCCGGGTCCGACCGAGGTGATCATGCCGGGGATCGGGGCAGCGACTTCGAGCGGGTTGGAAGGGTTCGCCTTCGGGCGGGCTTTCGTCGTGGTCTTGACCGATTTGTCCACGGCCGTCGCCTCGCGGGGCATGCCGTTTAATTCAAACGAAATGATCCGGCGTCCGTCCTTGTCGGCGATGCCGATGTTGATGAGTTTGATGAAGAGGGTTTTTCCTTCCTCGATGTCCAGAGTGACTTCCTCGCCCGGCTTCAGGCCGTAGAAAAACGCGGGCGTCGGCAGGACGCTGACATCGCCGAAATCGCGCTGGAATTTCGAGAAGTCGGCAAAGACGTCCGGATACATGAGATGGCTGTAGAGTTCGTCCCCGTTCGGTTCGTGTTTGAGCTTGGCGGCCAGATCCGCGCGGACGGTGGCGAGATCGACCTTCGGGGCGCGTGCGGTTTTTGTTTTGGCTTTTCCGAGGACGACTTCGACGACCTTCCGCGGCCAGCCGCCCATCGGGTTGCCGAGGCCGCCCGCGAGCATGTCCTTCACCGATTCCGGGAACGGCATTCCGGCTTCGAGGTTGACGACGTCCGCGGGGCGGATGCCGCGAGTGAACAGGAAGAGCGCCATGTCGCCGACGACTTTGCTCGAGGGCGTGACCTTGACGATGTCGCCGAACAGGGCGTTGACCTCGGCGTAGCAGCGCGCGATTTCCGGCCAGCGGTGCGCAAGGCCCATGCTGGCGGCCTGCTCCTTGAGGTTCGTGAACTGCCCGCCCGGCATCTCGTGGAGATACACCTCCGCACTTCCGGTCCGTGGCGAGGTGTCGAACGGAGCGTAAAATGCGCGGACCTGTTCCCAATAGTCGGCGTATTCGTTCAGCGCATCCAGATCTAACCCGCTGGCGCGCGGCGTGTTTTCCAGCGCGGCCACGAGGCTGTTGAGGTTCGGCTGCGAGGTCGATCCGGACATCGAAGAGAGCGCGGCGTCCACGACATCGGCCCCGGACTCGGCCGCCATCAGCACGGAGGCGGCATTCACGCCGCTCGTGTCGTGCGTGTGAAAATGCACAGGCAGCCCGACTTCGGCACGCAGAGTCTTGATGAGGGCGCGCGCGGCAAACGGGCGGCAGAGGCCGGCCATGTCTTTCACGGCGAGGATGTGGGCACCCATTTTTTCGAGCTCCTTCGCGAGAGCGACGTAGTATTTCAGCGAATACTTTGCGCGCTTGGGATCGAGAATGTCGCCCGTGTAACAAAGAGCGCCCTCGCAGACTGATGCGGTCCCCCGCACGGCATCCATCGCGGCCCGCATGTTCGGCAGGTCGTTGAGCGAATCGAAAATCCGGAAGATGTCCATGCCCGCCTCGGCGGCATGCTTCACGAATCCTTTCACGACGTTCGGCGGGTAGTTCGAGTATCCGACGGCGTTCGACCCGCGCAGGAGCATCTGGAAGCAGATGTTCGGAACCCGTTTGCGCAGCTCGCGCAGGCGTTCCCACGGGTCCTCGTGCAGGAACCGCATGGACGCGTCGAATGTCGCGCCGCCCCACATTTCCAGGCTGAACAGCCCGGGCGTCCGGTGCGCGACCGCATCCGCCACGGCCAGCATGTCATACGTCCGAACGCGCGTGGCGAGGAGCGACTGGTGGGCGTCACGGAATGTCGTGTCGGTGAACAGCAGACGCTTCTGCGAGCGCGTCCATTCGGCAAACTTTTCCGCGCCGAGCTTCTGCAGGAGCTGGCGCGTGCCATCCGGCGGCGATGTGCGGCGGTCGTAGTGCGGCCGCTGGGCGGGAGGAAGCAGGGCGGGGATCTTGTGCCCCTTGGCCTGCGGGTTGCCGTTGACGATAATGTCCGATAGGAAGGCCAGAAGCTTCGTCGCGCGGTCCTTGCGAGGCTTGAAGTCAAAGAGGGCGGGGGTCGTGTCGATGAGCGTCGTCGTCGCCTCACCGCTCGCAAACGTGTCGTGACCGATGACGTTTTCGAGGAACGGGATGTTTGTTTTGACACCGCGGATGCGGAATTCGCGGAGCGCCCGGCCCATGCGCTGCAGGGCCATCGGAAACGTCTGCCCGGAGGCCGTGATCTTGACCAGGAGCGAATCGTAGAACGGCGTGATCGCGCTGCCCGTCGTGCCCATGCCGGTATCGAGGCGGATCCCGAATCCTGCGGAACTGCGGTAGGTAATGATTTTCCCGTAGTTCGGCATGAACTTGTTTGCGGGGTCCTCGGTCGTGACCCGGCACTGCACGGCGAATCCGTTGCGCGGGATGGCGTCCTGCGGCGGCAGCGCGAGCTCCGGGCCGTGCAGAGCCTCCCCCGAAGCGACGAGGATCTGCGAGCGAACAAGGTCGATCCCGGTGATCTGCTCGGTCACCGTGTGCTCGACCTGGATGCGAGGGTTCATCTCGATGAAGAACCATTCCTCGCGGTCGATGTCGTAGAGGAACTCGATCGTGCCGGCATTGTTGTAGCCGATCCCACCCGCGATCCGCACGGCCGCGTCGCAGAGTTCCTGCCGGATCTTTTCCTTCAGCCCGATCGAGGGGGCGACTTCGATGACCTTCTGGTGCCGGCGCTGGACCGAGCAATCCCGCTCGTGCAGGTGCAGGACGTGCCCGTGGTTGTCGCCAAGGATCTGGACCTCGATGTGTTTCGCCCTCGGAATGTATTTTTCGAGGAACACCGCCGGATTGCCGAACGCGCGCCCCGCCTCTCCCTGGGCCTCGTCCAAGAGAGAAGCCAACTCGGATTCTTTCATGACGACCCGCATCCCGCGGCCGCCGCCACCGAACGCGGCTTTGATGATCAGAGGGAACCCGATGACCTTGGCGATTTTGAGCGCGGCCGCGCGATCGACAACCGGGTCCTCCGTGCCGGGCAACGTCGGGACTTTTAACTTTTGAGCGAGCGCCCGGGCAGCAGTTTTGTCGCCCATTTCTGCCAGCAGCTCCGAGCGAGGCCCGACAAACGTGATCCCCGCCTCTTCGCATGCTTTGGCAAATCCGGCGTTCTCGGAAAGGAAACCGTAACCCGGATGGATCATGTCCACCCCGTGTTCCTTCGCGAGCCCCACGATCCCCTCAATGTCGAGATACGCTCCCACCGGCCCCTTCCCCTCGCCGACCATGTAGGCCTCGTCCGCCTTGAAACGGTGCATCGAGAGCCGGTCCTCCTGCGCGTAGATCGCCACCGTGCGCATCCCCAACTCGGTCGCCGCCCGGAACACACGGATCGCGATCTCGCTTCGATTGGCCACAAGAATCTTTTTTCCGACAACGGGGGATGCGGCTGCGCCGCGCTTGGAGGTTTTCATAGGTCGAATATTTCGGCGTTCCATAACCCAAGACCGCGCCCTTGGCAACCGCCGTGAAATGAAATGTCATGCATGGTCTCTTGAAAAATTCCGGCGGCGGGTGCATTGTCGGGTTTCCTATGAAATCCGTTCAGGTTCACTACGAAGGCCGCGTGCAGGGCGTGGGATTCCGCTGGACGGTGAAAGACCTCTCGCGCGAATTCGATGTCGCCGGAACGGTGAAAAACCTTCCCGATGGCCGCGTGGAAGTCGTGGCCCAGGGCGACGACGCGGACGGGTTCCTCGACGCGATCCGCCGGAGCGCGCTCGCGGGCCACATCGAAAACGAGCGCCTCGAAACCATCCCGCGCGTGCAGGGGCTGCGCGGATTTCTGATTATCCCATGAATGCTGTCACCGTCGAAAACCTCACAAAAATCTATCCGGTCCCGATGCGCAGCCAGCGCGTCGTCGCAGTCAAAAACCTGAGCCTCACGGTGAAGGAGGGCGAGGTTTACGGGCTGCTCGGGCCGAACGGTTCCGGCAAAAGCACCACTCTCAAAGTTCTTCTCGGCCTGGTGACCCCGACCAAGGGCCAGGCCGCGATTTTCGGGCAGGACAGCCGGGAATACAAGAGCCGCGCGGAGGTCGGATTTCTCCCCGAGAATCCGTATTTTTACAAATTTCTCACAGCGGTGGAAACCCTGCGGTTCTACGGGAAAATCTGCGGGATTCCCGCGCGGGAGCTGACTGCGCGGATCGCCGATCTGATCTCGCTGGTCGGCTTGGAGGATGCCCGGCACCGGCGGGTGGGAGGATTTTCAAAAGGCATGCTCCAGCGCATCGGTCTGGCGCAGGCGCTCGTCCAGAATCCGAAGCTCGTTGTCCTCGACGAGCCGACTGCCGGGGTCGATCCCGTCGGCTCCCGCCAGATACGCGATCTGATCCTGGATTTGAAAAAGCGCGGCAAGACCGTTCTCCTGACCTCCCACCTTCTCGGGCAGGTGCAGGAGGTTTGCGATCGCGTGGGGATCATGGCCCGTGGCGAAATGGTGCGCGAGGGAAGCCTCGACGAACTGACAGCCATCGACCGCCAGACGGAGTTTGTCGTGGAGGACGCGCCGGACGGGCTGCGCGAAAAGATTGAGTCGCTTGTCCGCGAATCCGGCGCGCGCTTTGTTGCGGCGCGCCGTCCGCAGCGCGATCTCGAGGGGGTCTTTTTGGAATCCACAACCCCGAAGAAATAATACAGATGATCGACCAGGAAGATCATCGCGGAGGGTTCGGCGACCCCGCCCCACCAGCCGCCGGGTGGGGACGCATCGCCGAGGCGTCCGTCGATTTTGGCTGTTGCAACGCGGAGAAGAAATGAGGGCGTTCCTCACCGGCACCGACACCGGCGTCGGGAAAACGTATGTGACCGCGCTGCTCGCCCGGGCGCTCCGGCGGGCCGGCCTCGACACGGTCGCGCTTAAGCCCGTCTGCTCCGGGGACCGCCGGGATGCGGAAATCCTGCGGGAGGCGTGTGACCGGGAACTGGAACTCGACGAGATTAACCCGCTCTGGTTCCAGATGCCTGCGGCACCATATCTGGCGGCCCGTCACGAAGGGCGGGCAGTTTCGGTTCCGGCCCTCGAATCCTGGTTCCGCTCCGTGTCGGCGGGCCGGCGGTCCGTGCTGGTTGAGGGGGCTGGCGGCTGGCTGGTGCCGCTCGCGGACAAGACATTGGTTGCCGATCTGGCTGCCGCGCTCGGGCTACCGGTGATCGTCGTTGTCGCCAACCGCCTCGGCTGCATCAACCACGCCCTGCTCACAATCGAGAGCATCCGCGCCCGCGGACTCGAATGCCGCGGGCTCATCCTCAATTCGATAGACCGCGACCCCGCGGACGACGTGCTGGAAAACCGTGCGCTGCTCGAGCAATTCGCCGGCGTTCCGGTCCTTTTCGAGATCGCACCCGGCCAGCAGGAAATCGAGCTCGCGATCGCTTGATCCCGAAATCCAGCGGGCCTTTATCTCCGGCCGCCGCCCCCGCGGAAACCTCCGCCGCCTCCGCGGAATCCCCCGCCGCCAAACGAACGGGTGTCCCCCATCGAGCGGGAGAAGCGCTGCGAGTTCAGGTCCGAGTGCGTCCCTTCGTCGAACGACGAATGGTCCGGCTTCGACCAGCTGCCCGAATCGTGGCGTTCCCAGTTTCCATCATTGGTCGAGCGGTAGGCATTGCCGTCCTTGCCCGCAAAAACATTGTTGTTGCCGAGGTGTGAGGAGTCGGTCTTGAGCGACTGGCGGTCCGCGTTATTCAGGTTGCCGGGACGATCCGCGGGACGGTTGTCCGGGCGGTCAGCAGGGCGGTTGTTCGCAGCGGCGTTCGGATGGTTGTTTTTCCAGTTCTGGTAATCCGGGTTCGAGCGGGCTTTGTTGGCGTCGTTCCTCGCGGTGTTTTCGGCGTTCGTGCGGTTGACGTTCTTTCCGTTGTTCCAGTTTTTCGCGTTGTTGATGTTGTTCCCGTTATTTTTGACGACGTTGTTCGACCAGTTGTTGTAGGCGTTGTGGGCGTTGACGTTGACGTTGTTCCAGTTCCGGTTGACGTTGATGTTATTGACATTCCCCCAGCCGCCGTGCCATGGCCCCCACCAGGGCGAGCATCCCCAGCCGTGATCGGCGGCGAGGCCGAACGCAAACCCGGTCGCCAGCCCGCACGCGAAGCCTGCGCCGAACCCGTAAGTGAGAGGGGGGCCGATCCAGACATCGGGCCCGATAAACGGCGGATACCAGAACCCCGTGCCGAAAACGACTACGCCCTCCGGCGAGAGGCACG
Organism: Verrucomicrobiota bacterium; assembly: GCA_037147455.1. GTDB lineage: Bacteria > Verrucomicrobiota > Verrucomicrobiia > Chthoniobacterales > Terrimicrobiaceae > QYQL01. Next base: position 1,651 of record JBAWVC010000047.1, on the reverse strand, counting down.
GCCCGAAATAGCCGGGCGTGTAGCCGGCATAGACGACGTCCGGCGTCGAGCCGTAAACATGGACGTTCGTCGCGTAGTAAACCGGGCTGCTCGGCGGGATCGTGTAGATCACATCCGGCACAGAGTCCGCGACCGTCCAAGGGCCAAGGGCCGCACGGGCCAGGAACCACACGCCGTTGACGACCGAATAAAAGGCGTCCTCCGCGACCTTGATCACCGGTGTGGCCGTGTTGACGGCATACGAGAGGGGGGTTCCTTCAACCGGCTTGAACTGCGGGTCGCCGGCATAGCTGACCTTCGTCGTCGCGGTCCGCGCAATCGTGGCGGTCTGGGGGATGGTCGCGGAGATCGCGGCCTCGCCCGCCTGGGGAGTTCCGGCGACCGAGGCCAGCACCGTCCCCGACGGATCGCTCTCCGGGATGTTGGCGAAATCCGCCGGGAGCTGCGCGGCAGGCACGTATTGCCAGGGGCCGCCCAGCGAAGGCGCTGAGAACCAGCGCCCGGAAATCACCACGTAATAGGCCTGGCTCGGCACATAGACAAAAACCGAACTGCCGGAATTCGAGACCCGCAGGAGCTGGGTGCCCGAGATCGGGGAAAACTGGGGCGCGCCCTGCGTGGTGATCAGTTCGGCCGGCCCGGTGCTCACGAAAATCGCGGGCGTCGGCCCGGGTTTCGCGCCCTTGGGCGGATCGAAAAGCTGGGTGGTCGAAGGAACATTCTGGAGCGCGCTGGCCAGCGAAGCCGGCGGGTTCTGCGCGGCGGTCCATGGGCCGGCGAGCGCTGGAGCCTGCGACCATCCGCCATTGATTCTCAAATAATAGAGCCCGCTCGACTGGTCCATCACGAGCAGCGCCTGGGTGTTGATCGCGCGCAGGAGCTGCGTTCCCGCGACCGGACGAAGCGCTGGGTCTCCGTTCACCAGCACGAGCACGGCGGAGGACTCACTGAAAAAGATCGCCGGCACAGGATTCTGCACGGTCACGGTCGGCTTGCCTTCGGCGCTCGTGACCGCGAGATTCGCGCGGACCGCCGGCAGCGAGAGATTTTGCGCCCAGACGGCGGCCTGGATGCAGACCATTCCGGCATAGTTCGAGGCCTGGTCGGGCGCGGCGGGAAAATTGGATTGAAGGGGAGTGATGTTCGAGAGCGAAACCGTCTGCAGGTCGTTGTTCACGTCCGTCGTTCCGGTCAGAACGAGGGTCCCGAACTGGGGCGCTGCGGCCCCCTGCGGCAGCACGGAGACGGCCAGGCGGGAGGTGAGCGTGTTTCCCGTCCAGCCGGTCACCTGCGGCTGGTAAACCGTGAACGCGGTGCCCGCGCTCGTAAAGGTTTTAGGCCAGCCGCCGCCTGTGGCGGAGCGGGCGGAGGACAGCGTGAGGGCTACGAAAAGAACTGCGAGGCAGGAGATCATTTTCATAGGGGAACTCCTACCGCATCGGGTGCACGGTGGCCAGCGAAGAAAACCAGCGGAAGGGTGAGGCTCCGCCCGAACCCATTAGTCACGGCTCACACGGAGGTTCGCCCTCCCGGGTTCGCCCTCCCGGGCGTTTTTCGAAATTCTTTCAGAATTCCGCTACGCCCGGCAGCCCCCTCTTCTTCGTAGCGGAATTCTGAAAGAATTTCGTTCTGCGGCAGGAGGTCGCATTTC
>JBAWVC010000046.1:0-14023 GCA_037147455.1 Verrucomicrobiota bacterium | reverse complement strand
GACTCCCACGGCGACTCCCACGGCGACTCCCACGGCGACTCCCACGGCGACTCCCACGGCGACTCCCGCGGCAACTCCCGCGGCAACTCCTGCGGCGACTCCCGAGGCGACTCCCACGGCGACTCCCGCGGCAACTCCCGCGGCGACTCCCGAGGCGACTCCCGAGGCGACTCCCGAGGCGACTCCCGAGGCGACTCTCAAGCCGGAGGTGCCTCGCGCAACGGAGGGCATACTGCCGGCTTCAGCTCCCATCCGCCCGACAGAATTCGAACTCCAACTGGAACTTGAGAGGCAGCGCCAGAAGGCCGAGGATCTGTTCGGCAGGATTGCCAAGGCGATAGCAAGCGGCAAACCGGAACTTGTGGAATCCTATTACCTCGCCATTTTATCGTTATCGCTGCCTGCCGATGTGGAATCCCGTGCGCTGTTTGATTTTGCCACCTATCTGGACGAGCAAAAAATCCACCCCATCAAAGCCGCCGCCGCTTACGAAAAATGCCTTTCCATCGAACCCTCTTCGCCCCGGGTCCCGCTCATCCATTTGCGCCTGGCCGATATTTACCGGCAGCTCGGGGCGGAAGGCCGCTCGCTCAACAATCTCTACGAAGTCCTCTCGGCATCCATCCGTGCCGGCGGCGACCCGAAAGGCCAAAATCTCGCCCGGCAGGCGATGCTCAAAATCGGAAACACCCACTTCGAGGCCGGGCAATACGAGGAGGCGGCCGGCATTTACTCCCATCTCAAGCTGCTTGACCTGTCCCCGGAGGATCAGGCGTTTGTTCTCTTCCGTGCCACCGAGTTGCTTTTCCGCAGGAACCAATACGAGGCGGCCATCGAAGCGGGCAGGCAATTTCTGGAGCAATTTTCCCTGAGCAAGTCTGTCCCCGCCTGCCGCCAGCTGATCGTGCAATCCCTCGATGCCACAGGACAGCGAGACCAGGCCATCCAGGAAACCCTCGCCCTCCTTCTCTCGACACGAAACGAAACCGACCCGGCTCTCGCCGCATACTGGAAAATGAAAACCGGCAACGATCTGGCCAATGCTCTCTACTCGCACGGGGAGGTTCTCCGCGCTCTTCGCATGTATCAAACCATGGCCAACCTCGACAGCGGCCCCGCATGGAAATTGTCGGCCGTTTACCAGATAGGCCTCTGTTTCGAGCGCCTCAACGAACCCCGCCGCGCCATCGATGCCTACCGGTATGCCGCCGATGCCGCCATGCCGGCAGCCGGGCCCGGCTCCGCCACAGCCCCGGGCACCAGCTTGCAGCACTTGAAGGACTCGGCCGGCTGGCGCGCCCGGCACATCGTGTGGATGATGGATGTCGCCACAAAACTCCATCCGATCCTCTCCTCCAAGATCCGCCCCGGCCAGGCCCGGCCACGGGAAGCCGGAGAATAATCGCGGACCCCAGACATCCTGACCTCGCCCGGAGAAAATGAAAGGGCGAGGAAAACGGGTGCCCCCATTCGAGACGGAAATCAGTGCCCACACGGGCGAGACGCCCATGCCCCCTGTCCCTTCTTGGCTCACCTCATTTCCTTCCACGTCAGGATGTCTGTCGCGTCGTCCAGAAAAATGGCGGCGGGAGGAAAATAGATGACCCAACCCGCGACGGCGGGGACGGCTCGCCCCCGGCAAATTCTGCCCGCTCTGGGGATTGAGGGGATCAAGGCGTCAACCAGGGCGATGGAGATTGTTTTGGTCTACGTAAAATGCCTATAAGTAGCATTTTACACGAGCGATAAAAAAGATGGCATGCAACGTGCTTTGAGTTTGTCAACGAAATCCTTCACAGATGACCACCAGCGCAATCACTTCCATCCCACCTGTAGCTGCCGGAGATATTGTTTATGCCGGCGCCAACCCGAACGCGGGCAGGACGACCCTGGGCTCCGCCGATTTTATGAAGCTGCTGACCGTGCAGCTGACGGCGCAGGACCCGATGAATCCGATGAAGGATACCGAGTTTATTTCCCAGATGGCCAACTTCACTTCGCTGGAGAACAGCCGGACCCTGTCGGAATCGTTCAAGAGCTTCACCTCGCAGCAGGCCGCCGCCTCCGCCCCGGCTTACCTGGGCAAGTTTGTCACGGTAAAAGATGCCGGCTCCGCGCTGGGCGAGCTCTCCGGGCTTGTGGACTCCGTGGTCATGGCGGACGGCAAGCCCTCCCTCGTGATCGGCGGAAAACATTTCGATGCGGCACTGGTCACGACGATCACGAACGCTCCCCCCGCAGCTTTGGCGGCCGCTGCCAACTGATCCATTCTCTCCACAAAAACTCCAACCAACAAAAAAACACTATGGCACTCATCGGCTCACTCACCAGCGGGGTTTCGGCTCTGCGCACCTTCAGCAAAAGCATTGAAACGATCGGCGACAACATCGCCAACGCCAACACGACCGGGTTTAAATCCTCCCGGACCCGCAACGAGGACAGCTTCAGCCAAACGCTGGAAACGGCCTCGGGCTCCAGCTCCTCGCTCCAGGTGGGATCCGGCGTGAACGTCGCCACCAACCGGCAAAACTTCACCCAGGGTTCCCTGAGCAGCACCGGGGTGCCGACCGACATCGGGATCGCCGGGAACGGGTTCTTCAAGGTCAAAAACTCCGCCACCTCGGAAAGCTTCGTGACGCGCGACGGCAATTTCAAACTCGATGCCACCGGCTACCTGGTCAACTCGCAGGGGCTCAGGGTCCAGGGGGCCGCAGGGGACATCAAGCTCACCAATGCGGTCACCAACCCGCTCCAGAGCTTCTCGGTGGCTGACGACGGGGAAATCACGGAGTTCTACTCCGACAGCACCTCGGCGACGCTCAACACCATCCACCTCTGGAGCTTCAACGACCCCACCTCGCTGGAGCGCTCGAGCGGCAACCTCTACCGGGAAACCCCTTCTGCCGGAGTGATCAACGCGCTCGGCGACCCCGCCGGGACCCTGGGCCTCGGAGCGACGAAGCAGGGAACCATCGAGATGTCCAACGTGGATCTGGCCCAGGAATTCACCGATCTGATCACCGCGCAGCGGAGCTTCCAGGCCGGATCGCGGATTATCACCGTCTCGGATTCCGTCCTCCAGGAAATCGTCGACCTCAAGCGCTAAGACGGTCATGGCCGAAAAAGACAAACTCGCGCAGGTCGACGAAGAGATGGTGGTCGCCTCGGTCTCGCCCGCTGGAAAACACCGCGTCTGGCCGCTTATGCTCGGACTCCTCCTGGGCGTCCCGCTGACCTGCTATCTGATGATTGATTTTCTGGTGCTGCCCAAGCTGGTCGCAGCAGTCGGGGCGCCTGCGGCCGGAGCCCCCGCGGCGGTTCCCGCAGCAGCGGGCACCTCCTCCGCAGCTCCGGACGCGGCCCCGGCGCAACACGCCGCCACGGGCAAGGAGCTGACCGTGGACTTCGGAAAAATCATGGTCAATCTGGCGGGCACCGAAGGCAACCGCTACCTGCGGATCAACCTGGTGTTCGCCAGCAACAACCCCGGCATCAAGGAAATCATCAAGACCAACGAGGTCGCCCTGCGCGACGGGGTCATCACGGTCCTCTCGGCTCAGAGCCTGGCCAACCTCGAAGGGAACGAAGGGCGGGAAACCGCCCGGCGGTCGCTGATCTCGCGGGTCAACGGGATCCTGGGCGGGCCGGTGGTCACCCAGATTTACTTCACGGATTTTGTGATCCAATAACCATCCCCCGCCGATGTCCGATTTTCTCGACCAATCCGATATCGACCGCCTGATCGCCGAGGGGACAACCCACCGATCCCCTGTCTTTACGCACAGCGGGGACAGCTTCGCCGATCCGGAGTCGATCTCCATCGAGCCCTTCGACTTTCGCACGCCGGTCTTTTTGGCCGAGGCGGAATTGCGGCGGCTGAGGATGGTGCACCAGGACTACATTTCCACGCTCTCCGTGGCGTTCTCCGACCTGCTGCGCACCGATGTGAACCTGAAGATGTCCAAGCTCACCACCATGACCTTCGGCAGGTTCCAGGAAAGCATGCGGACGCCGAGCCACATCGCGCTCTTCCGGGTCCAGTCCCTGCCCGGGATCGGCATCTTCGAGATCCCGCCCAGCATGGCGCTCAGCCTCGCCAACCGCATGCTCGGCGGCAAGGGGCTCTCGACCGACGGGGCGCGCTACCTCACGGAAATTGAAATCGCCCTGCTCGATGAGCTGATCGCCATCGTTCTCCGGGAGTGGTGCATGCAATGGCGGGAAGAAAAAAACCTGGCCGCCACGCAGTTGGGATACGAATCCAATCCGCGGTTCCTGCAGATCTGCTCCAACGATACCGCGATGCTCATCCTCGGCATCGAGGGGCTGGCCGGGGACATGGTCGATGAGATGCAGATCGCGATCCCCTACATGATGATCGAGCCGATCATCAAGAACATGCAGGCCGGCCGCAACCGCGAGCTCGAGCTCTCCACGAGCAAGCCCAAGCCGAGCTGGCGCGCCCCCTTTGAACAGATCGACGTCCCGATCACCGTGGACTGGGTCGTGGGACAGATCCAGCTCGGCGACGCGATCCAGCTGCGCGTGGGCGACGTGCTCGAGCTCCCCCGCGAAACCCTCTCCCGCGCACAGATCCGGGTCGCCACCAAGCCCCGGTTTCTGGCGACTGTCGGAATCGAAGCCTCCCGCGTGGTGGCGCAAATCCATAGCGAAAAGGAAAAGATAAACTCATGACAAACGGCACACTTGATACCCAGGACCTCCACCTCATATTGGATGTGCGGGTCGAACTCTCCGTGCGGGTCGGCTCCTGCACCCTCCCGATGAAGGACGTCGTCGCGCTCGAGGCGGGAACCGTCCTCCAGCTCGACCAGCTCGCCACCGAACCGGTCGGCCTCTACGTCAACGACAAGCTCATCGCCCGCGGCGAAGTCGTCGTCGTCGAAGAAAACTTCGGGATTAAAATCACCCATCTGCTGGGGGAGAAATCATGATCCTTCCGGTCGTTTTTTACTCGCTGGTCCTGCTCCTTCTGGCGGCGCTGTCGGTTTACCTGCTGCGCCAGGGCTGGCCGGCCTGGCTCGTGCGCAGGAACGCCCCTCGCAAGCTCCAGGTCTCGGAAATCCGCTCGTTGGGGAACCGGCAGTTTCTTGTCATCGCCGAGTATGAGGCCACCCGGCTTTTCCTCGGGGTCTCCCAGGGCCGCATCGACCTGCTCTGCCACCTCGGGCGGGATGTCCCGGAGGAGGAGGGGTTCGCTCCCCTGCTGCAGAAAGAAACCAAGCCATGAGCGCCCGGCGCCGCACCGCCTGGCTCGCGGGTCCCCTCGCCGCCGCCGCCTTGTGGATGCTGGTCCTCCCCGCGCCGGCGCAGACGGCCGCATCCCCCGCGCCTGCAGGGGGCGTGGATCCCGCCCAGCCGACGCAGCCGACCATGCCGACGGTTCCGGTGGCCGGCGCCTCCGGCGTCGCTCCCGCCTCCTCGCTGGTCAACTTCCAAATCGGCGGAGGCAACGAGCGCCAGAACTTCAGCACCGCCATCCAGATCGTCTTCGTGATGACCCTGCTGGCGCTGGCCCCGTCGCTCGTCATGCTGATGACCAGCTTCACCCGCATCGTCATCGTGCTGGCATTCGTGCGCACCGCCCTCGGCGTGCCCAGCGCCCCGGCCAACCAGCTCCTCATCGGGATCGCGCTCATCCTCACGTTTTTCATCATGTCGCCGGTCGCCGACCGCGTCTACAACGAGTCCATCGTCCCCTACCAGGCCGGCCAGATCGATTCGTCCACCGCGATGGAGCGCGGGCGCCAGCCAATCAAAAAATTCATGCTCTCGCACGTGCGCGCGACCGAGCTGGATTTTTTTATCGGCCTGAGCAAGTCCGGTCCGGTCACGCCTGAGGATGTTCCGTTTGCAAGCGTCGTGCCCGCCTTTGTCCTCAGCGAGCTGCGGACGGCATTCCAGATGGGCTTCCTGATTTTCATCCCCTTCATGGTCATCGATTTTCTCGTGGGTTCGGTCCTCATGGCCATGGGCATGATGATGATGCCGCCGACGATGGTTTCGATGCCGTTGAAGCTGCTGCTGTTCGTCCTCGTGGACGGCTGGATGCTCGTGGTCAAGTCCCTCCTGCAAAGCTTCGGGCTATGACGCCGGAAATGGCCATCGAGTTTCTGCGGATGCTGGTCACCACCTCCCTACTGGTGACCGCGCCGGTGCTGCTGGCCGCGATCCTGGTCGGCGTGGTGGTCAGCCTGCTCCAGGCCGTGACCAGCATCCAGGAGCCGACGCTCAGCTTCGCCCCAAAACTTCTGGCGGTCGGGGCCGTCCTCGTCATCGGCGCGCCCTGGATGATCCGCCAACTCATGGAGTTCACGGTTTTTTTCCTGAGCCGAATCGCGGAGATGACCGGGTGAGCTTCTTCGACCACAGCCAGGCCTACCCGGTTTTCCTGATTTTCACCCGGGCGACCGGGATGCTTTTGCTGATGCCGGTATTTTCCGGGCAGATGATTCCGAGGCAGGTCCGGGTCGCGCTGGCCTTTCTCCTGGCACTGACGCTGGCGCCGGTCGCCCTGCCCGGGTTTGTGCTGCCGGCCACATGGATCGGAGGGGCCCTGCAAATCGTCCACGAGCTGGCGGTCGGCGCGATCATGGGCCTGGCGTCGCGCCTGATTTTCTACGCCCTGGAGGTGGCCGGCGAGTATATCTCCGTTGCGATCGGGCTGTCGCTGAGCGCCAACATCGACCCCTTCACCCGCGACCGCGCGTCTCCGGCGAACACGATGCTGGTCGCGCTGTCCACGATCCTCTTCCTCGCCACCAACTCCCACCTGTGGTGCCTGATGGCGTTTTCCCGGAGCTTCGAGATCATCCCTCCGGCCGCCGCCATGGGCAACCACACGGCCGACGTGCTCATGCACTCGACCGGGCGGATATTTCTGATCGCCCTGCAGATCGCCGCCCCGATGCTGGCCATCAGCTTCCTGGTCAACCTCTGCTTTGCCACGCTCGGCCGCGCGGCGCCGAGCCTCAACGTCTTCGTCCTCAGCTTCCCGGTGCAGATCCTGGCCGGCCTGTTCCTCTTCGGGCTGACTTTGACCCTCACGGCGCACCAGATTATGCACGTGCTGCGGCAGATCCCGGAACTCATGCTGGAGGCGGTGCATTGATATGGCTGAGGACCGCGAGAACGCCACGGAGGAGCCGTCGGAGAAGCGGCTCTCGGAGGCGCACGAGAAGGGGCAGTTCGCCCAGGCGCCGGAGATCCAGCTCGTGGCGGGCCTGGTGGCGGGATACCTCGTCCTCCTGGCCGTCGTGCCGGCGGTCTCCGCCAAAATGCTCCTTTTCGCATCCCAGGTGCTCGGCCATCTCAACGAGTTCCAAATCACGTCCGAGGCAGTGACCGGGGCGATCACTTTGGGGTTCTCTTCGATCTGCATGTTCCTCATCCCGCTGCTGCTCTCGTGCATGCTCGCGGGCATCCTGGCCGGCGGGCTGCAGTCCGGGTTCCAATTGACCATGAAGGCGTTTGAGAACGGCGCGGAGAAGCTCGATATCGTCCAGGGGTTTCAAAGGATCTTTTCCGCGGCGGCCCTGGTGAAGATGGGCCTGGATTTCATCAAGCTGATCATCGTCGGAACGCTGGTTTACATCTCGCTGCAGGAAATCCTCTCGGACCCGATCTTTTTCACCCCGGTGCCCCCGGTCCGCCTGGGAGAATTCATCTTCCGATCGGCGATGGCCATGATCTTCCGGCTCGCCATGGCCATGAGCGCGCTGGCGCTCATCCACTACATCTACCAAAAGGCCAAAGTTCACAAGGGCATGAAGATGACGCACCAGGAGGTCAAGGACGAGGCCAAGCAGGCCCAGGGCGACCCCCTGGTCAAAAATGCCCTGCGGGCGATGGCGCGCCGCCTCATGGTCAAGCAGATGCTCGGGGCGATCCCGACGGCCGATGTCGTCATCACCAACCCAACCCACTTTGCCGTGGCCTTGAAATACGAGCGCGGGGTGGATGTCGCGCCGGTGGTCCTCGCCAAGGGCCGGAACCTTTTCGCCCAGAGGATCAGGCGGCTGGCCCAGGAAAACGGGGTGCCGATGGTGGAGAACCGGCCGGTGGCCCAGGCGCTCTACAAAATCGGCGAGGTCGGCAAGTCGATCCCCCCCGACCTCTACCAGGGGGTCGCGGAAATCCTCGGCTTCGTGTATCGCACCCACCGCTATTATTTCCACCGGCTCAAGGAGCGCCGGCTGAGCGCCCCCAAACCCTGATCCATGGCCTCCGCCCTTTTAATAAATCCCGGCAAGCCCAAGAGCGGCATCGCCTCCCTGCTTTCCCAGGCCGACCTGCTGTTCCCGCTCGGCATGTTCATCATCGTGATCGTGATGGTGCTGCCGGTGCCCCCGTTCGTCCTCGACCTCCTCCTCTCCGCAAATATCGCCATCACGCTCCTCATCATGATGGTCATCATCTACGTGAAGGAGCCGACCGAGTTCTCGAGCTTCCCGACCGTGCTCCTGGCCGTCACCCTGCTGCGGCTCTCGCTCAACATCGCCTCGACACGGCTCATCCTCCTCGACGGCTATGCCGGGCAGGTCATCGAGGCGTTCGGAAAAATCCTGATCCAGGGCAACTACCTGGTCGGCGCGGTGGTGTTCCTCATCCTGGTCATCATCAACTTCGTGGTCATCACCAAGGGCGCCGGGCGCATCGCCGAGGTGACCGCCCGGTTCACCCTCGATGCGATGCCCGGAAAACAGATGGCGATCGACGCCGAACTGAACGCCGGCATGATCGACGAGCTGACCGCCTCGAAGCGCCGCTCCGATGTGCAAAAGGAGGCCGATTTCTACGGGGCCATGGACGGGGCCAGCAAGTTCGTGCGCGGGGATGCCATCGCCGGCATCCTCATCACCCTCATCAATATCATCGGCGGGTTCGGGATCGGCATGCTCCAAAAGGGGATGTCTTTCGCCGATGCCATCCAGAAATACACGCTGCTTTCGATCGGAGACGGCCTCGTGACGCAAATCCCGGCCCTCGTGGTGTCGGTGGCGGCCGCGCTGCTCGTCACCCGCACGGCGGACGAAAACAGCCTCGGCAACCAGATCTCCACGCAGATCACCGGCTACCCGAGGGCCATGCTGGTCGTCGCCGGAATGCTCCTGTTTTTCGCCGTCATGCCCGGGATGCCGGGCGTGCCGTTCCTGATCCTCGCTACGATCGTTGGCGTCGTGGCCTGGAACCTGATGAAGAAATCCAGGAAAGGCCGGCCGGGCCCGGCAGGCCTTGCCCCCGGAGAGGCGGCGCCGGCCCTGAAGGACAAAAGCGGGAAAGCTTTGCCGGCGGGAGGATCCTCCAAGCTCCAGGCAGCCGAAGAGATGCGCAAGCTCACCTCCACCGAGGTGCTCGCGGTCGAGCTCGGCTTCGGCCTCATCAAATTCGCAGACCGCGCCCAGGGGGGCGACCTCCTCGACCGCATCACCGGCGTCCGCCGGGCCTTCGCCTCTGAGACCGGCATGGTCATCCCCCCGATCGCCATCCACGATTGCGTGGACCTGGAATCGAACCAATACCGGTTCCTCCTCCGGGGCAAAACCGTGGCCTCCGGATCCATCATGCCCGGCCGCTGGCTGGCCATGGACGTGACCGGCAGCCAGGCCGAGCTCAAAGGCGTGCCGACCAAGGAGCCCGTCTTCGGATTGAGCGCCTTTTGGATCGGGGACGAGGAGCGCCGCGAGGCCGAGCTGCGCGGCTATAGCGTGGTCGATGCCGTCTCGGTCGTGATCACCCACCTGTCGGAAACCCTCAAGCAGATCAGCGGCATGGTCCTCAGCCGCCAGGAAGTCCAAAATATGGTGGACGGGCTCAAGGAGACCCACCCCGCCCTCGTGGCGGAACTCTTCCCCGACCTCGTCACCCTCGGCGTCGTCCAGCGGATTTTGGAAAACCTGCTGCGCGAGGGGATCCCCATCAAAAACCTCGCCGTCATCCTCGAGGCCGTCGCCGACTTCGCCCCGGTCAATAAAAATCCCGACGAGCTCGCGGAGCAGGTCCGCCGACGCCTCGGGATCTACTTCGCCCCGGCCTACGAGGCCGAACCCGGAATCCTCAAAGCCATCACCCTCGACCCGCGCCTCGAACAATACCTGTCCGCCCGCGTCCAGCGCACCCACTTCGAAGTCATCCTCAGCGTGGACCCTTCGACCGCCCAGTATCTGCTGCGCGAATTGATGGAGCGCTCGAACTTCCTCGTCGAACAGGGCCTCCAGCCGCTCGTCATCACCGGCGCCGAGCTCCGCCTCGCGTTCAAGCGCTTCTTCGAACCCTCCCTCCCACGGCTCGTCGTCCTCTCCTACCAGGAAATCCCGCCCCAATCCGAAATCCAAACCCTCGGGATTATCATGGCCCCCCCATCCGCCATGGAAAAAATTGCCGAGGCTCCCGCCCTGACCGCCGCCTGATCCCCATTGATTCCTGAGGCAGAAGAATCTCCAATAACCAACAAGGAACTTCCAATTTCCAAGGACGGAATCGCGAACGTTTCCCTTCTTCCCTTGATGATTGGAAATTCCTTGTTGGACATTGGATATTGGAACTCTTCCCCGGAAGAAGCGGCATCCCTGTTTACTTAGCAGGAAAAGATTGATCCACAGATGGACGCAGATTTTCGCAGATTACTGCATAACCAACTGATAGTTAGTGTTTTTGTATTAAAATCTGCGCTCGTCTGTGTTAATCTGCGGATAAAAACTTCTTAAGTAAACTGTATTGGGCATCCCGTCCGTTTGGGCCGTGCGCCCCGGTCGCCGCCTGATCCCCTGCCCCACCCAGGCCGGCAGAAATTTCCCGTTCAGAAACGGCAGCTTCTTCCGATATGGAAGATAATGCCCGGACATAGGCGGTTCAGAAAACATTGATCTCAGGATTTAGTGTTTTGTTATTATCTACACATTATTGACTTATGAATAAAACAATCAAGATGGCACACAACATGCTTTGTAAGCAGCTGATTCGTTCTCATCAGTTTCTTCCTATGAAATACTTTATGTTGCTTGGCGGTTTTGTTGGCTTCCTGATCGTGATGGCCGCCGGGGTTATGGCGGGCGGCGAATTGTGGATGGTCGTATTGCACTCGAGCGCCGGCTGCATCGTCGGCGCGCTTCTTTTTCGGGTTTTTCGCATGGTTGTCGCCGGCTCGGTTCGCGAGGTGGCCATGCAAAAATCCCGCCGTCAACGCGAAGGCGCCGGCACCACCTAGGCCGTCCATCTCCATGACTTCCTCCCCGCAACGGCCAGGGCCACTGCCAACAGAAAGGATGCCTGCCGGTTCGGGGGCCGTCAAAAAAGCTTATGAGGCCGGGGAGGAGGAGACCCTGCGCAACTACCTTCCCCTCGTGAATTCGATCGTCAACCGCCTGCGGGTTGCCCTGCCGTCGCATATCGAAGTGGATGATCTGGTCAGCGCCGGCCTGGTGGGGCTGGTCCAGGCCCACCGCCGCTACGAGCCCTCCCAGGGAACGACTTTTGGCACCTACGCCTCCGGGCGGATCCGGGGAGCCATATTGGACGAGCTCCGGAGTTCCGACTGGATGGGGCGCTCGTGCCGCAGCAAGGCCCGGCTGGTCTCGGATGCCATCGCCAACTTTGAGCAGGCGCATGGGCGCGCCGCCACCGAGGAGGATATCGCCGATGAACTCGGCTTGAGCGTTGCGGAATACGCCTCCCTTCTCGATGAGGTGAAGCCCGTCTGCTACGTCAATCTGGACGCGCCGCTGGACACCGGCGAGGCCGACCTGATGCACGATCTCATCGCCGACGAGGGCGCCGTTATCGCCGACCTGGCCGTCCAAAAGCGGGAGCTGGTGGCGATCGTTGCCGAACGGATCCAGCAGATGCCGGAAATGATGAGAAAGGTTCTCTCCATGTATTACTTCGAGGAGATGCGCCTGGCGGAAATCGCCGTTGTTTTCGGGGTGTCGGAGTCCCGGATCTGCCAGATCAACGCGCACGCCATCCTGTGCCTGCGGAAGTTTCTGGAGTCGATGGTGGACTCGTGAGAGGCTCCCGATAGTTTTATGCTCCTTTTTGTCGGCTTCCTCATTGTTTTGGTGTCCGCTGTCGGCGGGTTCATGGTCGGGGGCGGAAACCCTCTGGTCCTCCTCCAGGTGGCGGAATTCATCATCATCGGGGGGATCGCGGCCGGCATCCTCGTCGTCGCCAGCCCGCCCAGCACCCTGCGAACACTCATCGTGCAGGTGAAGGTCGCGATCAGGGGCTCGCCGGGAAATAAATCCGATTTTCTGGATTTGCTGATGCTTCTCTTCGAGCTGTTCACGAAGGCCCGGCGCGGCGGGCTTGTGGCGATCGAGGACGATGTGATGGATCCCACCGCAAGCCCCATCCTCTCGAAGTATCCCTCCTTTTTGAAGGACGCCGGCAAGGTCGAAGCCCTCCGGAACAGCCTGCGCCCGGTCATTGACGGGCGCGTCCGCCCCGAGCAGCTCCACACGCTTCTGAGCGCGGAGCTGGAAACCATGGAAGACCACGAGAACCAGCCGATCCATATCCTCCAGCTCGTCGGGGACTCCCTGCCCGGCGTCGGGATCGTTGCCGCCGTCATGGGGATCATCAACACGATGAGCGCCATCGCCGAGGGGCCAAACGCCGTCGGCGAAAAAGTCGCGGCGGCCCTCACCGGCACGTTCCTGGGGGTTTTTCTCGCCTACGGATTTGTCAACCCGCTGACCACCAGGATCAAAACCAACAACAGCCAGCACGCCGCCTATTTTTCGATGATCATGCAAGCCTGCGTCAGCTTCGTTAACGGCATGGCCCCGATCATGGCCGTGGAGGTCGCCCGGCGGTGCATCCCGCCAGACATGCGCCCGAGCGCGGACGAGGTGGAGGAGCGGACGAAATTGATCCCGAAACCCGAGAAGGCAGCCCAGTGAGATCGAAAAAAAAACACGACTCCGGCTACTCCGGAGGAGCCTGGAAGGTCGCCTACGCCGACTTTGTCACGGCCATGATGGCGCTCTTCATGGTCCTGTGGATCAGCAGCCAAAGGCCGGAGATCGTCGCGGCCACCGCCCGCTATTTTCAGGACCCGTATGTCAACTTCGACAAAGTCTCGTCGGGCACGATGGACGAACACATCGCGGGAACGAGGAAGGAGTCCAGCGTCCCCACCAAGGAAATCACGGCGAACGAGGGATTCCTGCGCGCGATCGCCCGCGATTTCACCCGCCTGCTCAATGTCAAAACCGAGAAGGAGAGCCCGATTGACATCGAGCTGACGACCGAGGGGCTCAAGATCACGCTCTACAACAAGGACGACAAGCCGCTCTTCCGGGAAGGCTCGACCGAGCTGACCGAGTGGGGAACGTTCGTGCTCCAGAACCTCTCCTGGCTGATCGAGCGCTACAACTTCCGCGTTTTCATCGACGGCCACACCAGCCGCTTGAACGAGAAAAAAGACGGCGGCTACGGGCCGTGGGAGCTCAGCGCCGACCGGGCCAATGCCGCCCGGCGCACCCTGGAACATTTTGCCGTCGACCCCAAGAAGATCGAGCGCGTCACCGGCTACGGCGACACGGCGCCCGTCCCCGGAACCGCCCCGAACCTCCCCCGCAACGAGCGCATCACGATCAGCCTCTCCGCCGAACAATCCCCCACGCCGGCACCAATTCCGGAAAAACCGAAACCATGAGAGACTTTTTAGAAAATCGCCCGGTCGTCACCACCTCCGCTCAAGCTCCGATAAAAATGCCGGTGGATTCCCCCTTGCTCCACCCCAGCCTCCGGATCGATTCCCCGCAGAGCCAGGAGTTTCCCAAGCTGGAGCTCAAAAAGGATGCGGAGGGAAAAATCAAAGAGATCGTCGTCCACTGCCATTGCGGGGAACGCGTCGTCCTGCAATGCACCTACTGAAAATCACGGGTGTCCTGGCGGCTCTGGCTACCTTCAGACATCCTGACGTGAGGGGAAAGCTGGTGAGACCATCATTGGTAGGGATGGCTCGCCGAGCCGTCCGACTTCTCTCGACGGACGCCTC